>PWLI01000114.1 GCA_003559415.1 Clostridiales bacterium | reverse complement strand
TTGCTGTACAGCAGCAGGAAAGGCCGTCCCGGTGGTGAAATAATCAATATAACCGGTAAGGAGTGGGGCCATGAAGCTTACCGTCAACAACGTCAATGTCCAGCTCTATATGGAAGATTGCATTGCCGGCATGCCTGCCCGGCTGGAGCCGGGGCAGGTTGATGTGTTGGTCACTTCTCCCCCCTACAACATCGGCACCACCTACAACAGTTATGATGACAAAATATCCCGGGAGGATTACCTGAACTGGATTGGCCGATGGGCACAAGTGTGCAGCGACGCCCTTTCCGACAGTGGTTCGCTATTTCTCAACATCGGGTCCAAGCCATCTGACCCCTGGGTGCCCTTTGATGTGGCCAAACGGTTGCAGCGCTATTTTACGCTGCAAAATGTGTTTCACTGGGTCAAGTCCATATACATCGAAAGTGACAGCTATGGCCAGGAAACCGCCATCAGCGTCGGGCACTACAAGCCAATAAACAGCAAACGGTTTGTAAACGACACCCATGAGTATATCTTCCACTTCAGCAAGGACGGCAACGTGGAGTTGGACCGGTTGGCCATTGGCGTGCCCTACAAGGACAAGTCCAACATTGAACGCTGGGCAGGCGCAAAACAGGGTCTGCGCTGCCGGGGAAACACCTGGTACATTCCCTACCGGACCATCCACAGCAGCCAGGACCAACGCCCCCACCCCGCCAGTTTCCCGCCCCAGCTTGCTGAGATGTGCATCCGCCTCCACGGCATGAAAAAAGCCGGGCTGGTGCTGGATCCTTTCATGGGCATCGGCAACACCGCCCTGGCCTGCGTGCAGTTGGGCGTAAACTTCGCCGGGTTTGAAATTGACCGGGAGTACTATCAGGAAGCCTGCCGACAGCTGTCAGGACAGGCCACCCTGTTCGACGGATTGGTAGATTGGTCACAAAACGGCGAAGATACAAGTAACAACCAATGAAGCAAAAATGCCACCTCAGGGTGGCATTTCAGTTGCTACTTGTATTCTTTTATTATCCGGTCAATGGCTTGCTCAACCATGGAGTGCCACCGTTCCGGCACTTCGTGGAGACTCAGCACCTGATCCAACATCTCCTGCCGGGATTGCCCCTTCATCGAACAGCCTAAAATCCGCTCAATAAAGACCTCCAGCCAGCGCCGTTGATTGGCCAGCAATTCAATCCCGCCCTGGTCTCCATGTCCGGGCACTACCTGTTCCACGTCCCAGCGCTCCAATTCTTCCAGAGCCGCCAACCAGGTTTTAAATACCGCCTGGCCCATGTAGGGCATCCGGCCGGCGAAAACCAAATCACCGGTAAACAGCAGGCGCCGTTCCGGGAAGTAAACCACAGCAGCGCCGGGGCAATGGCCGCCAAAGTGCTGCAACACAACCTGCTCGCTGAGGAACAACTCCATACGGTCGCTGAACACCAGCTTGGGCAGAGCAGGTGGCTTGTTGCCAGCCAGCATCTGCTCCCGGGCCACCGCCGAGCTGATTATCGGGCACTCAAACAGGCCGTTGCCCGCCAAGTGGTCACCATGTTCGTGGGTGTTAATAACGTACAGCATCTTCCCTGAACCGATGGCCTCAGCGTGAAGCTTGAAAGCCGTCTCTTCATCCACTGAAGTGTCTACTACTATAACACCCTCGCGAAGCACCACCAGGGATGAATTGACCCTGTCGCCAATTACTATATGCCGCTTGTCCAACCCAACACCCCCTTTTTGTCATTATAACATACCGGAGCATTTGGAAAAAATTGTTGTTTCCCGGCAACCCGCCCTGTAGTATAATTTTACCAAGAAACTGTGTGGGGAGGCAGAAATGAAAAAAGGCTTGTTGACTGTTCTCTGGGTGGTTTTCATCACTTTGCTGTTGCTGGGCGTGCCCCGGCTGGCTGCCATGGTTGCCAACCTGTTTGAATACGGCGCCATCGACCCTGACGGATCCTGGGCCTGGATATCCGTCCGTCACATAGTCCAGGCACTGATTGTTCTCGTCCTAATCTTTGTTATTAAGCAATTCAAGCCACTGCAGTTCGGGTTTAGCTGGGGCGACAAAGCCGCCGGCAAAAAACATGTCCTCTTGTTTATCCTCTTCTTCACCCTCTACACTGCCGGCGCCTATGCAACAACCATTCTCACCAATTCCTTCCAGCATTTCCAGTTCCCCCTGACCGGGGGCAACATTGGCGGTTACCTGGGATTCCAGCTGTTGCTGTCCGGGCCCTCTGAAGAGCTGATTTTCCGGGCTTTTGCCATGACCATGCTGGGCCTGATGGTTTCCGGCGGCCTCTTCAAAGGCAAGCTCAGCTATGCCAATATAATTGCCGCCGTTATATTCGGCCTGGCCCACATGCGGTTTACCTTCGCCCCCTTCGAAGTGACCTACATCCCCTTCCAGGTAATCTTTGCCTTTGTGTTGGGACTGTTCTACGGAATATGCTACGAAAAAACCGGCAGCATGTACTACCCCATGATAATGCACAGTTACGGCAACGTCCTGATGGTGGGGCTGACAGTAATCTTCTCCTTTATCCTTTAGTCACCAACAAGCAAACAGGCCGGGAAAACCCGGCCTGTTTTTTGTCCCACGATTCCATGCAACTTCAGTCACCAAACTCCATGCATAATCAGACGATACAACCAGTGCCATGATACCAACATAAACCACGGGGCTGTAACAACAGCCAAAGACAGAGCCATCTTCTTTTTCAGCTGCAAATCCTTTATGAAGTAGAAGGATATATGGTAGTTGAATACGTAGATAAGCGCCCCTGCAACAGCAATCAAAACCAAGACTGTGGCCAAAGCCCCCGGATGACTGGTAGGACTGTCCAAAATGACCAGAAAGTCTAAGGGCAAAGCATTGTGCAGGTAGTCAGAACGATTAATCGCCCATAGTGGAATGCTGGCGATGAAATCGGCCACAAACCCCAAAACCCACACCGGCAAAATCGCCCGGAGGAAGATAATGGGAGCTTTGATGCCTGTAACACGGCTGGCCTGAAAGATAAGTATACAGGCCAATAGAACGATGCTGTCAACAAGCAAATTGAAGCCCAAAAACAATGCAACAAAGGGTGGATCGAAGAAATTCAGGTGCCAGGTGGGAGGAGGAAGAACATTGCCAACGATCCACACATTCATACCAGTCACCTCCATTACATTGTAGGGCTCTCTACTGAGCAATACATTACCAAGATTCCAATTACACTGCTTTTACTGAAGGGCTCTGAAACATCATTTTCTTTCCAGCGATGTGATTAACACATAGCCCAAGACGACAGAAACTAGAGTCTTTACTAAACGTGCCTCCAGATTATCAGCCAGCCATGTCTGGGCAATGGGCAGCAACTCCAATGCATAGAGCAACACAAGCACCAAGGGTAATGCTGCCAGCAGCAGGCGAACATAGTTGAACTGCCAGCCACCATCTGGCTTACCAAATAATACACGCTCCAAACCAAGCAGCAAGCCGAAAATCAAGCCGGCAATCTCCTCAGGCAGCACCTGGGGTGATGTTACGCTGAGATGTGCATTGAGCCGAAACATGCCATAGAGTACAAGTGCCAAAATTGCCGACCAAGCGAACCAGGAAAAAAACCTTGCCTGTTTCGCCGGCCCCCTGGTCAGTGAGCTTGTCAGCACATACCCTATACCTATGCCCGCGAAAAAGGACACATGGGCATGCCACATAGCAACAGAAAGCAACCCCAGCACAGCCAGCACGCCGATAACTGCCAGTGGCAAGGCTGAAGCAACAAATCTGCTGACATTGAAATGCCACGATCCGGACGCTTGCGGAAACACAATCCGCTCAGCCCCCAGCAGTAAGCCCGGAACCAAGCCAATGAAACCAAACAACAACGCACCTGCTGAAGCGCCGGCAAAGTTAAACATCCCGCTATAGTGCGGAATCATCTTTACGGTTAAAAAGATTACAACCAGCAACAGTAAACTCCACAACAAAGGAGCTAGCTTTCTGGACAAAATCATCACCTCCATGTTTTTTCTTCTGGGCAAAATCATCACTGCTTGTTAGCAGTCCCTTGTATATATGTATAAAAAGCATACCAAAAGGTTACACTTTCCAGCAACTTTTTTTAAAATTCCCCAACGCCATAGAAGGACATACGTCTCAGAAAGTCAAGACAAACAAAAAAGAAGGCGCATTTCGCCTTCTTTCTTTGCGTGGTGCCGGAGACCGGAATCGAACCGGTACGGGCTGTTGGCCCGAGGGATTTTAAGTCCCTTGCGTCTACCTGTTCCGCCACCCCGGCACAGATAAAAAAATGGAGGCGGCACCCAGACTCGAACTGGGGATAAAGGATTTGCAGTCCTCTGCCTTACCACTTGGCTATGCCGCCTCTTTGGAGCGGAAGACGGGATTCGAACCCGCGACTTTCGCCTTGGCAAGGCGATGCTCTACCACTGAGCCACTTCCGCAATGGTGCCGCAGGGCAGAATTGAACTGCCGACACGTGGATTTTCAGTCCACTGCTCTACCGACTGAGCTACCGCGGCTGGCGGAGCTGACGGGATTCGAACCCGCGATCTCCTGCGTGACAGGCAGGCATGTTAGGCCTCTACACCACAGCTCCAGCACAATCTATTATACACAGGGGTATCTGGAGCGTCAAGCGCAACAACCCCCAGCAAAAAACCCCGTTTCCGGGGTTGTTTTTTTGGTGCGAGAGGTGGGACTTGAACCCACACGACTGTTGTCACACGGCCCTCAACCGTGCCTGTCTGCCAATTCCAGCACTCTCGCTCTCAACAAACACTATTATACGCAGAATCAAAAACGCTGTCAACGTTGACTAAAGAGCAGGGTCGGGGAAGAGCCAAAACAGCAGAATCATCAACAGCACCAACGGCAGGAGGAACATCAGGATTGACGGAAGCAGCGCCCGGAAGGTGGCAAAAACAAGGGCAATACCTTCTTTCCAGGAAAACTCTGGATTCTCCACCGGATACTCAGGATGCTGCTTGGGCTTGTGCAACTCACCCGAGTGGGGGTCGACGATTGGTTTCTTTCTGCCTCGTTCTTCCATGGTTATCCCTCCGTAGTTTCATATGCTTCGGTGAGCTTCTTGCCTTTGACAACGGCACCCACCAGCCGCAGCTCATGTTCAATGTAGTCAAAGTAGTACCCATGGCTGGCAACGGCCATCAGCGCCAGCAGCGGCAGCATCAGCAGCACCATTACCAGGTAGTTGCCTGCGCCACCCATAACCAGTATCAGTGATACCAGTGTAATTATACCAAATATCAGCGTGCCCAACAGCATAAGTGCAGCCACAACCCGTATTTTTACCTCATATGTCTGGCGCAGCCAGCCCAACATCAGGCGCACCAGGAAATAGTAGAAGGGGAATACCAGGTAGATGTACAGGCCATTGATGTTTGCCAACCCCAGGGGAATTGACACAATCAACAGCGACAGCACCAAAAGAATGAACACATCACTGAAAAACACCTTATCAATTTTCTTGGGCCAGTATATCAGCATGAAGCTGAGGAAGATCGGACCGGTATACATCTTGCGTATAAACTGAATTATGGTGTCAGTGACATTGAGCCTGATGTACCCGTCCGCGTCAAAAGCATAGAGAATCAGGCGCTGAGGGGCATGCAGCCGGTATGTCATCACTGACTCTGCCTCAACCCAGGCGTGACGGTGATTAACCGCCACCGAAGCACGATACCCCAGGTTGTCCAGTATGGAGGCGGTGAGGATGGCTATGCCGTCACAGTCTTCCTCCATGTGGCGCAGCGTTTCCACCGGGCTCATGTGCAAGTCCACTTCTTCAGTGCGGTATCTTACCCGTCGGAAGATAAAATCCTCTACATAGTAGGGCATCTCTTCCACTTCACCGGCCTCATCCCGCTGCCTGAACTCCTGGGCCAACAGACGCACAGGGGCACTGTCGGGGTTGAACAGGTTATGCTCCAGGTAGGAGCGATCCTGGGTCTGGGGATTGGGTATGGCATCAACATAGGTCATGCTCAGAGCCAGGCCCAAAATAGCAATGCGCAGCAGCCATTTGCCCCAATCCATTCCCCGGGTAATAATGGACAGGCCAAAGGCAGCCAGAATGAAAAACACTCGGGTGAGGAAATCCAGCATCTGACCGGTGGACACCACAGACATGCTTAAGATATAGGCCAGCACCCCGGCAAAAACAGCGATGCCGGCAGCGACAATCAGGCGCCCCTGCCAGGGAGCAAGATGATCCCGGGCATAGCCAGCAACAAGCAACAGCAGCGCCAAAAAACCCAGCAACCAGCGGGAGGGCAGCGGCCGGAACGGCCGCTCCAACGACTGTTGGCCTTCGACAGCCAAGGACAGGGCTTGGGGGTAGTCGCCATCTACATAGGCAGTCCATGCCCTTTCCACACGGTCGGCAGCCAAGCCGGTGGGATAGTCCCAGTAAAGTTCTTCCACTGACAGCTGCAGGTCAAATATCGCCTGCCAGGCCTCCTGCTGTTGGGCATTGAGCAGGTTTTCCGGGGAAGCTTGCTGTTGAGCCCAATCCAGCATTTCGTTAACCAACACTGCAGCCGCTGGACGTTGCCAATCCAGAGGGTTGGAAAACATTATCACCGCACCATGGCCA
The DNA here is from genome assembly GCA_003559415.1 of Clostridiales bacterium. Taxonomy (GTDB): domain Bacteria; phylum Bacillota; class Proteinivoracia; order UBA4975; family PWLI01; genus PWLI01. Next base: position 2,244 of record PWLI01000114.1, on the reverse strand, counting down.
AAACTGCGGCCGGCAAAAACAACCGGGTTTCCCAGGGGCAATTCATCTCCCACCACCCGGCTTTCCGCCTGATGCCGGGCCACATCTCCCCTGAGTATGGCCTGAATTTCCCATTCCCCTTCCAGGGTGAAGGTTCCAAGCTCGTTGGCTCCCAGGGGGCCCAACTCAATGTCCAGGCCCTGGATATCGAACCAAATATTGTGTCTCAGCGTGTTGAAACTGGAACTTACCCGGGAAGGACGTCCCGCATCTTCATCAGTCCTGACCATTATATCGTGGTTGAGAGTGGCGCCAAAGCGGCTTACCAGCTGATCAAGGTTGGTCACTCCTGCACTGTGGGAGCTCCAGGAGTTCATTACCAGCAACACTCCACCGTTGGCAACATATTTTTCCAGGGCATCAATTTCCACCGACAGCAGGGTGTGGGAAGGCACATCGAGAATGAACAGGGGCTTGCCGGCAATGACGTCATAGTACAGGGGAAACCAGGGCGGCGGTGCCAGGCGCTGCTCTGTAATGTCCTGCCACAGAGTTTGCCGGCCGCGGGATTGCCCATGCTGAACGTCAAACCAACCGTCTATCGACTGGGAAAGTGCCTGGCCGGCAGATGCAGAGGTATCCGCAGCACCGGGGGCAACTATCCACAACATTGCCAGGGCGACTAAAACTGCAATCGTGGTTTTTTTCACTGCGGCTACCTCCCTTGAGGTTATCATGGTTGGAAAAAGCCTGCCCGAGCAAAAACAGCGGCAAATGCCACTTAGCAACCCGGGGCAGGCATCTCTAACACAATATGCAAAGATTTGGTTAAGGTGGAGCCCAAGGGCTCCACCTACAAACTACTTCTTCTTATCCATCAAATGGCAGGCTACGTAATGCTCGTTACCAATGTCTTTGAACTCAGGAATTTCCTTGTCGCAGATGCTCATCTTGTAGCGGCAACGGGTATGGAACCGACAACCGGACGGAGGATTAATCGGGCTGGGAACATCGCCTTCCAGCAAGATTTTATCCTTCCTGATTTCCGGGTTGGGCACAGGAACAGCAGACATCAGTGCCTGGGTATAGGGATGCTGGGGATTCTCATACATGGCATCCTTGTCAGCCATCTCAACCAAGGCACCCAGGTACATAACCCCTACTCTGTCACTAATATGCTTGACAACGCTGAGGTCGTGAGCAATGAACAGGTAGGTCAGGTCAAACTCTTCCTGGAGATCCTCCAACAGGTTAATTATCTGGGACTGAATGGAAACGTCCAGCGCAGAAACCGGCTCGTCCAGGATGATGATCTTGGGGTTAAGGGCCAAAGCCCGGGCCACGCCGATACGCTGGCGCTGGCCACCGCTGAACTCGTGGGGATAGCGACGGATGTGGTAGGGGCTGAGCCCGACAACATCCAACAATTCCTGAACCCGCTGGAATTTTTTGATGCCCCGGGCAACATTATGGATTTCCAACGGTTCGCCAACGATGTCTCCCACAGTCATACGGGGGTTCAGGGAAGAGTATGGATCCTGGAAAACAATCTGCATGTTTCTGCGGACCCGGCGCATTTGTTCCCGGTCGTATTTGAAGATGTCTTCCCCTTCAAAGAAAGCGGATCCAGAGGTGGGTTCTTCCAGGCGGAGAATGGTCTTGCCAGCTGTAGTTTTTCCGCAACCAGACTCGCCAACCAAGCCCAGGGTTTCACCTTTTTTGATGTCAAAACTTATTCCGTCAACAGCTTTAACATGGGCCAGCACCCGGGAGAAGATACCACCGGTGATGGGAAAGTGTTTAACCAGGTCTTGAATACGGAGCAGCACATCCGGCGCCATGTCAATCTTTTCAACAGCACCTTTTTTCTTTGCCACTTCAGCCATTTATGCCACCTCCTTAGCGCAACCAGCAGCTGACCTTGCGGTCAGTGCCAAGTTTTTTCAGTTCGGGGATTTGTTCTTTACAAACATCCATCACATAGGGGCACCGGGGATGGAAGCGGCAACCCTTGGGCATCTCCAGGGGGTTGGGGACAACACCCTCGATGGGCTCAAGGCGTTTTTTCGGTACATCCAGGCGAGGAATGGAATTCAACAAGCCTTCGGTGTAAGGATGCTTGGGGTCTTTGAAGAGATCAAACACCGAAGCTTCTTCAACAATCTTACCGGCATACATGACAACAACCCTGTCCACCATCTCGGCAATAACGCCCAAGTCGTGGGTGATGAGCACAATAGCTGTATCCAGATCTTCTTTAATCTT
>PWLI01000079.1 GCA_003559415.1 Clostridiales bacterium | reverse complement strand
TTTGTTCAAGGGTAATTTTATTTTGCGATGAATTACTCTTTGAATCGTAGGTATTGTTGTATGAAACAACAAGATATCTTGCCTTAATGTCATTCACTAGTTCAGCGAATCGATCCTTCGCGCTGACACGGCAATAATCACTCATGTTTTCTGGTTCAGGCTTTAGTGCAACTCCGTGCAACTTTGGTTTATCCCATTTCGTAAGTGTTTCTAAAACATGATAAAACCTGCTGTACTGTCTAGAATTATACGGAGGGTCAATGTAAGCAACATCCGTCTGAATCTTTCTCGCTAAATGGTTAGCGTCTTCTCTAAATATCGAAACTTCTTTAACCTCAATAGGATCTATGGGTCGCATAAAAAAATTATCGTTTACAGCTTCTTTTTTGAAGTATGCGTCATAATGCCCTACAGTATTCGCTATCTTATCAACAGAATAAAGAAGAGATGAAATAAGCATATTGTATTCTCGATCTGTGAGTTTTTCTCTGTTCTCTTCAATATTTTCTCGAACAAACCCAATGATTTTTGCAGAATTCGTTGAAAAATATTTTCCACCGAAATTCATTGAAAAATAATTGTCGTTCAAATCTTCTCCATTAGTATTATTGTAGCTCTTTATAGCACTGCTAATTTTTTCTGGGCTCCAATTTCCTTTGTCGAAAAAAGCTTTATAAATTGCGTAATTTGAGTGTAAAAAATCGTTCAGGATGACTTCGTCAAAATGTTTACTTGCGACAGCACCAACAACGCCTGTCCCAGCAAAAATATCAGTAAAAGATTTTCCTTTACATTCTTTATCCAAAATTGAAAAAATCCAATCAATTAATTTGTATTTGTTGCCGATATACCTTCGATTATGAAGTTGAAAATGGTTTTTCTTTATTTGAGGAATATGTATGTATGTTTCTTGTATTTTCTCAGCTGATATTCCATATGTTGGTTTTTCAATTCCTAACAAATCAAAAAGCGTTCTCTGAACTCCATCTGCAACATAATCAAAACCCCTGTTTTGATTTTGTAATTTCTCATAGAAGCTAAACTCTCCCTTTTGTGAGATAATGACAAAATCAACCACTGGAATACCCATTATTTCTCCGGCTTGCGCAATCTTCTCGACAATTTGGACATCCTTATCACTGGGAGTAAAATCACCAGAAGGATGATTATGAACAAGTATAATACTGGCAGCATTTAATTCGGTTGCAGGATAAAAAATCTCTCGTGGATGTAAGAGGGCTTTATTAAGAAGCCCAACACTAACAATTTCTTTTTTTAGCAAAATATTCCGAGCATTAAGGTATAAACACACCAGATGTTCTTTTTTCTTGTCTCTTAAGTCATAAGTAAGCGAAATTACATCTTGAGAGCTAGAGATTTTTACTTCACCAATCTGGTCATCGGTATAAAATCTTTTAACAAGTGAAATTGCTGACGCAATTTGAAGTGCTTTTGCGGGACCTATGCCAGGAACCTTTTTCAAATCGCCAACTGTAATATTGAGAAAATTTTTCCCAAATTTTCTAATTATTTGCTGTGATAACTCTTGAACATTGGTGCCCTTTATTCCGCTACCAAGTAAAATCGCCAAAAGATCACTTTTTGAAAGTGCCTCCGGTCCCTTTTTCAAAAACCGCTCCCGTGGCCTATCAATTTTTGGAATGTCTTTTAGTTTTCCCATTATTAATAAAATGACTTTATTATAAAAAACCAATATCTTTCTTTACCATATCTCTTTTTTCTCTAAAAATCAAAGAGTTTGCATTCATTTTTAAAAGGTTTACGCCTTTGAATTACTAACAACATAGGACCTGGACTCTCTGGGATGGTTGTGTCATTCCTTTGTATTGAAAGGTCGATAATTATCAACTAATCAATACAAATATGGAACAAATAATAAGACAATTTAACAACCCGCAACCCTCTAGTACAATTATTCCTAACCTAAAGTATTGCCTTTATGCTAGAAAATCAAGTGAGTCAGATGAAAAACAGGCCCTTTCTATAGATTCTCAAATAAAAGAAATGCTTCAAATAGCTGAAAAAGAAGGAGTAGAAATTATTGATATACGCAGAGAATCTCACTCAGCAAAAGATTCAGGACAGCGTCCGGTTTTTAATGAAATCTTAAAAGATATAAGAATAGGAAGATATAACGGTATTTTGACCTGGGCCCCGGATAGATTAAGTAGAAATGCCGGTGATTTGGGTTCCCTGGTTGATTTAATGGATCAAGGATTACTTACTGAAATAAAAACTTATGGACAACGCTTTACTAATTCTCCTAATGAAAAATTTCTCTTAATGATTCTCTGCTCTCAAGCCAAGTTGGAAAACGACAATAAAAGCTTGAATGTAAAAAGAGGATTAAGGATGAGGGTAGAGATGGGATTGTGGCCAGGAAATGCTCCAACCGGATATTTAAACGAAAAAAGAATTGATCGAAAAGGACATGTTCTAGTTGATTTAGAAAGAGCTCCAATCATTAAAAAAATGTTTGAAAGAGTGGTTTATGAAAAATGGTCAGGCAGAAAACTTTATCACTGGCTTAGATTTGAATTGAACTTTAAAACCAAAAGCGATCATCATCTTTCTTTAAGCAATATCTATACAATTTTGCAGAATTCTTTTTACTGCGGTGTTTTTGAATATCCTCGAGGAAGCGGTAATTGGTATACCGGAAAACATAAGCCTCTTATTAATAAAGAGATATTTGATAAGGTTCAAGAACAATTAAAAAAAGCCCTGATTAAAAGAGAAAACAGAGAATTTGCTTTTACTAAATTAATTACTTGCGGTTTATGTGGTTCTGGCATTACAGCTGAGGAAAAATTCAAAAAACAGAAAAATGGTAATGTTCATCGCTATGTTTATTATGGATGCACTCGTGGCCGTGATCTTAATTGCAAAGGTGGCTATGTTAGAGAAGAAGAATTAATTAATCAATTAACAGTTATCATTGATAAATTAAGCGTAAATGAACTTGGTGTGCGTGATAAGCTCGAAAGAGAGCTAGAAAGATATAATAGATTCCGAAAGTTTGTTTTAGATATTAAAGAAAATGAAAAATTGCCGGAAGAGAAGATTGATATTAAAACCTATGCAAAATATCTTTTGAAAGAAGGAACTATTATTGAGAAACGGGAATTGCTCGGTTGCCTGAAAACTAAATTGATAGTCAAGAATAAGCTAGTCCACGTAGAAAAGAAATAAGATTAAAAAAACTTCCTCAATGGGAGTTTTTTTATTATAAATAATAATTAGCCCCTCATTTTTATTAAAGAAATTTGAAGTTTATTTAGTTGATTATAGAACCCCATAGTGAATTGGTAATAGCGTTCAAAATAAGCGGCTGTTTCACTAATTGATACTCCATCAATAAATGCAAAATCTCTATAATTGGATCTAATACGCATATAATAAGGAAACTCGAAAATAGAAAATTTAAAAGTCTTTAAATATTCTTTCTTCTTTTCTTGATCTTTTTTCTTTTTGAAATTTTCTATACGCTCTTTTCTTTTCCAGTTAGTTAATTTATAGTCAGATGCTTTTGCCATTGCCAATTTATACATTCTATTCTTACTGATCCTTCTACTTAAATTTGCCCCTGAAACATCGTGACATTCAAACAAAGACCCAGAATAAATTGTATTTAATATAGGTTCACTAAAACTAATATCGCCATTAGCTAATTTTCTTGTAAACTCTTCTATATAATTACAATGCTTACTTTTAAAAACATTCTTCTGAATTTTAATAATATACTCAATAGTTAAAAGCTGATTAAATATTAAATAATATGACTTAATCGGTAGCCAAGACGTTGAAGCATAAGAATACTCTTTGTCTATTTTAACAATTTTATATTCGTCTTCGAGAGATTTTTTTGTGAGATTTATTAAATTTTCTTTTTCTTTTAGGTCTGGCAACTTTTTTTGATTAAGTTTTAAACTGCAATTAAGCGAAGAATTATTTATTAAATCTGCCAAACATTCGGCATAATTATAATGTGTAATATATGCCTCTTTTTCTTTAGATATGTTCATAAATGAAATAAATTAGTTTACTTATCTATATTCTTATTTTAACAGAAAAAATCGCTTTTTGGCGATTCTTTTTTCCCGAATAAAGTTCGAGTGTACTAGATGGGTATGGATTTAGATTTTATCGAACCTCTCAAAAATATGAGGGAAATCGGTCTCTCGATAAAAAATGTTGACTGCTCCGAACGCTGAACGAAATCCGAACTTTTTTCCGCGAGAATCCGGACAGCGAATTCTGAAGTATCGCCCCGCCGCCCGCCTCCGCTTCGCTCCGGCGGCAAGCTTGCAGAAACATTTTCTTTACAATTTTCTTTTTTGCGCCCCCCTGATTTTTTTTCAATTAAGGAAAAGAAAATGTTTCTACTCGCTTGTCCTGCCCTCAAGGATTCAGGCAGGCGGCGGGGCTTTTCCGCTCGGGCACGACGGAATTCCTCCCCCGCACCCCCTCCTTCCGTCGCGCCCTCGCTTGAAAGAAGTGTGCGGTGGTGAGAATATAAATTTTTATTTTGTCCACAACCGGAGAATATGTTATAATGGTAATAACAATATATGCAACCTGTAGCAACATCTATACAAAACACATTTAGAACGCTTGAACCACAAGAGGAGTGGTCTTTTCGAGATGCCGGAAGATTGCAAACAACTGCCTTTACTCACGCGTATCATCGCTATCCGGCAAAATTTATTCCGCAAATTGTTAAAAAACTTATCAAAGATTACGCCCCGGACAATACACAGATTGTTTGCGATCCATTCGGAGGATGTGGCACAACTCTTGTTGAAGCAAAATTACTAGGGCACGAGAGTATTGGATTTGATATAAATCCCGTCGCAAAACTTATCACACAAACAAAGACTACTCCTATAAATCCGCGAACACTTTTAAACAACCGAAATAAATTCTTACAATATTACGAAACGACAACTCCAAACTTTTCAAACCGGCACGAGAGAATCGGGTATTGGTTTGACGAGGAAATAGTTCTCGAACTGGACAGAATTTATTTCGCTATCAAAAAAATAAAGGATTACAATACTCGCCGCTTTTTTCTTTGCGCTTTTTCTCATAATCTAAAAAATTGCTCACATTGGCTCATGAAAAGCATTAAGCCAACGATCGACAAAAATAAAGAGATTCCTAATCCGTTGGAATCTTTTTTGCGACATCTTAACTCAATGATAAAAAAGAACGAACAATTTTATTCAGAGCTTGCAGAGTCCGGATACGAAAATGTTTCTGCGAAAATGTATCGTAGAGACTCCACAAAAAAACTGCCCCTTAATTCTAGCTCTATTGACTTAATCATTACTTCACCGCCCTATGTCACCTCGTATGAATATGCCGACCTCCATCAGCTTTCATTGCTTTGGTTTGGCGATGATCCAAAACATTTCAAGAAATGGAATCGCTTTAGCGATGAATTTATCGCCTTTCGCAGAAACTTTATTGGCACGACTTCAAAAAAAGAAAAAAGCGGCGATTTTGATAGTGTAATTGCAGAAATGATCGTTAATAACTTGCTTCAAGTCGAAAGACCTCTTGCAATTGACGTGGGAAATTACTTTTTGGATATGAAAAAAGTTTTTGCGGAGATGTATCGCATACTCAAGCCGGGCGGCAAAGCGTGCATAATCATCGGAAACACAAACTTGCGGGGAGTTGAGATATCAAATGCGCAAGTTGCGGCGGAGCAAATGCAACGCGCAGGTTTTGAAAAAATTGAATTTATTAAACGAGAAATTCCAAATAAAATGATTACGCCATGGCGTGATTCAGAAACAGGAAAATTCACCGGGAAAGATAATCCATCAAAAACCCGGGCTTACGAATACGAATATATTGTGGTGATGGAAAAGCCCTAAACAATTTTTCTTATCATGCTCGGCATTGCTTTTCCGATAGCACGCATCGCTGAACTCAACATCTTATCTTTTTCAGCTTCGTTCTTAAGCTCAAAATAAAGATAGAGGGAATAGATGTAACAATCTGCGATGTATTTATCGCGTGCGCTCTCTACTTTATCAATACCCACCATTTTCTTTAGGTCTTTTAACGGCTTTGAATCTGCATTCAAGTTCACTATCAACCCCTCCGTGCGAGACGAGTCAACGCTTGCTATATCATTTTCGTTCCAGTCGTAATTTGGCCAATCGACTTCGTAAACGAGTTTTCTCTTTGGTTCATTCAGCTTTGAGCTTTCCTTCGGAGATATAATTTCTACAGGAACAACAAAGTCGAATTTATAATTTTCGGAATCCCCTGCATTGCTAATAGTGAACCTTAAATCTGGAATTTTACCGAGTTTTTCTATTGGAGTATAGAAGCTAATTTCTAGTATACCGTCTTTTAATTTGAATCTCTTGAGCTCAAGATCATCACGTTGCTCAAACTCAATCGTCCCCGCTTTATCATCTCGCGTAAAGTAGTCGTTTGCTACATCCGTGATAAAGCTGAATTTCTTTGTTGTCTTTGGAGGAATTTTAAGAATCGTCTTCTGCGGTTCAAAATATGTCGGGAATTCCGAGCCAGCGTAAGGAGGTGTTTCAATTACTTTAAGCTTAACATCTTGCTTGAACTTAAGGTTTTCCTCTGCGCCAAGCAAGGAAAAGGTTATCGTGCCCTCGTCATTTATCTTTGCGGTATCTCTACAGTCAACTCGGAAAGATATGACGCCTCTATTCATTCCCCGAAGCACAACATCAAATATTTGTGTGTCATTTGACCAATCAACATAATACCTTGCATCTTTTCTTGTTAGTAGGTCATCGACCGCTTCGGTTTTGAATGAAATTATTGTGTAGGAATTTCTATCAACTTCTTTTGGTTGTTTCCCGACCAATTCAAATTTTATTGGGTGTTCTTCTCCCTCATATGGTTGCTTCTTATCTTCGTCTCCTTCCGGTATTTTAATTTCTTCCCCGATACCCAATAATTCTTTTAACTCGGGATCGCTAATAATGGCCTTTTCAATGAGCTTATCAAGTTCTTTGTTATCCTCATTTGCGTGCGCGAGGCTTTTCTTTTGATATTCCTGCTCCCACTTTCCGAAAATCTCATTTTCAAAAAATGTTTTTAGTCTTTCTCGCAACATCTTGTAATCATCGGTGTGTGCAAATTCCTCCCTACCGGCGTGGAAAATGTTAGCTAATTCCACGGGTATATCAGACATATCCACATAGCAGAGCAGATATGGTGCAAGAGCAGGAAGTTCGCAAACGGTTCGGAGAAAGGATTCTGTCTCTTGACCCAAAGCAAGACCATTTTCGACATAGAATATCTTTTCGCGTTGTTGTTTATATGACTCAACACCTTTTGCATCGCTGATGTGCTTTAGGCGGATACAACGAATGTTTCTTATGCCAATTTCGCCAAGTCCTGCCCGTAGCGTAATGTCATCATTAACAATATTCTTATTATCTTCGATTCTGCGAAGTAAGCCCGCAATGGTGTATTTTGTATCCCCGCGCCAGCTACGTTGGTCGGAAAGAAAGATTGGAAGTGGAGATTTTTGTAATTTTTGGTCAATATCAAGGGCAAGAGAATTCCTGCCGTAAGTTATGTTAGACGGATTAGATAAGTAATAATCATAAAGACGGATAAGCACACCGTCCACGAAGTTCATTTCAAGCTCCCCAACTTTTATCGGTCCCTCGTAGGAAAAGGAAAATGTGCTTTCGTCTGCTTGAGTACAATATTCGTAATAAGCAGTTCTATCTTTATAGTTTCGTCGTACTAATGTAAAGCCCCAATCATTTGCCTTTGATTTTCCAATTATAGTTTCAGCCCGACGAGATAGAACTAATTGATAACATTTCCCCTTACTGCCACAAAATCGAATAGCCGCAGAACCTCCTTGGTGATACTTTCCGAAAACAAAGGGGACACCCCTTTTGATGCTGCCGCTCAAATGGACGATTGTTTCCTGTAATGTATCCGGTGATTGGCCCTCGCCCCGATCAATCACTGTCAGGGTTGGTCTTGATTTATCGCCTTCGGCTAAAACTGAAAGGTGGTGTTTAGCCCACTCACTTCTTTTTTTGTTAATTTCTTCCTCACCTCCAAAATATCGAGTTATTGCTTTTGAAAGAGATTTGGGCAATTTGGGATCTCTGCTGTCAGGGGCGGCTCCTTCCACCTCGTAACAGCGTCGCATAAGAAGGGCGTCAATTGAGTTAATGAGCTTCTCGACAAAAGCGTTGCTTGAATCTTTCATCTGACCTTCCACCTGTCCGGCATTATTCTCGCGCCTGCCGTAAGGCACCCACTTGCAATTTGCAGGCTTGAAAAAATCGTCGCTTTCAATCAGAGAAGCAATTTCCTCGGAAGATGTGACCATCAACAACCTCTCGAGCATTTCCTTGTTTTTTGTGGTATCAGACATAGTAAATTAAAGCTTAAACCCTTTCTTTTTTGGATAATGAAATTTTGCCTTTGTTTCTCTAACTTTGCGCTCTATTTCTGTAAAAATCTTTTCAATATCTCCCTCATCATATTGGTAAATACTCCTATTTGAGCAGTTTCCAAGCACTTTCAAGCGATAAAGGACATCGTTTGTGCGTTTTGTGCCAAGTCGCTTGAAACGGTCTCGCGGGTGTTCATTTTTTGGGGATTGTTTTTCCATAAGTTTTTGATATACTTTATATATACACGACCCTTGTATATAAGTCAACTATTTATAAAAATCTTATCACATGATATATTCTAAGTCAAGGGAGTTCCTATATGCCTTGCCCGCGCACGGGAGGGCTGGGGCAGGGGCAAGATTTAATCGCATCGCCGCACACTTCTTTCAAGCGAGGGCGCGACGGAAGGAGGGGGTGCGGGGGAGGAATTCCGTCGTGCCCG
>PWLI01000135.1 GCA_003559415.1 Clostridiales bacterium | reverse complement strand
GCAAGGGACAACTTTAAACGCATTGCGCCAACTCCTTTTCACAAACTCCCCCCACGTCTTCTGCTTATACTATTCGTCACAAGCCGGCGCAAATCCTGTCAGATATCGCAATTATCGGGAGCGGAATTTCGACATATTACAACACTGATTAGCGCAAACCGGGGCGGGTGCTGATGTACCTGGTCAGGGCGGGGGCCAGCATCCAAGCCAGCAGGCCGCTGATAATAAACTCAGGAACCAGGTAGGAGCTGTTGTAAATCAGGGAATAAAGCCAAACAGCCTGGCCCTCGGGAGCGAACTCACCGAAGAACCATACACCCGCCAGGTAGTGGCAAACAAAGCGCATCCCGACGGCCACAAAAACAGCTGCAAAGGGAAGCAGGTGGCGAAGCAACCCGACGGCTTTTTGGCGGACAGAAGGGTACCACAAAAAACCTGCCAAGCCCAGCACGCCAAAGGCCAGTGGATAATCCAGCAACGCCTGGATCGGCGCCACCACATAGCCTCCCAACAACAACTTCAGCACGCCGTGCAACACGCCCACCGTTATGCCCACAGCGGGCCCCCGAACCATGGCCAGCAAAATAATCGGTATCATGCTGCCGGCAGTGACAGAGCCGCCGGTTGGCATTGTGTAGATTTTGATGTAGCTCAACAGTGTTGCCAGCGCCAACATCATGCCCCCTTCAGCAATAATCCTGGTGGACACAGTGGGCACCTTTTCCCTGAAACCGGCAAAGAACGACTGGTGTTGCTTGTTTTCAGCTGACATGTTTTCCTCCTTGGGGTTTCGGCCGGGGAACAAACAAGGCATGCCAGAGGCATGCCTGTGAATACAACTGCTTTCCCTACGCAGGCATTACCCTGATCAGGTTGCGGGTCAGGCGCTTACAGCCCTTTCTCAGCCCCTTACAGGAGCTCCCCAAGACCGATATTTATTTTCGCCTATATACTATCAAATTACCATCCAAAGGTAAAGGGGCCAGCTATTCCGTCAGCTCTTTGAGCTTGGCCTCCACATCCTCAATCTCAAACTCCCGGGTCAACTCCGCCACCTTCTTGCCCTGCCGGTAAAATACAATAGCGGGCAGACCAAAAACCTTTTGGTTCAGCGCCGTGCGCCGGTTGGGTATTATGTTAAGTTCGCAGAACTTAACCTGGGAGTATTTGGCTGCCAGTTGCTCCAAGTGGGGCTTTAACTCCATACAGGGTTCGCACTTGGGGCTCCAAAAATCCACCACAACCAAATCGGGGCTGTCCAGCACTTGCTCTTGAAAATTGTCTTTGTTAATCTCCAGCATTTTATTCCCTCCTGGCAATAGTCAGTATGTCTTCCATCCGGGACGGGGAAATCTCTCCGGAAGCCCGGGTCAGAACATCTTCCCGGTTGACCAGCAACAGCTGGGGAACTGTTTCCACGTTAAACTTTTCGCTAATCAGGCGCTCTCTGTCGACACAAACCTTGAGAAAGTCAAACTTGTTGCTGTGCTCCCTGGCAAACTCTTCCACCACCGGGATGAGATCAATGCTGTCCTGGTTAAGGGGGCTCCAGAAAAGCAAAACAAGGGGGCCTTTCCGATCCTGTATTTGCTGCCGGTAATAATTGTGTTGACGGATGTGTTTCTCGGCGGCCACCGCGGCCACCGCTCCGTCGGCAGCGGCTGTAACCACCTGGCGTACGGGCTTGCGGCGCACGTCTCCCGCCGCAAACACCCCCAGCAGCCCGGTTTCCATTTTTTCGTCTGTTTCTATGTGGCCGCTGTGGGAAAGCTCCAACACCGACTGTAAAAACCCTGTCTGGGGGACTGAACCAACATAGATAAACACCCCGTCGGCCTTGACTCTGTCGCGGTTGCCGGTTTTGAGGTTTTTCACTGCCACTGCTTCCACCGATTCCTCACCTGTGATTTCATCCACCACCGATTCCCAGATGAACTCAATCCGGGGGTGCTTCATGGCCCGTTCGCTGGTTATGCCTTCGGCATCCAGGTTGCCGCTGTTATGGACGGAAACTATCGTCACCCGGGCGGCAAAGCGAGCCAGGTAGATAGCTTCTTCCACTGCTGCATTGCCGCTGCCCACCACAACCAACTCCAGATCCTGAAAAAGGTCAGCATCACAGGTGGCGCAATAGGACACTCCCTTGCCGGACAACTCTTTCTCGCCGGGCACGCCCAGTTCCCGGGGCTTTGAGCCAACAGCTACGATGACTGCCCGTGAGACATAATTGTGCTTTTTGCCACGCAACAGTTTGAGCCCGTCTTGCAGTTCCAGGCTCAACACCTCATCCCTGGCAAACAGGCACCCATAGTGGGTGGCATGGTCTTTCATTCTTTTCATCAACTCGGCGCCATTGCCTTGCTGAAAATATCCTGGATAGTTTTCCAGATGTTCGGTAATAGCCGCCTGGCCACCGGGAATCTTTTTTTCAATAATCAGCGTTTCCAACCCGGCGCGGGAAGCATAGATGCCTGCAGAAAGTCCGGCAGGGCCGGCTCCGATAATTATTACATCATAGTTTTTTTCCATGTCTCTTCCCTTTGCTGCTAAGACGTTGTATAAATTCTTCGCCGCAAAATGCTTTTATACCTGCTTGGCGGCAAAGAGAAACCCCGCCATTGGCGGGCTGGATTCTGCCTTTTCCCTTGCTTTGTCAGTTCAGGGGCCGGGAAGCTACGTAGTCGCAGTCGGGCAGAACCAGGCGGGTTGAGCCGCTGCCATCGGCAGCCACTTCCCAGAGCTGCTGGTTGTCACCATCTTCCTGGAACACGTAGATGTGCTCACCATCCCAGGACCAGAAAAAGGATATGGTGTACTGAAGGGGCCCAGGATGTTCGTCTAAGATAAAGACTTCCGGCCAAACGGTCCAGGAAGAACCGGTATCCCAATCGTAGACATCCAGGTCCCAGTAGCCAAACTGGGGCCAGGCCTCCTCTTCGCTTTCCAGCGTCAAAGCCAGTATGGCCAACTGGTTGCCATGATGAGCCGGGGCAAATATGAAGGGATACTCAAACTCAGAGTACGTTATAAAGTAATCTTGGGTGTAGACCGGGCCAGCCAACGAGTTGTTGGCAAAGTTGTAGACTTTTATGCCTTTGGATTGCCAGGCTGTTGCATAGGCCATCAGGCTGTCGCCCATGGCACCCATTATTCCTGACGATCCGTCGATTTCCTGGGGAGCAGTGGACCCTGCGGGCAGGGCATAGGTGCCGTCTACATAGGGGAACTGCATCATAAAGGCCACGCTGTAGGTTGTGTAGAGCATGTTGTCGCCGGCCCATGCCATGCTCCAAACACTTTGATGCTCAAAAATTTCTGTGCCCTGGGGGTTCAGCACAACCAGGTGGCGGCGGATGTAGAAGTCTTCATAGTCATACTCTTCTTCCCACCACTCATCACGCAACGAAGCCGGATCATCCACCTCCCGGGTTACCAGCACCGCCATATATCCTGACTGGCTCCACCAGGGGCCTTCCACCGGTGAATGGCCAAAATCAATCACCTGGGAAGTTCCATCGGAAAGGTTAAAGATGTGCACCTCGCTGGTGCCTTCCAACACACAGCCAACGTGGTTGCTGTCAGGGTGCCAAAGATAGCCGGGCTGGGCGTGATTTTCATTAAAAGCAACTCCAGCAGTCAGCAGTGAAAGGTCGGAGCCATCGGCATTCATGGTCAACAACTGGCCCGCTTCGCGGTAAATCAGGAGCTTGGAGCCATCAGGGGACCAGCCAACCCAGCTTACATCTCCGCTGCTGGTAACCTGGGCAGTCTCGTCTTCATCATTTATAAGCACCACATCGCCGTCGACAATTGCCGCCAACACCGTTTCCGGCACATCGGGTTCATCACCGTTGCCGTTGGGATCTCCATTGGGGTCGCCATTGAGGTCGCCGTTGGTGTCGCCATTGGGGTCACCGTTGCCACCCAGCAACTGTTCAATCAGCTGACATCCGGTGGCCATGCTTAGCACCAATATACCAACCAATACAAGAAGCAACAGCCTTTTCACCAAAACCCCCTGCCTTTCATGTTCTATACATAATATTATACCACATTAAAGCATCTTCTTTGTTGCATCAGATGGCAGACATTTCAACAAAGCAGGCATGGAAAAACGCAGCAACTTTTTCATTGCGCTGACGGGTCTCCACCCTGTTGACCACCTCCAGGGTGGGAGCTGTGTCGGATTTCACCTCTTCCACCGCCAGGCTGAATAAAGCCATGTGGGCGTTGGCCTCCATGGGTTGCCTCAACAGTTTGGCGGTGCCCAAAATGGAAAAGGCAGTATCTTCCTGGTCCATGACGGACAGGGCAAATCTTCCCTGGGTTTTCAGGTTCTCGCTGCTGCGATGGCGGATGGCTGAACACAGCAGCACGGTGCTTTCATCCTTGGCCCACAGCAAGTGCATGGGCGCAGTGTTGACCCTGCCCTGCCTGTCGGCAGTGGCCAGCACGGCAATGACAAGTTTGGAACGCAGCAATTGCAGCTGCTTGTCTGACAGTAACTCCGACATTTTTCTACCTCCCTGGACAAAATTGGCTGCATATGACACAAAACATAAATTTTGATGTTATAGTATACTTAACGTCTCAAACTGAGGAGGGCATATGCGACTGCTAAATGCTTTTGGCTGGATTGTGTTGTATGTGGTTGTGTATTTGTTCAGCATGTTTGCCGCTGGCATCGGTGTTGGAATCGTCGTGGTTGTAACGGCTGTGTTGCAATCGGCCCGGGAGCCTGACTTCTTTAAGTTCATTGCTGACAGCATTAATTATATAATAATAGCAGGCAGCCTGCTGTCTCTGTTTTTCTTCTGGCTCATTCTTTTGCTGCGGAGAAAGCAGCCATTGAAAGCGTTGGACCTGAACCGCAACATGGCTTCAGGAAGGTGGATAGCTGCTGTTCTGATCGGGGCGGGAACGGCGCTGGCCCTGACAGGGATTATGTCGCTGGTGGGGATCGAGCACCTGTTGCCCGATGATGTGGAAATGCTTGCCGAGTTTGTTTCCGACAATTTCTGGCTGTCACTGCTGGCAATTGGCCTGATTATACCGGTGTTTGAAGAGGTGCTGTTTCGCGGCCTTATCTTCAACGAGTTGCGGGCTGCCATGCGGCTGTGGCCTGCCCTGTTGCTTCAGGCGCTGATTTTTGCCATATTCCATCTCAACCTGCTTCAGTTTATCTATACGCTGCCAGCCGGGATTTTGCTGGGCGTGCTCTATGTGCGATGGAATTCTCTGTGGGCGCCAATAGCCATTCATGTGGCTTGGAACAGCCTGATAATCTGTATGGATTTTTTCCTTCCTCCCTTGCAGGAGGGCCACTTCTGGACCATGTTGGCAGCGGGAGTGGTGCTGGTGAGCCTGCCACTGTTGTTCAATATAAGCCCGGCCACACAGGCAAATGGCCCGACAGAATAGAGTTCACAAAAGCGCCCGAGGGCGCTTTTAATTATGTTTGTCTTTTTCCACCTGGGCAGCGAACTCATCAATCCAATATATCTTGTCAGCAAACTCAGTCAAATCCGGTGAAAGCCCCCAACGGAAAACACAGAGCTCAACACGTTTGTGGCAAATGTTTTTAACATGGGCCACCGCATCCCGCAAGTCGCCATCGCCGGAAGAGAGAACAACGTTATCATATTCATTCTGGTACGCCAGCCGAACTATAAGTGTCGCCAGCCCCACATCCACGCCTTTTTGAACCTGTAAAGTAAACTTTCGGGAGCAGTGGGGGCATTCATACTCACGAAACTTAAGTTTATATAAATTGACTTTCAGTTGGGGGCCGTTGGGCAGTTCAGATTCCAGCCAGGAATGAAAATGGTTTTGATTGTCACTGGGCGGGTTTTGCGTGCTGTTGAGATAGTAGGCCCGGTGTATTTCTCCGTCTTTTTCTATTTGATTGCGCAACTTAAGATAATCAAAATTATAATCATGCCTTATTGATTCCTGAGCATTAAACAGGTACGCCGCATCAATCAGCCAAAGCGTCTTGCCACTGCGCGCTCTTTGATCGGTCATAACAATGGCAGTTTGGGTAACATACTGCATCCCCCTTTCTTTTATGCTATGTTTCTGCAATTGCCGGGGTTATTCCTGCTTTACAACAAATATGAAGGCCGGGAAAACCCCGGCCTTTATCCGTTATACAGCGTTTACAGGGGGCCTGCCAGCCAGCACAGATTCAACGTTGGAAGCGGCCATGCGCGCCATTTTTATCCGTGCGTTCCAGGACGCGCTGCCTATGTGGGGCGCCAGCACCACGTTGTCCAGACCAAGCAAATCGGGATGTATCTCCGGTTCATGTTCATACACATCCAGCCCGGCGGCAAAAATCTGCCGCTCTTTTAAAGCCTGGGCCAGGGCAGCTTCGTCGATAATCGCTCCCCGGGCTGTGTTTACCAAGACAGCTGTGGGCTTGAGCATGGCCAACCGCTGGGCATTGAGCATATGCTTGGTTTCATTGTTCAGTGGCACATGTATGGAAACAAAATCGCTTTTGGACAGCAGTTCTTCCAGGCTTGACCAGCGGGCATTGCCAACCTGTTCAAGCCGGGGACGGGGGGATTTGTTGTAAAACAGCACCTGCATGCCAAAGCCCTGGGCCCTGCGAGCCACCGCCTGGCCGATGCGTCCGGCGCCGATGATGCCCAACGTTGCCCCATGCAGGTCCCTGCCCAGAAAAGAGGTGGGCTCCCACCTGGCAAACTTGCCGGCAACGGTGTGGCTGTGGGCGGGGATCAGTTGGCGGGCAGCAGCCAACATAAGTGCCCAGGCGAGATCAGCGGTTGCTTCGGTCAGCACTCCCGGTGTGTTGCTGACGTACACTCCCGCTTGCCGGGCAGCCTCCACATCAATGTTGTCGTATCCCACTGCATAGTTGGCAAAAATCTTCACCTTGCCCTTGGCGGCATCAATTATCTCTTTGTCAATTCTGTCATTGAGCAGGCAGATTACCGCATCATAGTTTTTTACCACTTCCAGCAGTTGCTGCCGGGACAGGGGCAGTTCATCGCAGTTGATGTCAACCTGATGTTTTTTCTTCAGCGACTCAAGGCCGCCTTCGGGCAGCTGCCGGGTCACATAAACTTTGGCCACAACATTCCCTCCTCGGTGTTATCTGTCCTCCAAGACTTTTTCCACCCGCTCCAGCGCCCAGTCCAGTTCCTTTTTGGTTATTACCAGGGGGGGAGCAAAGCGAATCACATTCTCATGGGTTTCCTTACAGAGTATGCCGGCATCTTTCAGTTTTTCACAGTAGGGCCGGGCAGGTTTGTTGAGAACAACCCCGACAAACAGCCCCTTGCCGCGAATCTCAACTATGTCATCATTCTGTATCCCTTGCAGTCTTTCCTGCAAATAGTTGCCCAGTTCCAGTGATTTTTCCACCAGGTTCTCTTGCTGGAGAACCTCAATGGCGGCCCGGGCACAGGCACAGGCCAGGGGGTTGCCGCCAAAAGTGGAACCATGGGACCCTGGTTCGAACAGGTCCATCAGCTGGGCGCTGGCAGCAACGGCAGAAACGGGCACAACTCCTCCACCCAGCGCCTTGCCCATTATATACATGTCGGGCTGCACATCCTCCCATTGACAGGCAAACATTTTTCCGCTGCGGCCAAATCCGCTTTGGATTTCATCTGCCAGCAGCAACACTTGGTTCTCACGGCAGATTTCTGCTGCCTGGCGCAAAAACCCTTCCGGCGGGACTATAACCCCTGCTTCTCCCTGGATCGGTTCCACAAGAAAAGCGGCAGTGTTGGGCGTAATGGCCTGGCGCAGAGCTTCTGCGTCACCATAGGGGATAATCTTAAAACCGGGAGTCAGCGGGCCAAACCCCCGGGAATATTCGGGGTTGGAGGAAAAAGAAATAATTGTGGTTGTCCGCCCGTGGAAGTTCTCCTGGCAAACAATGATTTCCGCTTTGTTTTCCGGTACTTTTTTAACATCATAGGCCCAGCGCCTGGCGCACTTGATGGCGGTCTCCACTGCTTCTGCCCCGGTGTTCATGACCAGCACCTTCTCCATGTTGGTCAACGTTGCCAGTTCCTTGCAGAAGGGGCCCAGTTGGTCGTTCTGAAAGGCCCGGGAAGTCAGGGTGACTTTGTCCATCTGTTCCCGGACGGCGGCAATTATTTTGGGATGCCGATGTCCCTGGTTGAGGGCGGAATAGGAGCTCAACATGTCCAGGTAGCGATTGCCCTCGGGGTCTTCCACCCACACACCCTCTGCCTTGGAAATGACGATTGGCAGGGGCAGGTAGTTGGGTGCGCAATACCGTTCTGCTAACTCCAACAACTCTTTTGATTGCAAAAAATACACCTCCGGCAGTATTTTACCATAGCCCGGGATGTGGGGCTGTGGAGAAAAAGTTTTGTCATAAAGAAGCAGCGCTGCAAGCACTGCTGGGTTAGCGTCTTTGAGCCAAAAGCTGTCGGACAAAGTCCAGGTTCTTCGCCCGCTCCCTTCTCACCAACTCGGCGGCTGTAATGGCCTCAACCATGGCCAGTGTTTGCTGCTTGTCTTTGTTGACAATCACATAGTCATAGTCCTCGGCATGCTCCATTTGCTGGCATGCATTGTCCAGACGAGAGTCAAGATTGTCCACCCGGGATCGTCCCAGTATTCTTTGTTTTATTTCTTCCAGCGATGGAGGGACAAGGAAAATCGAAACAATGCGAACGTGCTTGTATGTATTGCGGTAGGTGCGGTGGCCCTGCCAATCCATTTCCATGATTTTGACCGAGCCATCGGCAAAGATGTCGGCAGGAGAGCCATAGTAGTAATCATTGTAGACCTGTTCGTATTCAAGTATTTCCCCCTTCTGCACCCGGTCAAAGAACTCCTGCTCAGAAACAAATCGGTAATCTTCGCCGTCAACTTCGTGGGGCCGGGAGCTGCGGGTGGTAAAGGTCACAACCTTGCCCACAACAGGGAACACGTTGCG
>PWLI01000097.1 GCA_003559415.1 Clostridiales bacterium | reverse complement strand
CTCCAGTTCTTCGTCGTCGGGCCGGATGACCAGCAGGTCCTCAACGGGCTGGCCCTGGACTATGTGGCCCTGGACAATTCGTTCCACGTCTTCGATCCTGACATTTCCATAAAGATATGTCTTGCCATCGGGAGAAATCACTTCCACCAGGGGCTCACAGTAGCACATGCCCACACAACCTGTGCGTTGGGTCTCAACCGGATGGTCGCCCAGCTGCTTGGCCAGTTCTTCATGAACTTTGTTTGCGCCGGCGGCGATGCCGCAACTGGCCAAGCCTACCCGGACTTGGTAAGTCTCAGTTGCCATCACCATCCACCCCCTTGTTCGCATTTTCGATGATTTTACTGATTTGCTCCGGGGTCAAACGGCCATGGATTTCACCGTTTAAGTTGATAACGGGAGCAAGGCTGCAACAGCCGATACAGGC
The DNA here is from genome assembly GCA_003559415.1 of Clostridiales bacterium. Taxonomy (GTDB): domain Bacteria; phylum Bacillota; class Proteinivoracia; order UBA4975; family PWLI01; genus PWLI01. The sequence continues at coordinate 8,557 of PWLI01000097.1, read as the reverse complement.
CACCTTCTCCAGGGTGTACTTGCCATCTTCACTGGTGCAGCCGCACTTGGTCTTGGTCTCATGTTCCAGGGCATCAGTGATCTTCTCTGCACCTGCCAGGTGACATGCCGTGCCATGGCATATCTGCAGGTGGTTTTCCCCCAGCGGTTCGGTGCGGAACTGGGCATAGAAAGTCACAATGCTATAGAGATCGCTGGCAGGAATTCTAGTCAGATCAGAGGCGTGCTTGAGAAAAGCCGGAGACACATAGCCCAGCTTTTCTTGAATGTCTTGCAAGATTGGGATGGCAGCGCCTTTGGTGCCAGCATGATGGTTGACAATTTCCTCAATCGTTGCAAGTTGTTCCTTGGTTGGTCTTTCCACTACATCAACTCCCTTGCATGAGAATCTAAGTACAATAATATCATAAAATTTACGGGGCACTACCCCTTGTAAATAAGCCGCAATATTTAGCCCTGCCGGGCCAGTTCCGCCAAGCCAATGGCATTGTCACTGGACGCTTGCCGGGAGGCAAAGAGCAGCTCCAGGGCGGGCAAGGAAGATGCCAGCCGTCGGTGCAAAACCTGTCTTATGTGCTTGTTGGCCATCACTCCCCCTACCAGCAATACATGCCGGAAACCGGTGCGTTGTGCTGCACATGTCACGGCCTGGGACAGGGTGTCCGCCACACAATCTTCCACCGCCCGGGCTATTTCCGCCTTGGGCGTTGATGCCACCATTCCCAGCGCCGCCGTCAGCGGGCCGGAAAAACTCATGTCGCACTGCTGAGACCAAGTGGGCAGGCGCACTGTCCCCTTGGCCTCCCCGGCCAACTGCTCCAGCTGGGGGCCGGCAGGAAAGTCCAGGCCCAGGGCAACACCGACCCTGTCCACCAGTTGACCGGCATTTATGTCCCTGGTCTGTCCCAACACTTCAATTTCGGGCCGTTGTTTCCAGTCTACTGTCAGCACTTCGCTGGTGCCGCCGGACAAATGAACCGCCAAAAATCCTTTGGAGGGCTGCCATTTGGCTGACCACAAGCCGGCGGCCAGGTGGCCTTCCTGGTGGGAACGTTCCAACAGCGGCACTCCCAATGCAGCAGCCACAACCCGGGCATAGCCCGCGCCGGCCAAAAACACCGGCATGTATGACCCCGGAACATTCCGGGGAGAGACACTTGCCGCCACCGCCTTGACCTGTTGGAGCATGTCATGGCCGGGAAAGAGTCCGGGCAGGTTGCGCATGTGCTGGAATACTGCCTCCGCTTGCCGCAAACCCTTTTGCCCCGCTGGAACTTCCAAACCCTGACGCTGATCCCACACCAGGGAGCCGGACTGATCCAGCACCGCCACCGAAGAAGTGTAGGCGCTGGTGTCAACGCCCAAGTAGAGATGCCTACTCATTTTTTCCCAGGCACAGCTGTTGCCGCTGGGCTGCTATGCTGTCCAGCACTCCATTGATAAACCGGGCTCCGGCAGCATCGGAGTAGCGTTTTGCCAGCTCCACCGCTTCATTGATAACCACCGGTGTGGGGCTGTCTGTGGCCAGCAACTCAAAAACAGCCAACCGCAGAATAGACCTGTCCACCCGGGGCATCCGATCCACCGTCCACCCCTGGCTGAAGCGGCCTATTATCTGATCCAGTTGGCTGCCATGAAGGTTCACTCCTGTGACCAGCAGTTCCAGGAAGCTCTCATCAACAGGTTGTTGCATATGCTCCCTGGCCAAATCGTCGTCCTGAGGGGAGAAACTGTGCTGAAACACCATCTTCAGCGCCAGTTCCCGGGTAGCTTTTCTGCTCATTATCTTCCTCCCAGGCAAGAAAAAGGGCGCCTCACCGGTCAGGGCCCAGGCGCCGGATGAATTCATCGAGCCTTTCATCCCCTTCCTGCCACATCCCGACAAAGTAGCCGATGGCTGTCAACAGAACTATCAGCATCAACCACCAAAAACCAAGCCATACCCATAACAATCCAGCCGCCAGGCCGGCTGCCGCACCGTGCCAGCGCCGGGGCAGGCTAGTCAGACGTTCAATCGTTTTGTCCAAAAAACTCACCCTCTTTACCGCAGCTCTGAGCGAGAACGGCCGCCGGTGGCAACAGTTTCAATCAGCACCCTTACTTCATCAATGCTCACACCGGCTATGTTCATCACATGTTCTTTTACCTCTTTTTGCACCTGGGTGGAAAGTTCAGGGATGCTGTGCTCTGCCGTCACTGCAGCCCGGATTTGAACGCCCAGCCCATCTTCCAGGTCGAAGAAGGAGGTTTTTATTTCCTTGACACCCTTGACCTGAGAGGCAGACTGCCTGACAAGGATATCGATGGCGTTGAGGGAAACCCTTACCTCGCCCTCTTCAGATTGCAGCATCACCGAACGGGGCATTGAGCTTTTTTTGCCGCCGCTAAACTGCAGTACCATAAGCAACAGCGAAAGAACGAAGAGCAGGGCAAAAACTGCTGCAAACCATATGTGTGACTGAATAAGGACAAGTATTTCCTCGGCCAAGTCGGCCACAGCCTGGCTTAGGGGCACCAACATCAACACCGCAGCTAAAGCAGCCACCAACAACATCCACAGAGCATTTAGCAATGATTTCATGGCAATTCTCCTTTCAGTGTGAGAATTTAACCTTGGGAGCCAGTCTCTTCCTCGGAATGAGGCAACTTGACACCCTGGACATGAATGTTAACTTGTACCACATCCAAACCGGTCATATTCTCCAGAGCTTTTTTGACATTCTTCTGCACTTTGGCTGCCACATCGTGTATTTTTACACCATAATCCAGCACAAGGCACAAATCCACCGCTGTTTCCTTATCGCCCACAGCGGCCTTGACGCCTTTGCTGAGATTGCGCTTGCCCATCATCTCAGCCAGGCCGCGGCCAAAGCCACCGACCATGGACGAAACACCGTCCACTTCCGAGGCAGCCAGGCTGGCAATAATTGACACTACTTCATCGGCAATCTTGATGGAGCCATAAGTTTCGTCGCTTAACACTTTCAGATTATCCCCATCCAAAATACCCACCTCCAGCTTTCTATTGGCAGCAAGCCATGAACATTCCTTAATAATTATACCAAATAGGCTCCTGTTTACAAACTTATTCGACGCGCGGGGCTCCATTTCCCTGCAACAAGAGACACCGCTGCTGGCAGCGGTGTCTTGTGGTTATTCTTTCACAGCGTTAACCGCTGTAATCCGGCTTTTCTTCTTCCGGCGCTTCTGCTTCTTCTTCCACAGGCTCTTCCTCTTCTTCACCAAACAGAACCTGGTTGCACTCCGGACAGAGGATCTCTACTATTTCTTCCGCCACCTGATCCAAATCGTCTTCATCGATAAACACTATTTCATCGCAGTGGGGGCATTGAATCTCGTACTCCGACAGTGCTTCTTCATCATCGAAATCCTCATCATCGTCAAAAATCACGTCTTCAACATCGGCCAGGTCGGAATCCAGCGCTTCAATGATGTCTTCGTTCTCATCAACCCGGGCTTCCAGCTCTTCGATTCTGTCAGCCATCTCGTTGAGCAACGCCAACATTTCCACCATCAGTTCGTCCTGAAGCTGGGTTCTGTCCAAATCCTTTCCTTTCCACATACCCCGCATGCTGGCAACCTGTTCACGCAATGAGCTCATTACACAACCTCCATTCTGTTAGTTCTTGCTATAGTATCCGGAAGTATCCGGTGCTATACCCTTTCAATGTAGCTGCCATCCCGGGTGTCGATGCGCAGCACGTCGCCGGCGTTGATGAAAAAGGGCACCTGCACCACCAGGCCGGTTTCCATGGTGGCAGGTTTTGAGCCCCCTGAGGCTGTGTCTCCACGGATTCCCGGATCCGTCTCAGCCACTGCAAGCTCCACCGTGATGGGCATCTCCACGCCGATTATTTTCCCCTTGTAAACCTGCAAGTGCAACTCCATGTTTTCCTTCAGATACTTTGTCGCATCTCCCAGGTCATCGGAAGTCATGGAAAACTGTTCGTAGTTCTCGCTGTCCATGAAATTCCAGCTGTCATCGGCGGCATAGAGAAACTGGGTGGTCCGACGCTCCACATGGGCCCGTCCAATCTTTTCCTTGGGATTAAAGGTCCGCTCCGTTATGCTGCCTGTTTCCAAATTTTTTAGCTTGGTGCGGACAAAGGCCGCGCCCTTGCCGGGCTTTACATGCTGGAACTCTACCACAATGTATGCTTGTCCGTCAATTTCAATTGTCAATCCCGTGCGGAAATCATTGGGAGATATCATTCAGCCACCCCTTTACAGTTCGATAAGCTCCTTGGGAGCGCCGGTAAGAACACGGCACCCTTGTGCTGTAACAACCACATCATCTTCTATGCGCACACCGCCCCAATCGGGCAGGTAGATTCCCGGTTCCACCGTTACCACGCTGTTTTCCGGCAGTTCCTTTTCCATCTTGGGCGCCAGCCGGGGCATCTCATGCACAGCCAGGCCGATGCCGTGGCCCAAACCATGGCCAAAGTTGTCCCCGTAACCGCCGGCGGTGATTACTTCCCGGGCCAGGGCGTCAACTGATTCGCCGCTCACTCCTGCCTTTATCCCATCCAGCGCCGCCAGCTGGGCCTTGAGCACCAAATCGTAAATCTCCCGTTGCTTTTCAGTGGCCTTGCCCAGCACAACAGTGCGTGTGGTGTCGGAAACATAACCCTGGTAAATGCAGCCAAAGTCCAGCTTAACAAATTCTCCGGCCTGGATTACCCTTTCGGTGGCGATGCCATGGGGCAACGATGAGCGGGGGCCGGAAGCGACAATGATTTCAAAGGAAGCAGCGGTGGCTCCCAAGTCCTGCATCTTGCGCTCCAGCTCCAAGGCCACCTGGCGCTCGGTCAACCCGGGACGCAAATAGCCCAGAATATAGTCATAGGCCTTGTCAGCGATGCCCACTGCCTTGGCAATAAGTTCAATTTCCTCAGCGTTCTTGACGCTGCGAAGCTCCATCACCAAATCCTTCTGGGGCACCAGCTCTGCCACATCTTTCAACCCTTCGGCCAGCTTCTGGTGCTGGGCCACGGTGACGAAATCCTGTTCAAATCCCAGCTTTTTGATGCCCAGCTGGGCCACCACTTCAGCCAGTTCTCCGGCAAACTCCCGGCCATGTTCAACAATCTTAAACCCATCGCACTGGCTTTGGGCTTGCTGGGTGTAGCGAAAATCTGTTGCAAAAACCGGTTTCCCCTCCCTGGGTACTATAGCCACACCGCTGGACCCGGTAAACCCAGAAATCCAACGGCGGTTTTGCGGCTGCCAAACAAGCATGCCGTCTATTTCCCGGGGCATTGTTTTGCTCAGTTGCTGATAGCGATTTGCCATTAGTTTTCCTCCTCCAGTATGTAAAGTAACGATTGAATAGCCAACTGATAGCCCTGCCAACCCAAGCCGCAGATATACCCCCGGCAGCTGGCAGCTGTGACAGTCCACTGACGGGCCTGCTCCCGGGCAAAGACATTGGTCAGGTGAACCTCCACCACGGGAATGGTCAAAGCGCTCAGGGCATCTGCCAGAGCCAGGCTGTAATGCCCCAGGGCGCCGGGATTGATTACAATTCCCGAAACCCGGTCCCCGGCCTGCTGCAGGGCATCAATGAGTTCCCCCTCGCAATTGCTCTGGAAAAACTCCAGCGTGACTTGGGGGAAAAGCTCCGAAAGCCGTTGGTTGATTTCATCCAGGCTGAGCTGTCCATATATGTCTGTTTGGCGGCGGCCCAGCCAGTTGAGGTTGGGCCCGTTTAGTACCAGAATGTCCATGGCGCCTCCCGGTCAAAACCCTTTCTTTTAAGTATACTTTATTCCCGGGCATATTGTAAATTAAAACCCTGCCAAAGCGGCGATATACAGGAACTTTCTTGCTCAATCAGTTGTTTACAACCAGATATTTTTGGTATACTAGTTTTGAGCACAGTTTTGTGCACAATCCGGAGGTGCAAACATGAACGACTACACAAACTACATCAACCCCTGGTTGGGCCAGTTGCTGGAAAAGATAAAACTGGATAAGGATTACATCCGCGGCCAGGGCTGTTACTTGTATGATGACAAGCACCGTTACCTGGATTGTGTTTCCGCCTACGGCGCCCTGCCCTTTGGCCACAACCCCCCGGAAATATGGCAGGCCATTTCATCGGCACAAAGGGAAGAAACACCGCTTTTTATCCAGCCCTCAGCCATGCAGACAGCGGCAAGGCTGGCAAAGCGCCTGGTGGAGTTGGCCCCGGAGGGGCTGGATCACGTGACCTTCACCAACAGCGGCGCCGAAGCGGTGGAGGCGGCAATCAAGGTCTGCCGTTCGGCAACGGGACGGAAAAACATCCTGTCCACAACCAACAGCTTCCACGGCAAGACGCTGGGCGCCCTTTCTGCCACCGGCAACAGGGAATACCAGCAGGCCTTCAATGCACCGGTGGAAGGGTTTTCCTTTGTGCCCTTTGGCGATCTGGAACTGTTGGAACAACATTTAAACCAATTTGCCCACGAAACAGCGGCCTTTATACTGGAGCCAATCCAGGGCGAAGGCGGCGTTGTCTCAGCCGATGACAACTACCTGCCGGCGGTGCGGGAACTTTGCAGCCGTTATGATGTGCCCCTGGTGCTGGACGAAATCCAGACCGGCCTGGGTCGCACCGGGCACATGTTTGCCTGCCAGCACCACCAGGTTAAACCCGACGTCATGGTCCTGGCCAAGGCGCTGGGCGGCGGGATTATGCCCATCGGCGCCGTGCTGATCAGCAGCAAACTCTACAGCGAAGACTATGGCATGAAACATTCTTCCACATTCGCCGGCAACACCCTGGCCTGTCTGGCAGGGTTGGCGGCGTTGGAAAAGCTTTCTGCCGATGATTTTGCCTTCGTCAAAAATGTCCGGGAAACCGGCAAAAAGTTAAAACACGCCCTGGAGCAGGTTTGCCAGGGCTACGACTTTGTGTCAGTCCGGGGCAAGGGGCTGATGTTGGGTCTGGAGTTCAACATAGACCGCTACACCCACCCCCAGAGCCTGATGGGAATAATGGCGGAACAAAAGGTGCTTACCCCGGTAATAGCCAGCTGGCTGCTGAACAATTGCCAGGTGCGGGTTGCTCCCACACTGAATGGTTCCAACGTTATCCGGGTGCAGCCGCCATTGAACATCACCCTGGAGCAGTCGGAGCAACTGGTCGAGGGAGTCAGAAAACTACTCCCCCTGTTGGATGATGCAGATACCGGAGCATTGTTCAACCACCTGTTGGAGCCCTCGGGCTCAGCCCGGCTGGCCCGGAAGCGCAGTCCCCGGCAACCCCTGCAACCAGCAGGTGGTGTACCGCGGGTCGCTTTCCTGGTCCACCCACTGGACAACCAAAGCTTCTGCGACTTTGACCCCAGCATGGGCAACTTGAGCCAGCAGCAGCTGGACTGCCTGGCCTATGACTGGCAACCGGAAATGACTCCCTTTGTCCACGCTGAAACAATCATCCGCTCAAAAACCGGCGCCGAGGCCTTTTGTGAATTCATCAATGTTCCCCGCACCACCCGGCAACTTCTGGACATGGACCCCGAGGAAAGCCTGGCGCTGGTCCGTCAGGCCGTGGACCTGGCCAGGAACAGAGGCGCCAGCCTGGTGGGCCTGGGGGCCTTTACTTCCGTGGTTTCCTGGGGCGGCATGCGCTTGCGGGAAGCAGGGGTGCCCCTGACCACCGGCAACAGCTATACTGTCATAACTTCCAGTCAGGCCACCGTCCAGGCCCTGAACCGGCTGCGCATCCGGCCCCACCGGGCCACCGCCGCCGTGCTGGGCGCCGCCGGATCCATCGGCCGCTGTCTGGCATTGATGCTGGCCGAATCGGTGCAAAAACTGGTGCTGCTGGGCAATCCTGCCAACGAAAAACGCAGCATGGCCAAGCTCTCCCGGGTGGCAGCCGAGATTTGTCAGCACGTACTGCAGGAAGCGCCCCAATCTCCCCTGGGCAAGGCCTTTGCCTCCATGGAAGGCTGCCCCGGCATAACAGCTGACCTGGAAGAGTTTCGCAGCTTTGTGCGAGCAAACCGCCGGCAATTGCCGGTAATTCTCTCCACCGATGCCGACAGCCTGCTGCCCGGCGCCGATGTGGTGATGTCTGCCACCAGCAGCGTCAGCGAGCTGGTCACTCCCCAAAATGTCAAGTTCGGAGCCGTTATCTGTGACTTGTCCCGTCCCGCCAACGTCAGCCGGGCGATTCAGAAGGCACGGTCCGATGTGCTGGTCATCGACGGCGGGGTGGTGGAAGTGCCCGGCCGCCCGGACCTGGGCTGGGGCTTTGGGTTTGAACAGGGGCTGAGCTACGCCTGCATGGCGGAGACGATGATTCTCGCCCTGGAACGGCACTTTGAACACACCAGCCTGGGCAGCAACCTGCCCCTTAGTACCATGACCTGGATAAAACACCTGGCAGAACGCCACGGGTTCAGGGTGGCGGATCTGCGCAGCTTTGACAAACCCCTGGCAGAGCAAGATTGGCAACGGGTAATTGCAGCCCGGGGCCAGACAAGCAAACAGGCCAGCAATTGAAATGACCCCCGAAGGGGTCATTTTTTATGCCGAGTTGT
>PWLI01000160.1 GCA_003559415.1 Clostridiales bacterium | reverse complement strand
AGGGCAACTTTGTTTTGCTGCCCAGGCCATGGGACACACGCCGGACCCAGTAATCGTAAAGATCTTGGGCGCTGCCAGGCTCGGCTTCGTAGGGCCGGGTGCGGAGCAACACTGTGGTTAAGAGATCTCCCAGCACAACACCCTTAATCAGCGGAGCCAGCATGCTCAGCTTCAGTGACATGCCGGGGTTTTTCTCAATCCCGCTGGCGCTCAGTGCCACCACCGGTACCTGCTCCATGCCGGCTTGGCGCAAGGCCAGTCGCAACATTGCAGCATAGTTGGTCGCCCGGCAACCGCCCCCTGTCTGGGATATCGCCACTGAAGTATTGTTCAGGTCGTAGTCGCCGCTTAGCAGGGCGTTAATCAGCTGCCCAATCACAACTGTTGAAGGGTAGCAGGCATCGTTGTTTACATATTTTAGTCCCACTTCCACATCTTCTGCTGTGACTTTTTCCAACACCCTGGCGTTGTAGCCCCAACGGGCAAAGGCCGGTTCGATGAACTTAAAATGAACCGGTGACATCTGGGGAATCAGTATGGTATGTGTTTGTTTCATATCTTGGCTGAAGACTGTGCGCTTAAAGGAGTAGCCGCTGTCCGATTGCGTGGATGCCGGTTGTTGTTTCCGGGTTCTTTCGTCCATGGCTGCCTTGAGGGAGCGCATGCGGATGCGGGCAGCTCCCAGGTTGTTGACCTCGTCTATTTTTACAGAGGTATATATTTTGTTGTTGGCACCCAGAATTTCTTCCACCTGATCTGTTGTAACGGCATCCAGGCCACACCCAAAGGACACCAGCTGAACCAACTCTGTGTTGTCCAGTTCAGTGACGGCAGCTGCGGCCTGGTAAAGACGGGAGTGGTACATCCACTGGTCCACCACCCGCAACGGGCGGGTAAGATTGCTGCGATGACTGATGCTGTCCTCGGTGAGAACGGCCAGCCCAAGCCCGGCTATCATTTGGGGGATGCCGTGGTTGATTTCAGGGTCAAGGTGGTAGGGCCGCCCTGCCAACACCACAGCTGCAACTTTGTTTTTCTGCATATAATCCAGGGCTTCTTCGCCCGCTTTTGCCACGTCGGCACGGAAACGGGCCTGCTCTCGAAAACCGGCCTTAACAGCCTGCCTTGCTTCCCGGTGTGTGACACCAAAGCCCGCCAGCGCCCTGACAAGGGCCTTTGCCATTTTACGGGGGTTGTCCATGGGCAGGAAGGGCGAGATTAAACTAACTTCCTTTTCAGTTATGGAATCTACGTTATTTTTAATCACTTCCGGGTAGGATGTGACGATGGGGCAGTTGTAGTGATTGTCGGCCAGGGGGTTTTCCTTTTGCTCATAGGGCAGGCATGGGTAGAAGATGGTTTTCAGCCCCTTGTTTACCAGGTCGGTTATATGCCCGTGGACCAGCTTGGCGGGATAGCAGAGGCTTTCACTGGGGATGGTGTCCATGCCCAGCTCAAATATTTTGTAGCTGGATTCCGATGACAGAATTACGCGAAACCCCAGGCGTGTCAGAATGGCAAACCAGAGGGGATAGTTCTCATATATGTTCAACGCCCGGGGAATGCCAATCTCTCCCCGGGGAGCTTTAGCCCCGGGCAGTGGTTTGTACTCAAACAGGCGACGGTATTTGTATTCCATCAGGTTGGGAAGGTCCGGCCGCAGGTTTTCCTGCCCGCCGCCCTTCTCGCAACGGTTTCCGCTGATCAACTTGCGCCCACCGCTGAAGTTTGAAACCGTCAGCTTGCAGTAATTGCCACAACCCCGGCAGGTGCTGCTATGGGATTGCATGGAAAAACTCTGCAGTTGCTGGTTGTCAATCAATTGGGATTGTCCGCCATGCCAGTGTTGTTGGGCAATCAGGGCGGCCCCGTAGGCGCCCATCAGTCCGGCAATATCAGGCCTGATTGCTTCCTTGCCGGTCAACAATTCAAAACAGCGGAGCACGGCATTGTTGAAGAATGTGCCGCCCTGAACCACAATACGTTGCCCCAACTGCTCGGGGCTGCGGAGCTTAATCACTTTGTAAAGAGCATTGCGCACCACCGAATAAGACAGGCCTGCTGAGATATCTGCCACCGTGGCGCCTTCCCGCTGAGCCTGCTTTACCCGGGAGTTCATAAAAACCGTACAGCGGGTGCCCAAATCCACCGGCTTGCGGGACTCCATTGCCCGCTTTGCAAAATTACTGCTGTCCATGGAAAGCCCTTCAGCAAATGTCTGGATAAATGACCCACAGCCTGATGAGCATGCTTCGTTAAGGAGTATGCTTTCGATAACGCCATCTTTGATGTGCATGCACTTCATGTCCTGCCCGCCGATATCGACAATGAAGTCAACGTCGGGGCAAAACCGGGCAGCCGCCCGATAATGGGCCACCGTCTCAATGGTGCTGCTGTCAGCATCGAGGGCGGTTTTTAAAAGATTTTCTCCATAGCCTGTGACACATGCGTGGCCAACAAAAGCCTGGCTTGGCAGCTGCCGATAGAATTCCTCCAACAGCGCAGTGGCGCTGCCCACAGGATTGCCTTCATTCAGGCCATAGTATTCAAATACCACTTTCCCCTGCTTGTTTGTCGCCACTGCCTTGGTGGTAGTGCTGCCGGCATCGATTCCCAAAAATACCGGCCCCTTTTGGTGACTCAACTCTGCCCGGTCAACCCGGTTTTTGCTGTGCCGGGCCTGAAAATCCTGCAATTGCCGGGGGTGCTCGAAGAGCACTGGCAGGGGGTGTATTTCCTGAGATATATAGTCCTGGCCGCGGAAACGCTGCGCCAGCTCGGAAATGTTTGCTGGTTCGCCCTGGGCCATCATGGCAGCGCCCAGGGCAACATACAACTGGGCGCTGGGGGGATGTGTGAAGGAGGCGGCATTTACTTCCAGCGTTTGCTTGAACCTTTGGCGCAATTGCGACAGAAAATGAAGGGGGCCGCCCAAAAAAACAATATTTCCCTGTATCTTGCGCCCGCAGGCCAATCCGGCAATTGTTTGGTTGACCACAGCCTGAAAAACAGAAGCGGCCAAATCCTCCCTGGCCGCCCCCTCATTGAGAAGCGGTTGCAGGTCACTTTTGGCAAACACGCCACACCGGGACGCGATGGTGTAGATTGTCTTGGACTGCTGGGCCAGCGTGTCCAGCCCCTGGGCATCTGTTTTTAACAGGCTGGCCATTTGGTCGATAAAAGAACCTGTGCCTCCGGCACAAGTCCCATTCATCCGCTGTTCCAGGTTGGGGCGCAAAAAGGTGATTTTGGCATCCTCGCCACCCAGCTCTATAATCACATCTGTCCCTGGGTAATGATGTTGCACCGCCCGGGTGCCGGCAATCACTTCCTGGACAAAGTCAAGATTGAGATTGCGGGCGATGCTTACGCCGCCGGAGCCGGTTATCGCCACCTGGCATCGGGTGTGACGAAACTCGGCGGCCAGGCAGTCAAACAGCGATACCAGCCCACCGTAAACATCAGAGTGATGTCGGCGGTATTGCTGGAACACCAATTGTCCGTCTTTCAACGCCACAGCTTTAATTGTGGTGGAGCCAATGTCCAGCCCAACTTGAACTGTCATGTCAACGCCTCCGTGCAAAGTGAGGGTGGCCTATTTCTTCTCTTTCGACTTGCCGGAGATGAATTTGGCGGGCTTTGCCACCTTCCAGCTGAGTATGTGTCCACAGCTGGTGCAAATCACAGCCAACAAATCCGATCCAATGCTCAGCGGCCGCCCCACAGGCCTTATCTGTGAGTACCCGCTGAGAACTCCCTGGCCCAATTCATCGTGGCCGCACTGGGGACACTTGCTTTGTTCACTCATCTTTCTGCCTCCTGATGTGTTTTCAGGTATTATACCATTTTTTATTGGCCAAAGGTTAAGCCGGAGCATGTGCTCCGGCTCAGGGCCTGCCATCGGGGAAGAGAATGCGGTAGTAATCGTGATCCAAAATCAGGGCAGAGAAGTAAAATTTGCGGTTTACTTCTGCAGATACTTCCTCAACGTATTCAGTGTAGTCCCAGTTTGCCGGCATATGTTCCGCCGGGTAGAATTTGTTTGTTTGGGCATTGTAGCGCCCTTTATCTGTGATAAAACTGCCGCAGCGATAAATGACCAGCGGGTCGGCGTCGGAGAAAATGTCCCTGCCCATCAACAGGCGGGAATCAAACTCTAGGCCCAGCAGGTTAGATATAGTGGGGATGATATCCAAACTGGAGGCCGGTTGTTCGATTGTTTCCGGTTCCATGCCCGGGGTATAGATAATTAACGCATTTCGGTGCAGCTCAAAGTGTCGCTCCACATAGTGTCCTGCCAACTCATCGATTTCTTCATCTCGCAGGCCGTACGGCCAGTGGTCAGAGCTGAGCACTATCAGCGTTCTGTCTGCAATCCCCGCTTCTTCCAACTCGTTAAGCAAATGCTCCAGCGCTTTGTCCAGCTCGATGTTGGCTGCCAGGTATGCCCGGACAGCATCAGAATAAGGCAAATGTTCCACCAGGTGGCGGTTGCGCCGGGCAATGGCATGCCCGAAGAAGTTGTATTCCAAATGCCCGCTTACAGTCATGTAGTAGGCATGGAAGGGTTCGTTGTCAATGTATTCCGGCACAGTGATTTCCATCATTTCCAAGTCGGACCGTGGCCAGATGTTGGTCATGACCAGGCCGCTGCCAATTCCCTTGTAGTCATAACCCATGTTGGGGTGGGAGAGGTGGCGGCGGTAATAGCTGTGAGTATGATTGTGGTAAGCCATGGTTTTATACCCCAAACGAGCCAACTGATTGCCCATTACAAAAGGCAGATAGTTTTCATGGGATCGGGGAAAGCTCCGCACGCCGCTTTTGGGGATCAGCCCGGTGCAAGCCACATATTCGCCGTCGGTAGTGCTGGCCCCCCACACAGGGGTGTAAAAGTTTGTGAAGTGGTAGCCTTCGTGAACCATCTTGTAAAGGGTTGGGGTTACTTCTTCGTGAACTGCCAGATGGGAAAAGGCTTCTCCGGTAATGAAAATAAGGTTGTATCCCTCATAGATGCCGGTGTATTCATTTTTCGCTGTTGGCTGCACCGAGGCGAAGTAACGGTGCATGCTTGCTATTACTTCATCTGTTTCTGCCGCATAAAGGTCTTTAAAGTTGATGTCCATGATGTTGTATTCCACCTGGCCTGGCACAAACCGCTCTTTGTCTTTTCCCGGAGGGAATATTGGCTGTTCGGAGGTGGGAGGGATGTCAAGCACCGGTGTCCAGCCGGTGGCCACGCGTTGACTGTTCAGGCGCATGGTGGTGAGCAGGCCCAAACGCTCCACAGACAGGTTGGGGTAGTTGCGTTGAAAATACAAGTCGTAGGGTGAAAATGGCTCGCGGGTGCCAGCATACACCATGGTAACACTGGCAACCTGAATGAGTACCAAGACGACTGCCAGGGCGGTGCGGGGCTGCCACCTGATCCGGTCAAACTCAAACCATTTTTTGCCCCACACAACCAGCACTATCAGTGGAGCAAAGAATGCCAGCACCCAATGGAAGTTACGGGCGACAATCAACAGCGTTTCCCGCCAAAAATCTGTTGCCTCCCCTGCCATGCCGAAGAAATCTATTGAGTAGTATGTGCGGAATGTAATGTTGTACATTAGTTGGGAAGAAAAGAGGAAAGAGAACAGCGCGAAGAATGCAATGGCCAGGCGGCGATTTGTGCCAGGGGTGAACAAGCTGCACAGCAAAAAAACCGCCAGGGCAAAGGGCAGCGCGAAAAGCACTGTCAGCCCAACCCCCTGGGAAAAGAAGCCATCGCTGGCTGTTTTTAAGCGCAACACAGTTTCAAGATAGAGGATTGATGCTATGGTATAGAGCAAGAGTAAAAAGGGCTTGCCTTTTAGTTTCATGTGACATCCCTCCGGTGACCGGGTTTGTAGTCACCCATATTATCCAACAATCAGAGGGCAAGGTCAAGACAACTGTGTCAGGTTAGTGTTGTAATTTTGTGCAATAGTGCAGGATATTGGGCCTGGAAAAAGAATACTATATCCAAAAGCATTCAGAACTCTTTGTGTAAAATTATAAGAGGGGGTAACGCGGTGAATTGGCGGGTGCTGATAGCAGTTCTGTTGGTGCTGGTGCTCATACTGGTTGCGGTATTTTTCCTCTGGCGTTGTTTCAGCGATGACGGAATCAAGCCGGGCGATGCCCTGATTCTGGATGTGGAAGGAGTCAGTTTTACCCTCCGGTATGTGCCTGCCGCTACTTTCCCCACCGGCCTGGAAGATGACGGAGAAGCCACGGTTGAACACCCCCTTTGGATGGGTGAAACGGAAGTGACCTATGAGCTGTGGTACCAGGTGCGGACATGGGCCGAGGAAAACGGCTATACTTTTGCCAACCTGGGAGCCGAAGGGGCCTACGGGCCAGTAGGTGAGGAACCATCAGAGAATAAAGATTTGCCGGTGAACTGGCTCAACTGGTACGATGCTGTGGTGTGGTGCAATGCCCTGTCTGAGTACCTGGGCTACACGCCAGTCTATACTTTTCAGGGCGAGGTTTACCGGGATGCCAACGACCGTTCCTCTGGCAGAAATCTGACTACCCTTAGAGTCCAGGGCTTTCGTTTGCCCACCTCGGATGAGTGGGAACTGGCGGCCCGCTACCGCGGCGGAGACCGTTCCCATGGTGCATTTGAATATCCTCCCGGCAGCAGAAGCTATTGGTCGCCTGGCAACTACGCCAGTGGCGCCAGGGGGCCGATAACCGATGAGGACGCCACCATGGAAGCCGCCTGGTATGAAGCAAACAGCACACCGGAAGATGGCAGGCCGGTAGCCCAGCCGGTGGGGCAGAAACCCCCGGGCGGCAACGCCCTGAACATCTTCGACATGAGCGGCAATTTGTTTGAATGGCTGCATTTCGAACCCGGCGAAACACCTGTTACCCGGGGCGGCAGTTTTGTGCGCGGGGTTGATGATCTGGCAATAGGCGACCCCAATCCCCGGGGGGCGCCCAATCCCCGCTCAACCTACCACAACGTAGGCCTGAGAGTGGTTCTTTCCCTGGAAGAGGATGCTGATTATCCCGACGATCCTGATGTACAGGATCCGGTTGATGATGACCCGGCCTGGGAGCCGGCGTTTTCCGTGGGCAGCCTGGTGGAGGTGGAATGGGAGGGCGATTGGTACAGCGCCCAGGTGGTGGAACTGGACATGGACACCCAACGCTACTTCATCACCTATGCCGAGTATGACAGCAGCTGGGACGAATGGGTGGATGAAACCCGCATCCGGGCCAGAAGCGACGACCTGGTGGTGGTCGGTGTCCAACCTGCACAAGTTGCCGTGGATCAGGGGACACCTGCCTGGTCAGTCAGCCTCCCTGGTCAAGTACAGGTTTCGCTCAGCGATGGATCGACAATGTGGCTGGACGTGCTGTGGGATTTGGCTGAGTATGACAGCAGCGCCCCGGGAGAACTGGAACTGCCTGGCACCCTGGTTTCACTGCCACCCAACCTTGACAACCCCGATGACGTCAAGGCGTCGCTGATGGTCCGCATCCGGGATGAAGCCGGGTCCACATCTGTTGTCCGAATGGGCGCTGACACCCAGGTGGACGACTTGCTGTTCTATATCGAATACGACTATGGTGTGACCGGCTATTATTTTGGCACCAATCCCCAGATTGACCTGACCCACATCGTGCTGGAGCGCAACGGCGTTTTTGCCGGCATGATTATCTTCGACCAAAACATGCTTCCCCTGCAATGGGTGTTGCCGGAACTTACGTTATCGGTGCTAACTCCCCGGGATGAAGATTTTGACCCCAGCGACGTGGTTGTTGCCTTCCTGGTGGGTGATGATCAGTCAAACGACCAGGTCAACCTTCACCTGGACATGGAAATGGACATGCTGGTCAGCCAGGTGCTGGGGAAAATTGTGGAGCTCTACGGTTCCGACTTCGCCCAGCATGCCGCCCATTTGCAGTCAACACTGGCGGATATGGGCTGGCTGGATAAAGAGATTGGTGACTTGGCGGGCCTGGCATCCACACCCCAGGAGGTCGCCTATGCATCATCTTTAAGCACTGCCTGCATCAGCTTGAAAATAATGGAGCAGGTGGAAAACATCACTGAGGAGCAGACATCAAGATGCCCCGACTCCCCCGGGGTCACCCTTCTCTGCACGGAAAATGTGACCGGACGGAATGTTGCAGATGCGGTGGTGAGCCAGTTGATGGGCAAGTTCGGGCCAATCTACGACATGATGACCTACCTTGAACGCATTGCCAGCGGTTACTACTCGGGAGGGGACATCCAGGGCCCGTCAGTCAGCATGCTGCTCTGCCGGGGCGTATCCTGTGTGCCCGGGGTTTGCCATCAGTTCTATATGCCCAACACCCCGGGCAATGTTTCCAAGTGTGTGGCCCGTTGCCGCACCAGTATGGCTTGTTTCACCGATATTTGTCATCCCAAGAGTTTTTCCGCGCAAGATGCCCTGAACCTGCGGGGGCCATAGCGGGCAACAACGGGGCGCCAAGGCGCCCCGTTTTGTGCACATTTAGCAGGAGTTTGACCTGTAAATCCAACTGTGTTATTACTGAAATGAGGGGTGGTAACATGTCGCGCCTGGCGTTGGTGCTGGCGGTGCTGCTGATTGCGTTTGCCTTTCCCCCGCAATTTGCAACCGGCTGGCAGCCCGAAGACGTTCAACTGTGGTACTTTTGGGGCGACGGTTGCCCTCTTTGTGATACAGCAGATTTGTGGCTGGACCAGTTGGAAGATACCTATCCTGACCTGACAGTGGTGCGACTTGAGGTTTTCAATGACCAGGACAACCTCAACCTTTTCAAGGACATGATGGAAGACCGGGGCAGGGCCGCCCGGCAAGTTCCCACATTTATCCTGGGTTACAGGGTGTGGGTTGGTTTTAATGATGACATTGTCGAAGATATTTTGTGGGAAGTGGAGCATCGGTTGGAAACACCGCATTTTGGCGATGACAACGGCCACAGACTTCCCCCCGCTGACGGCGGCACGCCGGGCCGGACCATCAGCCTTGGCCGCTGGATAAGTTGGGATTTGTCTGCCCGGACGGTGCTGGCGTCCACCATCCTGATTGGCATGGTGGATGGGCTCAACCCCTGTTCGCTGTGGGTGCTGACGGTGCTGCTGGCGATTATTCTCAACACCCATACCCGGCGCCGCATAGCAGTTGTGGGCTCGGTTTTTCTGCTGGTCACGGCCGCTGTTTACGGGCTGTT
>PWLI01000122.1 GCA_003559415.1 Clostridiales bacterium | reverse complement strand
GGATGTGATGGCTGTGAAGAATGAAAACGAAAACATCATCCACCCTTCCGCCGTGGTTGTGGGCGAGGTTAGTTTGGCTGGAAAAGTGAGCATCTGGCCCCAAGCGGTGTTGCGAGCCGACATGAACTGGATGAAGATAGGGCAGCGGACCAATATACAGGATGGCGCCGTTCTCCATGTGGACACCGGCTGTCCCCTGGATGTGGGCAATGATGTGACGGTGGGGCACATGGCCATGCTCCATGGCTGCACCATAAAGGACAATTGCCTGATAGGCATTGGCGCCATTGTGTTGGACGGAGCTGTGGTGGGTGAAAATACCATGGTGGCCGCTGGCTCACTGATTTCACCGGGCAAGAAAATTCCGCCCAACTCCCTGGTGATGGGCACTCCCGGCCGGGTAATCCGGCAGTTGTCAGAAGAAGAAGTGGAAAAAATCAAGCAGTCGGCCGAGCGCTACTGGCAAATGGCCCAACAGACAGAGAAAGAGCAGGGTTGACCCCTGCTCTTTATTTATTTTGGCACTTATTCGTCGCCGTTGTCGTTGTCGTCGTCGTTGTCGTCGTCGTTGTCATCCACATCAATACCCCGTTCAGTGCGGAAACGCTCCAGCTCACCCACGGAAGGTGTGATAATCCGGTCGACTTTCCACTCGCCGTCTTCATACACAAACTCATAGGTGTAGAACATGAACAATTCCCGGGGGCCTTTGTCGATGTCGGTCTCGTACTGCCAGAAAATTGCCCGGGCTGTGCCGCTGTTGTACCCCCGCTCCAGCACTTCCACCTCAATGTCTCCCACTACCCGGGATTCCACCTGCTTGTTGTCATAGGTGGCAATCACTCCCGGCAGGGCCTGGCGGAAAATCTGGGCACGGCGCTCGCTCATCAACGCTTCCGCTTCCTGTCCGGTGAACTCACCCGGCCCGAAGTCAAAGAAAGCGTAGGTGAACTCGATGCTGATTTCTGTCATGGCCTCTTCGGCGCTGGGCAGGTGGAACACATAGTACCAAACCGCCCCTGACAATATGCCCAGGCCGATGACGATGAAGATGATCAGCGCAATGTAATCCAGCGTATCAAACTTTTTCGATTTTTTCTTTTTTACCGGTGCTTGTTGCTTCTTCTGTCTGGATTTCTTACCCATTTGCACCCTCCTTACTGAAATTATCCAATTTCTGACACACTTTTAAATACAGTGCGGCTTCTGTCCGTATTCGTTGCAGCTGGCATCCGGTGGCCCAGGGCTTGCGCAAATCCCCGTTGGCCCACCAGGCATTGGCGTGGCAACCGCCGCCACAATAATACCTGGCCCAACATTGCCGGCAATCTTCCTTGTCGGCGATGGCAGTGTCGGCGAACGACTGCTGCAAATCCGGCCGCTGAATGCCGGTATCAACAGAGCCCAGCATCCATTGCTGCTGCCCCACAAACTGATGGCAGGGGAACAGCTTGCCGTCAGGGGCCACCGCTATGTACTCCATGCCGGCGCCACAGCCTGCTGCCCGTTTGGCCCCACAGGGACCCTGTTCCCAGTCCAGCAGGAAGTGGAAAAAGGTCACTTCCCTGTCCTGTTCCAACAGAATGTCGGCGATACGCCAGTACTCTTCTGCCAGTTGGGGCAGCTGGCCGGAAGTCAGGGCCAGTGCCGATTGTTCCGGGGCCACCACCGGCTCCAGCGAACAGCGCTGGATTCCCAGCGACAGCCAGTGTTCCAAGTCCCGGGAAAAATCGGCGTTGCGGGCTGTATAGGTGCCCCTCACATAATAACGTGGATTTACTTCTTTGGCAACCGCCAGGATGTTGTCAGTCACCTGCCTGTAGCTGGAATTGCCATCCCAGGTAGGACGCATGGCATCATGGACTTCCGGCCGGCCGTCATGGCTGAGCACCAAGTCCATGTCCAATTCCAACAACCGTTCCCGCAGTTCTCCCGTCAGGCTGACGGCGTTGGTGGTCAGCGTCAGGTTTATATGCTTGCCCATGCTTTGGGCCTTGTTTCGTGCATAGGCAGCTGTCGCCTCCACCACTTCCATATTGAGCAGCGGTTCGCCGCCAAAAAAGTCCAGCTCGCAAACCCGGGATTGCTGACTCAACAGCACGTCCACCGCTTGCCGGGCCACCTGCTCCGACATCAGCTCCCGCTTGCCGCCAAAGCTGCCGGTGCCGGCAAAACAATAGCGGCAACGCAGGTCACAGTCATGGGACACATGGAGGCAAAGGGCTTTCAGCCCCGCCCCCGGCCGCTGCGGGAATACCGGCTCAGGGCCCATGAACATGCCCATCTCCCTGAGGTCAGCCAGCTGATCCCAGGCATCTGCAGCCCGGGGGTGGTTGGCCCTGGCCACAGCATCACTGCGGGGAACGCCTGCGGTAAAATCAGGAAAAACCTCCATTGCCGCCTCATCCAAAAGATGCACCGCACCCGTTGGGCCGTCCACCAAAATGTTCAACCCCCGCCGGCTGAACAGGTGCCAGCGGCCGTTATTGTTTATTGACACAAACCTGGTTTCCCACCGTACAGGAAGTCTTGCAGGCAGATTGGCAGGAAGTAGCACACTGGCCGCAGGCCCCTGCCTTGGTGTCCTGCTGGCCCTGGTATATTGTTATGATGTGTTTCAAAAAACCACCCTCCTCTGAGCATAAATATAGTTTATATTATCATTTTTGCCCACCAGTGACAACACGGCCATGGGGTGGTTGTGTTATAATACTATGGTTAGAGGAGGTGCCCTTTTGAACTTGCTTTGGCAAATATTTCTGTCCTTTTTCAAAGTCGGAGCATTTACCATCGGTGGCGGTTACGCCATGCTGCCGATAATGCAAAAAGATCTGGTGGACAGGCTGGGTTGGATTGACGAGCAGGAGTTTATGGAAACAATCGCCGTCACCCAGTCGGCGCCGGGGGCAATAGCAGTCAACACTGCCATCTTTGTCGGAAAGCGCATGGCCGGACTGGCCGGGGCGCTGGCTGGCTGCCTGGGCGTGACCCTTCCTTCCTTTATGATAATACTGACCATAGCAGTATTTTTTCAAAACATTCTCCAGTGGCAACCTGCCCTGAGCTTTTTTGCCGGCGTGCGGCCGGCGGTGGTGGCGCTGATTGCCAGCGTCGCCTGGAAGATGGGCAGCAAGCTGGTCTCCGGGCCCTTTTACATAGCTCTCTTTGTCGTCGCGCTGATGGCCATCGTGCTGTTGCCGGCAATGCACCCGGTGTGGGTCATTCTGGGCAGCGGGCTGCTGACACTGGCCTGGAGCGCCTGGTTGCGCCGGGAGGTGGAATAATGCTTGACCTGTTCTTTACCTTCTTTCGCATCGGGATACTGACCTTTGGCGGTGGCTACGCCATGATCCCCATAATGGAGCGGGAGGTAATAACCACCCACGGCTGGCTTACCCAGGCCCAGTTTCTGGACATTGTGGCCATCGCAGAGATGACCCCCGGGCCCATCTCCATAAATGCCGCCACCTTTATCGGCTACCAGGTGGCAGGGATTGGCGGTGCGGCACTGGCCACATTTGGCGTGGTGGCGCCATCACTGATCATCATGATTATTTTCGCCCACTACCTTGCCAAGCTGAAAAACAGCCGTTACGGCATCGCCCTGGAAGGCATCACTGTGGGGGTTGTTGCCCTGATTGCCGCAGCTGTGTTTACCCTGTTTCAGCCGGCCATCAGCAGCTGGACGGAAGGGGCCATCGCCCTGGTTGCCCTGGGCCTGGCGCTTTTTACCAAGATAAACCCCATCTGGATTATCCTCAGCGGCGGCATAGCCGGGATGCTGCTTCTATAGCCATGAAAAAAGGCCGCGTTGCGGCCTTTTTACTTGCCCATTACCCGGGCTACTCCCTCTTTCAGCATCTGGACTTGCATCTTGTCGGCGACCTGTACCACCAATCGGTCATCCTTGACTTCAACGATGGTGCCGATAACGCCGCCATGGTTTACCACCTTGTCGCCCTTGACCAGGGCCTCAATCATTGCCGCCCGGGCCTTTTGTTGTTTTTGCTGGGGGCGAATCAGGAAAACATAGAAAATCACCACAAATATGCCCAGGTAGATAAAGGTGCCATATTGCTCCATAATTTCTGCCATTGGTTACCTCCTTCCTGACAACTGTTGTCATCGATATATCTCAACTTCCTCCAGGGGAAGATGTTGCCGGTAATAATCGGGAAAAGTGCCGTCAATGATTGCCTGGCGAGCTCCCTTCATCAATTCTAACAGAAAATACAGGTTATGGTAAGTTAAAAGTCTGTGTCCGAGAATTTCATTGGCCTTTACCAGGTGCCGCAGGTAGGCCCGGGAATAACCGGAACAGACCGAACAGCCACACTGGGAGTCCAGCGGACCGCTGTCCCGGGCATGGGCGGCGTTGCGCACCACCACATTGCCCTGGGAGGTGATGGCAGTGCCGGTCCGCCCCATCCTGGTGGGCAGAACACAGTCAAACATGTCCAGGCCAAAGGCCGTTCCGGTCAGCAGGTAGTCAGGAGAACCCACTCCCATCAGGTAGCGGGGTTTTTCAGCCGGCAGCATGTCCACTGCCCAGGAAAGGACGTCGTACATCACTTCCTTGGGCTCGCCCACACTGAGCCCGCCCAGGGCATAGCCGGGGAAGTCCATGTCCACCAGGGCGTCAGCGCTCTGCTGACGCAGGTCCCGGTGGTTGCCGCCCTGGACAATGCCAAACATGGCCTGATCCTCCAGGCGTGTCCGGGCTTGCCGGCAACGGGCGGCCCACTGGGTGGTGCGTTGGACAGCTGCCTGGACAAACTCCCTGGTGCTGGGCCAGGGCGGGCACTGGTCAAAGGCCATGATGATATCGGCCCCCAGTTGTTCCTGTATGTCCACCACCTTCTCCGGGGTAAAAAAATGCCGGGAGCCATCGATGTGGGATTGAAATTCCACACCATCGTCGGTGATTTTGTTGCTGTCGCCCAGGCTGAAAACCTGAAATCCCCCGCTGTCGGTCAGTATCGGCCGGTGCCAGTTCATAAACCGGTGCAGCCCGCCGGCTTCTGCCACAATGTCAGCGCCGGGCCGCAAATATAAATGATAGGTGTTGGCCAGCAGTATTTGGGTGTTGATCTCCATAAGCTCATTGACTGTCATGGCTTTGACTGTTGCCTGGGTTCCCACCGGCATAAAAACCGGCGTCTCAATTGTTCCCCGGGGCGTGTGAATCACTCCCGCCCGGGCAGAGGTGCGGGGGCAACGGGCTATCAGTTCAAACTTAAACATTATCTTACCCCCTGGTCATATAATCAGCATGGCGTCGCCAAAGCTGTAAAACCGGTATTTCAATTCCGCCGCCTCTTTGTATGCTTCCAGAATTTTTTCCCGGCCGGCAAAGGCCGATACCAGCATCAGCAAGGTGGAGCGGGGCAGGTGAAAGTTTGTAATCAGGCCATCAACGGCTTTAAACCGGTAGCCGGGATAGATGAAAATCTCGGTCCAACCGCTGCCGGCAGCAATCACGCCGTCCTGGCCGGTCAGTGTTTCCAACACCCTGACCACGGTGGTGCCCACCGCAACAACCCGGCCGCCCCGTTCTCTGGCGGCGTTGATTGCCCGGGCCGTTTGGTCAGACAACTGGTAGAACTCGCTGTGCATTTTGTGCTCTTTCACATTTTCAACGGCCACCGGTCGAAAGGTGTCCAGGCCAATGTGCAGCGTCACCCGGGCCACCTCCACTCCCCGGCTCTGCACATGCTCCAGCAAAGATGGGGTGAAGTGCAATCCGGCGGTGGGGGCGGCCACCGCCCCGGGCTGGGATGAGTACACCGTCTGGTAGCGTTCGGCATCCGCCAGCGTCTCCCGGATATATGGCGGCAGCGGCATTTCTCCCAGCTGCTCAATTGCATGTAAAAATTCCTTGCCCTGCCGGGGAAACTCCAGCTGGCACAAGCCCTGTTCACCCACCGACAGCACTGCGGCCGTTAAATCTTTCCCAAAAGACAGCTCTGTGCCGGGTTTCAACCGACGAGCCGGCTTGGCCAGGCAATTCCAGCGCCTGTCATCCTCAGGGGTCAAAATCAGTATCTCCACCTGTCCCCCGGTGGCCTTGCGGCCGGCCAGCCGCGCCGGCAACACCCGGGTATCATTTATTACCAGCAAATCTCCCTGGGCTAAAAACCGGGGCAGCTGGCTGAACTGGGTATGTACAAGCTCTGGCTGCTTGCGGTCCAACACCAAAAGCCGGGACTGATCCCGGCCAGGCAATGGCTGTTGGGCAATCAGCTCCTGGGGGAGCTGGTAGTCAAAATCAGAAACCCTCATCAGGCAGCGGCCTCCCATAGTTGATCATTCCTTTTGCTGGCCGTCCCAAAGTGTGCCGGCATAGGGGTCGAACCCCATGTGTTTGTACCCCGCCGGCGTCAACATCCGGCCCCGGGGTGTGCGGCTCAAATAGCCCAGCTGCAAAAGGTAGGGCTCGTACACATCTTCAATGGTGGTTGCTTCCTCACTGATGGCCGCCGACAGCGTTTCAATGCCCACCGGGCCACCGTCAAACTTCTCAATAATAGTAATCAGCAACCGGCGGTCGGAACTGTCCAGCCCCTTGCTGTCCACTTCCAGCCTGTCCAACGCCACCCGGGCCGTTTCCAGGCTGACCGAACCGTCGCCTTCAACCTGGGCAAAATCCCTGATTCGCCGCAGCAGCCGGTTGGCAATCCGTGGCGTGCCCCGGGAGCGGCGGGCAACTTCCCTGGCTCCGTCGGGGCTGACCTTGATTTCCAATATCCGCGCCGAGCGGGTTATTATCTGTTCCAGCTCTTCCGGGGTGTAGAACTCCAGGCGGTTGATGACACCGAACCGGTCCCGCAGGGGAGCGGTGACAGCCCCCACCCGGGTGGTTGCACCAATCATCGTAAAGGGGTTTATCTGCAAACGTATCGACCGGGCTGCCGGGCCCTTGTCCAACACAATGTCCAGGCAGAAATCTTCCATGCTGGGATAAAGCACTTCTTCCACCGCCCGGCTCAGGCGGTGTATTTCGTCAATAAACAACACATCACCGGGTTGCAGGTTTGTAAGAATCCCTGCCAGGTCGCCGGGCCGCTCAATGGCCGGGCCGGAGGTGATGTGAATGCTGCTGCCCATCTCTCTGGCGATGATCGATGCCAGGGTGGTCTTGCCCAAACCCGGGGGGCCGGACAACAACACATGGTCCAGCGGTTCCTGCCGTTGGCGGGCGGCGGCAATAAACACCGCCAGGTTTTTCTTTATCGCCTCCTGGCCGACAAATTCCTCCAGTGATGCGGGCCGCAAACCGGCCTGGTTGTCTTCCGAAAGCTCAGAAGGGGATATTATTCGCTCTTCCGCCATTATTTGTCACCACCCCGGGACAGCCTGGCCAAGGCCAGGCGGACCAATTCTTCTGTTTCCTCGTGGCCTTCGCGGGCCAAAGCCTGCAACAGCGGCAACACTTCCGTGCTGCGATACCCCAGTGAAACCAGGGCTGCCCGGGCATCGGCCACCGATCCCGAGGGAGCAGCCGCGGGCCCGGTGCCCACCAGTTTGTCCTTTAACTCCAGGACCATGCGTTGGGCGGTTTTTTTGCCGATTCCGGAAACGGTGGCCAGAGCCGCGTGATCTTCGCTGGTGACAATGTCTGCCAGGCGCTCCACCGGCCAGGTGGACAGCACTGCCAGCGCCAGGCGGGGGCCCACCCCGGAAACGGAAACCAGCGAGCGAAAGGCTGCCAGTTGCCGTGGCGTTTCCAGGCCGTAGAGCGTTATGCTGTCCTCCCGGACCGCCATGTATGTATACAGGCGAATGGATTCAGCAGCCATAATCGCCGGCAGTCTGTTGGCAGCCACAAAGACGCGGTAGCCCAGTCCGCCCACCGCTATTATTACAAAGTCGTCTCCCCCGTCCACCGGGGTCCCTTCCACATAGGCAATCATGGTATCACCTCTTATAGTAAAGGTTGCCCCGGTGGGCGTGACATATTGCCACCGCCATGGCATCCGCCACATCATCAGGCCGGGGAATGTCCTTCAGGTTCAACAATGCCTTGACCATGGCCGCCACCTGTTGCTTGGCAGCCCGGCCATTTCCCACCACCGCCTGCTTGACCTGCAACGGGGTATATTCTTCCACCGGGCAATCCGCCCGGCAGGCAGCCAGTATACATACCCCCCGGGCCTGGCCCACCAACAGAGCGTTGGTGACATTTCTGTTGAAAAAAAGCTGCTCCAGCGCCATGACGTCGGGCTGCCAGCGGGCCAACAACTGCTCACTGGCGGTGAATATCTGTTCCAGCCGGGTGGTCAGAGGGGTGTCGGCGGCAGTGCGAACACAGCCAAAGTCAAGGGCCTTCATGCTGTTGCCCTGTTTGTCAATTATAGCATAGCCCACAGTGGCCAAACCAGGATCGATGCCGAGAATCCTCATCACCCAACCTCCCTTAAACATATGTTCGACAAAAGTACCCCTTATCCTGCCATAAATATACCCCCGGGATCCGGGGGCGGTTACTGGGACGGCATGTCCCAATTGGTATAAACATTTTGCACATCGTCATGGTCTTCCAGCGCTTCCATCAGCGCCAGCACCTGTTGCGGACCCTCAGTCAGGTTGTCCGGCACCATGGTCACCTCTGCCAGGCTGGCCTCGATGCCAGCATCGGCAAGTTGTTGCCGAACCGATTCCAGGTGTTCAGGGGGAGTGAGTATCTCCCAACCCTGTTCCACCTGGCGCACATCCTCAGCCCCCGCTTCCAGGGCGGCAAGCATGACAGTGTCTTCCTCATCATTTTTGCCGGAGCTCTCCACCAGCACCAAACCCTTGCGCTGAAACATCCAATTCACGCAACCCGACTCACCCATGTTGCCGCCGTGGCGGGAGAATATGTGGCGTATCTCGCCAGCAGTGCGGTTGCGGTTGTCGGTGAGGATTTCCAGCAACATGGCCACCCCGCCAGGACCATAGCCCTCGTAAACAATCTCTTCCAGGTCTACCCCTTCATTGCCGCCTGTGCCCCGGGCGATGGCCCGGTTAATGTTGTCATTGGGCATGTTGGCAGCCCTGGCCTTCTGCAGGGCGAGCCGCAGGCGGATGTTGTGGTCGGGGTCTTCCCCGCCTTGGCGGGCGGCAACCATGATTTCCCGGGCAATCTTGGTGAAAATCTTCCCCCGGGCCTCATCCTGCCGGGATTTGCGGTGTTTAATATTGGCCCACTTGGAATGACCAGCCATAGTATTACCTCCTGACCCTT
>PWLI01000065.1 GCA_003559415.1 Clostridiales bacterium | reverse complement strand
CGATGCGCTGGACGGGTGCTACCACAATGTAATGGGCCTGCCGCTGAGTTTGACTGCCCGGTTGTTGGAACAGGCAAAATAAACCATAGGGGGTATGCAGTTGCGGTATACCATCAGGGATATACCCACGGAGATGCGCCCCCGGGAAAAACTGCTCCGTCACGGTGCCGGCACCCTGTCGGACCAGGAGCTTATGGCAATAGTATTGAGAACAGGATCCCGGGAGGCCAATGCTGTTCAGTTGGCCGAGAGGCTTCTATATAAATTTTCACACCTGAAAGGTATAAACCTTGCCAGTGTGGAAGAATTGTCTAATGCGGCGCCGGGCATCGGGCCCGCCAAGGCCGCCCAATTGCGGGCAGCGTTGGAACTGGGTCGCCGGCTCAGCCGCCAGCAAGCTGAAGTGGTCCAATTCAAGTCCCCCCAGGACGTGGCAGCCTGGGTGATGGAAGACTTGCGCTACCTGCAACAGGAGCAGTTTCGCCTGCTTCTGCTTAATACAAAAAACATGGTAATATCATGGGAAGAGGTGTCCCGGGGCAGCCTCAACTCGTCAATAGTCCATCCCCGGGAGGTGTTTTCTCAAGCCATCAGGCGCAGTGCCGCGGGAGTTATTCTTGTGCACAACCATCCCAGCGGCGACCCCGCCCCCAGTCAACAGGACATCAACGTTACCCGTCGCCTGGTGGAGGTGGGCAAACTGGTGGGCATAGAAGTGTTGGATCATTTAATCATCGGCGATGGAGCTTTTTGCAGCCTCAAGGAAAAGGGCTATGTTTGATCCTTGCCGTCTGCACATCTGCAACAGAGTCAGTCAAATTTAAAAGAGTGGGGGGCGGGAAATGCTCGGTTTTTCTCAGAATGTCAGCCTGGATTTGGGTACTGCCAACACCTATATCCACGTCCGCGGCAAGGGCATCGTCTTGCGCGAACCATCGGTGGTGGCAGTACATAAACATCCTCAGGGTGACAGGGACATGTTGGCTGTGGGCAGTGAGGCCCGGGAAATGATGGGCCGAACCGCCGCCCATATTGATGTTTTCCATCCATTGAGAGGCGGTGTAATCGCCGATTTTGAAGCGACGCTGGACATGGTCAGCTTGTTCTTGGACATGGCATTCAAACAAAAACTGGCAACACCCCGTCCGGTTGTGGCGGCCTGTGTTCCCGCCGGCGTTACTTCTGTGGAGATAAAAGCCCTTTCCCAGGCTGTCAGCCAGGCGGGAGCTCGTCAGGTATATGTTTTGGAACAGGCTCGGGCCGCCGCATTGGGCGCCGGCCTGCCGGTATACAAAAACACCGGGTCAATGGTGGTGGACATCGGCGGCGGCACCAGCGAAATCGCCGTGTTTGCCGATGGCGGAGTTGTAACTTACCGTTCTGCCCCATGGGGGGGAGACGCTGTGGACACGGCCATTGCCGACTATATACGCCAACGCCACAACACCATGATTGGCATGCGGGCCGTCGAAGCGGTGAAACGGGTCATCGGTTCCGCCGTCCCGGCGGATAAAACAATAAGCACGACAGTCACCGGCCGTGACATGGTGTCGGGCTTGCCCCGGCGGGTCAGCATCACCGCCGGAGAGGTGACCGAGGTCATCCGAGAACAGCTGGACCGGTTGGTGGATGTTGTGCGCATCGCCCTGGAGAAAACGCCGCCGGAACTGGCGGCAGACATCCAGGCCCGGAGCATCGTGCTGACCGGCGGAGGCGCCCTCTTGGAGGGGTGTGACCGCCTGCTGGCTGCAGCCACCGGCATGCCGGTGAGAATTGCCGACAGCCCCATGGATTGTGTGGTTATGGGCATTGCCGCCCTTATGGAAGAGCCCAAGTTGCTGAGAAAGGCGGATATCACCCGCCGCTGACCGACTGGAGGGAAAAATATGCGAGGCACATCGATACGTAAAAAAATTGCCAACAGCCTGCTGGTGGTAATATTGCTCAGCGGCCTCATGAGCCTGAGCACCAATGACCCCCAGCGGATTAACTTTGTGCTTAGATTGGCCTCCAATGTTATCTATCCCTTCCAGGTGGCCGTTCATTCAGTCGGCAACTTTTTTGTCAACTCCTGGAATTTTGTCGGCGATGTCCGCCGGGTCTATTCGGAAAATATCCGCCTGCAGGAGGAATTGGAACAGTACGAAGGGATTGCCCTGCGCATAAACGAACTCCGTCTGGCCAATGCCCGGCTGCGGGATTTGCTGGACTTTCAACAACAACTTGACTACCAGGTTACTGCTGCCGAAGTGATTGGCCGCAGCCCATCCACCTGGTATTCCACCGTCACAATCAACAAGGGATCCCGGCATGGCATTGACCTGAACATGCCGGTGGTCAACAGCCAGGGCCTGGTGGGCCGGGTGGTGGAGGTCTACCCCGGGTATTCCAAGGTCCAGTTGCTGATCAGCCCTGACAGCGGCACCAGCGCCATCGTCCAGCGCACCCGGGACAACGGGGTGCTGGTGGGATTGCATACGCCCATCGGCTATACCCGCCTTACCCACCTGCCACCGGATTCGGACATAGAGGTGGGGGACGTTGTAATTTCTTCTTCCCTGACCGGAATCTATCCCAAAGGTCTGCAAATTGGCCGGGTGGTGGAAGTGAGCTATGACCCGGTAAAAATGGAAACCAGTGCCCTGATCATGCCGGAAGTGGACTTTGAGCGCCTGGAAGAGGTG
Organism: Clostridiales bacterium; assembly: GCA_003559415.1. Classification (GTDB taxonomy): domain Bacteria; phylum Bacillota; class Proteinivoracia; order UBA4975; family PWLI01; genus PWLI01. The sequence goes on along the minus strand of PWLI01000065.1, from coordinate 6,545 downwards.
CTGATCATTACCGATTTTCAACCGGAGGATGACTGACCATGCGCATTGCCCTTCGCTTCATATTGCTGGCGCTGCTGGTCATGGTCCAGGGCAGCCTGTTGCCGTTGTGGATTCCCCAACTCTATTTCTATCCGGCGCTGTTGTTGCTGGTAATCTATACCTTTCGCCTGGAACGTGCCTGGGTGCTGGGCCTGGCGCTGTGGACAGGCTTGGTGGCGGACATGCTCTATGGTGAGGGGGTTGGCCTGTTCATGCTGACCCACTATGTTGCCATCGCCGCGGCCTGGGGCGTACCCCGCCACATGCTGGACTATCCACTGGTGGTGCTGGGCCTGCGGTTGTTTGCAGCCATCGCTGTCCACGAGTTGGTACAGATGTTTATCATGTATGTCACAGGCGCCGGTGAAAACCTGTTCCAGGCGCTGAGGATAAGCTCGGGCCTGGTGCTGCTGGCCAACACCGCCCTTTTTGCCCTCCTTTTCTTATACTTGCGCCTGCGTGGCGATGATTCCATACGCCGCCTGTTGGAGGTGGAACGATGAAGGAAAACCTGTTTAGAATCCAAGTGTTGCGGGTTGTTGCCACTGCAGTGGTGCTGTTCCTTGTCTACAGTCTTTTCCATGTACAGGTTGTGGAAGGCGAAAGATGGAGCAGCATGGCGGAGAGCAACCGGTTCCGCCGATTCACCCAGGTGGCCCCCCGGGGCAGCATCTACAGCGCTGACGGGGTGACGCTGGCAACCAATATAAAAACATATGATGTGGCCATGTCCTACGAACACGACCGCCAATTGCGGGAACAGGCAATAACCACTCTGTGCTCATTATTGAATCTGGATACTGACGAAGTGACTCAGCTTCTGAGAACCCATCAGCGCAAATTCGAGCCGGTGGTGGTGGCCAGTGGCGTTTCTTTCGAAAAGGTGGCAATGCTGGAGGAGCATCGCTACCTGATACCCGGGTTGGTGATACAGGTCAACCCCCGGCGCCATTTCCCCCAGCCCTACCTGTTTTCCCAACCCCTGGGCCGGGTGTCCGCCCGGGAATATACCGGCATTTCCGGATTGGAGCGTCAATGGAATGACTACCTCCAGGGCCAGAGCGGCAGCTATATAATTCAGGTAAACGCAAACCACGTTCCCATCGGTGAACCGGTCTATGATCGCGAGGCCGTTCCCGGCCATGACTTGCAACTGACGCTGGATGCTGAGCTGCAACAGGTGGCCCAGGATTCCCTGCGCCGGGTGCTGGAAAAGCTTCGCGAAAATGAAACGGCGGAAAATGCCTGGGCAGGGGCTGTGGTGGTGATAGACCCCAATACCGGCCGCATCCTGGCCATGGTCAGCGAACCGACATTTGACATCAACAATCCCAACTCCTTTGTCCAGGGCGGGATTATCTATCCCGAAGAAGTTCCAAGTTGGGCCCGCACCCATGGTTTGGACCGCACTGTCAACTACCGCAAACCCATCGGGTCTACCATGAAGATGCTTACCGGCATGGCGGCGCTGGAAACCGGCAATGTCTCTTCCTCAGAGACAATCCGCTGTACCGGCAGGACTGAAATATCCAACCAGCCCACCCAGTGTTATGCCCGAACTGCCCATGGTAACGTCGATATGATCCGGGCGCTTGAAGTTTCCTGCAACATCTACTTCGGCAACCTGGGCCACCGCATGGGCAGGGACGTGTTTTACCAATACTTGGAGATATTTGGCATGGGTTGGGAGCACCGCAATGCCGGTTTTACCGACATCCCCTTTGGTGAACAGCGGGATGCCCTGGACTACCGTCTGCGGGACACCTGGTTCGGGGGCCACAATGTGCAGATTGCCTACGGACAGCTGAACGAATTCACCCCCATGCAAGTTGCCAACTATGTAGCCATGATCGCCAATGGCGGTACCCACTACAAGCCCTACCTGGTGGAAACCATAACAGACTATACCGGCGAAGTGGTTGAGCATTTTCAGCCGACAATCATCAAGTCCCATGATTTTGACCCCGCCCACCTTGAAACCATCCGCCAGGGCATGCTGGCTGCAGCCCGCGGTGGCCATATGCGGGGCGTGGCTCAGCCCACGGCCGGCAAGACAGGTACCGCTGAAGACCGCTCACCGCCTGGAAATGCCCATGCCTGGTGGGTGGGCTACGGCCCCTATGATGAGCCGGAAATAGTAGTGGTGGTCTTTCTGGAACGAGGCGGCCTGGGCTTGCGGGCTGCAGAAGTAGGCAGAGACATTTTCGACTTTTGGTATGAACACAGGCAGGACAACGACTAGTTGAGGAGGCGGCCTTTTGGGCAGGGAAAAATTTCTGCGCAACTTTGATTGGACCTTGCTGGCCACAGTGATTTTGCTGGGGTTATTTGGCCTGCTGATGGTTGCTGCTTCCACCAACACAGGTGATGCCGAGTTGCGGGAAATTCTCACCAGCCGTTTTGTGTTCCGTCAAGGTGTGTTCCTCCTGATCGGTATCGGTGCAATGGTTTTGCTTTCCATCATCGACTACAACGAGTGGCGCCGGTTTATCATACCGATCTATATCTTTACACTGTTTGTGCTGTTGCTGGTAATGTTTCGCGGACAATCGGGCATTCTCGGTGCCCAGCGATGGATCCAAATCGGGTTTTTCAGTTTCCAACCCTCTGAGTTTGCGAAAATTACCATCATACTTACCATGGCCGTTGTGCTCAGCCGGGAAGATTTCAGCATCGACAGCTGGTACAACCTGGCCTTGGCCATTGGCCCGGCAGTTCCGCCCATGATCCTGATTTTTATGCAACCGGACTTGGGCACATCCCTGGTTTTTATTGCCATCACCATCGGCGCGCTTTTTGTGGCGGGCATTCGCTGGATACACCTGGGCATACTTTCCCTTTCCGGACTGATTGGCAGTGTGCTGGCCTACCTGTTTGTTTTTAAGGACTACCAGCAACAGCGGCTTGCTATTTTTCTGGACCCCTGGCAAGACCTTCAGGGCATGGGCTGGCAAATAATCCAGTCCAAGATAGCCGTGGGTTCGGGGCAGTTCTGGGGCCGGGGATTGTTTCAGGGAACCCAAAGCCAGCTGGACTTTTTGCCGGAAAAACATACCGACTTTATCTTCTCAGTGGTGGGGGAGGAGTTGGGTTTTTTGGGAGCCATGGCTTTGTTAGCCGTCTATCTGTTCATGGTCTGGAAGGTGTTCCAGGTGGCGCTGGAAGCCAAGGATCTCTTTGGCCGCCTGATTTGCATCGGTGTTTCTTCCATGCTGATCTTTCAGTTGGTCGTCAATGTGGGCATGACCATCAGTGTCATGCCAGTTACCGGCCTGCCCTTGCCGCTGATTAGTTATGGGGGCAGCTCGCTATTGGCCACCTGCATCGGTATGGGATTGGTGCTCAGTGTGGCCGCCCATCGGGATACATCGCTGTTTTAAGCAAAGCCCTGCGGGGCTTTTTCTGTACCCTAAGTAACCAGCAGGAATTTTTCCAGCTAGAGTCGAAAACTACTACAGGCAAAAGATGGAGGCGGAACATGGCAACACGCAGCGAAAAACATCAATTGAAACGCCGGAAAATACGCACCATCATAACCAGGTCACTGGCCGCTGTACTGGGCATCGCCATTGTGCTGGGTATTTTTGCTGCTGTCAGCACCATGTCCGCTGTGGAGTCGGCCACCAGTGCTGTGGAAGCTGCCGAGGAGATGTTGCACGACCTTGCTGACCAACAGGCAATAGATACCGCCCGGCAATCGAAACAATACGCCACCGGCCTGGTCAATGAACTGCCCCAAGGGGCAACCTGGGAAGAGTTGAGCCAACGCCTGGACCAAATCGGCCAGGCCTTGGCCGTTGCCCAGGCAGAGCTGGATGCGGAGAAGGAGCGGTTGCGCAGGGAAGCCCAGGTAGAAGAGGCAGTGGCACTGGCCGAGTCTCTGACAGATGATCTCTCGGAGTTTGAAAAGGCAGAGGAAGCCAGCGAGGCCTATAGCCAGGCGATGGAACTCTGGCAGCAACTGGACAGTGGAGAGGCCAGGGAAGAGTTGCATAAACGACTTATGGCCGTCCTGGAGGAAATAGAATATGCCCAAGAGCTTTTAACAGCCCAACAGAGGGCCACAGAAGCGGTGGAAGAGGTGCAGAACCTGAGTGCCAACCTCAGCACCCAAAGCCGGGTAAACTCTGCCCGGGCGGCCCATGACCATGCCAAAGATTTGGTGGATAAACTGCCCGACGGCCAACTGAAAGAAGATCTCGCCGGCCAATTGGCAGAGGTCCAAATCAAAATTGCCCAGGCCCAGCAACAAATACATGCCCAGGCCCAGGCAAATGCCACCAGTGCAGTGGAGCGGGCTGAATCCCGCAGCGCTTCGTTGAGCAACTGGGATACAATCTCTGCTGCTGAAGAGGCCTATGATGAAGCGATGTACCTGGTTCATCGCCTGCCCCGGGGCAGCGTGCGCACGTCCTTACTTAACCGGCTCAACACAGTTGGCAATGCCATCGATGCCGCCGAGGCCAAACTCAGGGAGAAGGAGCGGCAGGCTGTGCTCTATACCTACAGCCAGATGATAACAGAGATTCAATCACTGGCCAGCGACTATCCTGACCTTGTTTCGGCCCAGGTGTTGGGCAAGTCGGTTGCCGGCAAGGACATTGTGGCGTTGACGCTGGGCACCGGCGAAAAAAATGTGTTAATCACCGGTTCAATCCACGGCAGTGAGTGGGTCACCACCCCGGTGCTGATTGAAACCATAAAACAATACATAGAGGATTATGATGATGACAACTACTTTGAAACTCATTCCCTGCGTCACATCCTGGACACCTATTCCATAACTTTCATACCCATGGCCAACCCTGATGGGGTCACCCTGGCCCAACAGGGGGCTGGCGCCTTCCCCGACCGCAGAGAGCAGTTGCTGACATTGAATCAACCATGGGGAGAGAGCTTCACCCGCTGGAAAGCAAACATCAGCGGCGTGGACATAAACCGCAACTTCGCTGTCCATTGGCATGACCAACCCTCTGACCGGCCATCCTGGTCCGATGAGCCCAACTATGCCTTCTATCCCGGTCCCGGCCCTGAGTCGGAGCCCGAGACCAAAATCGTTGCCAACTGGGCCCGCAACAACAACCCGGTGCTTTTTCTGGACTATCACTCCTATGGAGAGATTATTTATTGGTGGTATCACCAGACCGGTGACCAACTGGAGAGGGACCGGGCAATCGTCCAGGCTGTCTGCGACTACACCGGTTTTCGCATGGAAAGTGTGGGAACCTTTGACCCCATGATGTCCTATGCTGCCTACTGGGGGGCTGAGGTGCTGGGCATACCCAGCATGACGGTGGAAGTGGGCAACCGCCCGCCCCGTTTCCTCAACCTCAACCACGTGCCCGATATAATGGACCAGGTCAGGTACCTGCCCATTGTGGCAATCACCAACCTCCCTGACTACCAGCCCCCGGACAGCGACTGAGGTTGGTTGGAAAACAACAGATGAGGAGGGATGGACATGGCCTCCGTAAAGATAGTTGCCGTAACCCGGGACAACTATCACAAGTTCAAGGCAATGGTAAACCGCCGCCTGGACAGCAAAACAGATTCCAGCCAGCCCCAGGCTGCTGACCTGGAATTTCTTGGCCAGGACAATATCTGGGTCTATGCTGCTGAAACCGACAGCAAGTTTGTCGGCTGGGTTTCCGCCGTGCTCATACCCAAGCCCGATGCCCGGCGGGGTGTGCTTTATATCGATGAGCTGTGGACAGAAGACCAATACCGCAACCATGGCATCGGCCGCCTGCTGTTGGATGAGGCAATAGGCCTGGCCCGGGAGCTCAAACTGTGGAAAATCCGTCTCTATGTGGATAACGACAACCCGGCTGCCCGCAAACTCTATGCCAACGCCGGGTTCAGGGAGGAGCCCCAACGGGCCGCTCTCTGTCAACGGCAACCATAAGCAAGATAGGGGGGAATAAACGTTGATCTATGTGTGGATAGCTTTAGCTGTTATCCTGCTGTTGCTGGGTGTGTGGCTGTTAAAGCTCCTGTTTTTCAAACCCTGCAACATCAACCATTTCTTTGGCCGGGTGATGCTTAAATTCATCCTGGGCTACCCGGAGCTGTTGAGCACCGTGCGCATGCTGGAGCGGTTCGGCTTCCACGGGCACAACAAAAAACTCAACGACGAATCGGAAGCCCGTGCCGCAAAACAGGCGGCCATGGCAAAGCGCTCGCTGAACATACTGCGCTCTTATAACCGTGACAAGCTCGCACCGGGTGAACAGCTGTCCTATGACATCATGGAATGGTTTATCCGGGACGTGGTGGATGGCGAGCAGTTCCGCCACAACAGCTACCCGGTGAACCAGCTTTTTGGCGTACAGAATCAGCTGCCAACCTTCATGGTGTCCATGCATCAGATAAAAAACAAGCGGGACGCCCGTTACTACAACATCCGGCTGTCCAAGGTAAAACGCAAATTTGAACAGGTAGTAGAAAGCCTCAAGATCCGGGAGCAAAAGGGGGTAATTCCTCCCAAATTTGTGTTTGAAAAGGTT
>PWLI01000042.1 GCA_003559415.1 Clostridiales bacterium | reverse complement strand
CGGCCGCACGGTACCCTTCACGCTTGCCAGTTCTGAAAATGCGGCCAGCGCATGCGCCATGCTTCGGTTTCCGGCGAGATAGCCGGCGGCCAGCACCTGGTTGCCGGTCAGGCCTGCCTTGAACTGGCTGGCAGTGATGTCCTGAAGCTTGTTGCCCTGGGAAAGGGCGAACTCTACTTCCTCCGGCACACTGTCCTGCCCCGGCAGCCGCACATAGGCCAGTTGCTGGGTGTCGGTGCAAAGGCGCATATACTTGAGCCCGACGTCGCAATGGAGCACATCGCCGCCCCTGATAATCTCATCCTTTGCCAGCTTCTCCTGGCCCTGGCGCTGGATGTCAACTGTCGGCTGAAACCAGGAAGACAACCCCAGGTTGCAGATTTCCTGCCGCATCCACCATGCCACGTCCAGGGCGCTGGTTGCTCCGGGCACTACCACCTCCCGGGAAAAAGCCCGGGCAATGATGCTGTGGGCGATGTTGGATATTGTATGGTATGCTTCTATTTCTTCGGCGATCCTTTGCTCCAGCCAGCCCACCGCTGCCGACTCGGCCCAGCACAAACGGGAGGCCTGTTCTACCAGCGCTTCAGCTATATGGTCGGCATCAGTGGCTGACAAGCCATCTGCTCCGGCGAAGTGCCGGGATTTGTTTATCCCGATTTTTTCCGGGTTGTATTGCTTAACCACATCGGCCAGGCATTGCCATTGGTCAGTTTGCTTGTCTTCCCGGATTGATTTGTAAAAGGGATCCATGTCCGGGCTGGATGGGCCCAGGTGCAAGCGGTCAATGGTGCCGTCATCTTTGCGGCAAAACACCAGCACAGTGCGCCGCCGGGCGGAGGGGACTGGGTCGGGCAACATTGTCAACAGCAATTGGTCTTCGTTGTTTTCCCGCCCGCTTACTATCCACATGTCCAAACCAGCTTGCTCCATCAGCGCAGGCAGCAGCTGGTCCAGGCGTTTTTCCAGCCAGCGGTTGACCACCACCGCTTGTTCTTTCAGGGTAAGTATGTTATGCCCCATGTCTTCAACTCCCTTCGGTTATAGTATCTTTCGCTGTCTGTGTTGCTTTTCCTGTCACTTTTGCGGACTTGGGTGCAGATTAGCCCTTCTCACAAAACAATATATGCCCGGCAAGGCGCCTTGTCGGCAGGGTTTTGCTGCCAGTTGGTGAAGTAGAATCTACTGGAGGTGTGGAAATGGATTTTGACTACAGGGCCGCGGAGCTGTTTATTGCTCACCTCAGGGGCGAGACGGATCTGGATGCTGCCTTGGCCCACCCTGCCTATCAAGCAGTGTTTAGCCATAACTCATTGTTGGGTTCTGGGCTTGACAAGGAAGATGTGGCCAAGGCAATCCGGGGAGAAAAATCTCCTTACTACGGGATCGAAAATGTCCGGGCAAACATTACACAGATGGAAAATTTGCTGGCAGTAATACGCAGTAGAGAATGTGGGTGGCTAAATGCGATTAAGGAAGCCCAAAGCCGCTTGTTTGAACCCGGTGAATACCAGGATATCCTGATTTGTCCAATAGTGGGCTATGACGTCGGCATCGGCCACAAAGGCCATGTCTGTCTTAATTTGAACTTGCCGTACTACCAAAAGGCCCCGGAGGAACTCCTTTACATTGCCATACATGAGAGCTTCCATGCTGTGTATGAGAAATGGAATGCTCTGCCTTCGCTTAAGGAAATTGAAGCTGACCCGGTTGGTGCTTATCTAATGATTATCCAGAATGAAGGATATGCTACCTGGAACCCTCTGGAGTTGCGCAGAAAGAACCAACACCTGGGTTCAACCGATTACCCGGTGTTGGCAGATTATATTGTTATTGAAAGCAGTGAGAGCTTGGCTGAACATGTCCGGTTGCATGATGAACTGTTGCCAAGTTTATCCCGGGGAGATTTGGATTTGTATGGTTTCCTAAGCATGGCTTTTGGCGAAATGCGTCTGGGGTACCGTATTGGCTGCAAGATGGTGGACTTGATTCATGCTCAATACGGCATGGCAGCTGTAAGGGAAGGGGCGCGGTTGGACCCGGCTGAGTACTACAGGCGCTACAGCCACCTGTTGGACAGCATTCGTTAAGGAAGGTCGCTGGGTCTAAATGCTCAGATATTGTCAACCAAGGTCATTGTGTTATTATTAATAGAAGTTTGGTGCTGGAAGAGAGGGTACATATGGGCCACGCAGTTAAACAAGAAGATCAGAGAGGCCTGCTTCAACTGGATTCGGCTTCTCTGTACAAAAACATAGTCAAGCTGGGCTGGCCGGTGATGCTGGGCAGTGCCCTGCATATGACCTTCAACCTGGTGGATGTGTTTTGGGTCAGCCGCCTGGGCGCGGTGCAGGTGGCAATTCCCGCCCTGGCCGGTTCTCTGTTGTGGCTCTTCATGTCGCTGACAGAGGCCATCAACATTGGCACAGTGTCCATGATTGCCAGATTTGAAGGTGCCGGCCAGCGCAAACTGATGTCCCATGTGGTGGTGCACAGCTTTTGGCTGGCATTGCTTATGGCGACCTTGGTGGGGGGAGCGGTATTTGTTTGGGCAGAGCCCCTGCTGCGGCTGTTTACCGATGACGCAGCGTTGCTGCCTTCGGCCATCAGCTTTATGCGCATAACGGCGGTGGGGCTGGTCTTTACCTTTGCGGTTTTTTCCATCACCGGCGCCCTCAACGGCATTGGTGACACCCTTTCGCCCATGCTGGTAATGATGGCCACCAACGGCTTCAACATTCTGTTGGACCCGCTGCTGATATTCGGCCTGCCGGAAATCCCTGGCATTGGTTTTGGCGGTTGGGAAGGTGTGGGCGTGCTGGGGGCTGCCTGGGCAACGCTGGCAGCAAATGTGGTGGCGTTGGCAGTGCTGCTGATCATATTGTTTCGCCGCAAAGAGCTGGGCGTTACTTCCTTGCTGGCGCCCTTTAACTGGTCTATAGTGAAAAATATCCTTGGCATCGGCCTTCCGGCCAGTTTGCAATCGGCGGCCCGGTCTTCCACGGGCACGGTTCTCTTTTGGTTGGTGATGAGCGGCTATGGCGCAGCAGCCGCCGCCGCCTTTGGCGCCGGACAGCGGGTGATTGCCTTTACCTTTGTGCTGCTCAGCGGCTTGGCAGTGGCTGCCACAACCCTTACCGGTCAGACGCTGGGCAAGGGTGACCGGGAACTGGCCCGGTTTACATCACGCAGACTGGTGGTGCTGGGCTTGGTCAGCCAGGTGGCAATCGGCCTGATATACCTGGCCATCGCCGTGCCGGTCAGCAACTTGTTTTTGGGTGATGATGCCCAGGCCCTGGCGGCGGGTATCAGCTATGTGCGGATAATTGGCCTCGGTTTGGCCCTGGGTGCCAGCGTGGTTGTTGTGGGCGGAATATTCAAGGGCTCTGGCCACACCATGCCCACCTTCCTGGCGGGATTCATTGCCAACTGGGTGGTGAAGCTGCCACTGGCCGCCCTGGGCACGCTGGTGTTTTCCTGGCCCATCGAAGGGATCTGGTGGGCGATATCCATGTCTGTTGTCGTGGAATACGGCATACTGATAGTCTGGTTGCAGCGTGGCACTTGGCTGCAAAGGGAAATAAAAGTCCAACAGCAGTCTGCCGGTTAGGGGGCAGTTTTGCCCCTTTTCCCGGTGGTGTGTTATAATTCAAACTCAGGGGGTGTTAGCGTGGATAGAGAACAAGCTTTGCAACAAGTCAAAAAACGGGTAAAGAATAAGAATTTGTTGAAACATATGTATGCTGTAGAAGCGGTCATGGCGGCTCTGGCCCGCCACCTGGATGAGGATGAAGAGCGTTGGGCGCTGGCCGGCTTGGTCCATGATATCGACTACGAAGAAACAGCTGACCAGCCCGATGTTCACAGCCTGAGGGGCGGGGAAATACTGGAGGAACTGGGCTATCCCGACGACATCGTCCAGGCAGTAAAGGCGCACAACCCTGCCCATGGCCTGGAAAGAAACAGTTTGCTGGACAAGGCCCTGCACATTGCCGATCCCCTCACCGGCCTGATAGTCGCGGCTGCACTGATTCATCCCGACAAGAAACTCTCAGCCATTGACACCAATTTTGTGCTCAACCGGTTCAGCGAAAAACAATTTGCCCGGGGAGCCAACCGCGAGCAAATTTCTCTGTGTTCCAAGGAGTTGGGCTTGGAACTGGATGAGTTTGTTTCCATCGGCCTGGAAGCCATGCAGGGAATAAGTGAACGCCTGGGATTATAAAAGGCTGCCGCAGCAGCCTTTTTCTATAGTTCGTAGGTTTTTTGCTCAGCCCAGTTCAGTATCCGGTTATGCCTGTCAACCTCAACCCGGATTACCCGGGAGTCGGTGCTGAACAGATAGGGTTCCGCACTGACTTTTATGGAATGTTCTTCGGTTGAGCCATCTTCCATGGTCAGGGTGATGTCCACCGGCAACGGCCAGCGAAGCTTGCCCTTGTTTGACAGCAGGAAAACCAGCTGCCAGCGGTTGTCATCATCCAAAAATGTCCGTGGTTCTTCCACCACCAACTCCAGGCGTGGGGAAGTTTCCACCCACTCCCGGTAGAAGCCATCCATGCTAAACTGGTTTGTCTGGCCGATTTCCCGGAAAAATTCCCGGGGGGAAGGCGCTGCTTTCCCTTGTCCTGTCAGCGATTGTTGAACAGCAGGGAAGAAACCCTGTCCCAATAAATTGTGGGTCATGTGGTGAATCCAGGCTGCCTTGGCCAGGGTGTTTTCGGGAAACATGCAGGCAATTCCACCTGTCATCCGGGCCAAAGGTGGCGGCGGGTCTTCAACTACCAGATCCCTGGCCGCCAACATGACTTTCAGCTTCTCTTCTTGTCCATACTGTTCCTCCAGCGCCAGCCAACTGCAGTACTGGGCCAGGCCCTCCAGATACCAGGTTTCAGCCGGCACGCTGGTTGCCAATTGACACCGTAGGCGCTGACGGGCCAGCTCTCTTGCCAACAGGAAAAACAATGCCTGGGTGCGCTGAACAGGTGACTCATGGCCTCCAATTAGCGTCATCTTATCATTGCCCAGCGTTGTGATATATGAGGATGTGCACGATGTAATATTTTCCTGACTGAGCACGACATGGTTGCAGCAAACCGCAGCCGGCCCCAAGAGGTCGTCCAGCAATTGGTTTATCACCGGGCCGTATTTTATCACCGACCGGGACTGGTTGAGGAACTGTTTGGGATAGTACACAGCCAGGTTGTCCTGCTGGGAGCGGCTGAACCTGCCAGTCAGCACGTGAAGCCCGCAGGCGGGAGCCCGGCCTTCCCATGTGCTCTGGAAACGGGTGTTGGCCTGCTTCTCTTCCACCAGTTCGCCGCTGGCCACCACCTTGGTGGCAGAAGGCATGGTAACCTTTATGCTGGATGTATAACTCTGACCGGGGGTAAAAGGGTACCAAAAGTCTTGAGGCGCAAGCTGTACGACTTCAGGGGTGCAATTGCTGATTGGCCCGGTATAGAGCATATGTATAACCAGCTTTTCTCCGGCCCGGATGCGCCGGGGAAGGCGGCAAGTTACCTGCTGCAACCCCTTCTGGCGATGGGCTCTGGTGTTACAGGTCAGTGGGAGGCCCAGGTAATTCACAGCCGAGACCCGGCATTTTTGATTGAGCAGCAACGATATTGCGGCTGTGCTGTTGGTGGGGACTATGCTGACATGGGCGTTGGCGCTGTACTGCATGGTGCGGGCATTGATGTCAACTTGTATGTCGTAATGGATGATTGACTGCTGGGAAGTTTGGGTCCCTGGCCGCAATAAAGACAATAGTCTCACTCCCTGATATAATAGTACAACTGACTACTTCGAGTTTTTCTGCAGTTTTCCTGCAAATTTTTTCCCAATGAGGTGATATATATCAAAAATCAAGTTTTGGATTTTATGCGCAAGAAGGCATATAATCCCATGACGCTGGAACAGCTGGAAAAATCCTTTTCGGTAAAGGAAGGAGAGCGGAAAAGTTTCCGCAGGCAGCTGTCCCAACTGGAATCAGAAGGCCTGGTAATTAAGACCCGCTGGAAGCGCTATGGTGTGCCTGAGCGCATGAACCTGGTGGTTGGCCGGCTGCAGGGACATGCCAAGGGTTTTGCCTTTGTAGTGCCGGAGCATGCCGACCAGGAGGATCTGTTCATCCCGCCGGCTGACACCAATGGTGCCCTGCACAACGACAAGGTGGTGGCCCGCCGGCACAGCAAGGGACGGGGCGCCAGCACCGAGGGTGAGGTCATCCGGGTGTTGGAGCGAAACAACAAGACCGTTGTCGGCAAACTGGAAAAGAGCAAGAAATACGGGTTTGTGATTCCCGACGACAGCCGCCTGAGCCAGGATGTGTTTGTGGCCCGGGAAGATTATGGCGGTGCGGCCCATCAGGAAAAAGTGGTGGTTGAGATCATTCGCTGGCCGGAAGGACGGCGCAACGCCCAGGGCAGAGTGATTCAGCGCCTGGGCCACAAGGACGATCCCGGCACAGATATTTTGTCCATCATCCACAAGCACCGTCTGCCCCTGGAGTTCGCTCCAAAGGCCAGGGAACAGGCTGACAGCGTGCCGGAAATGGTATCGGAGGAAGACATACGCGGGCGCACCGACTACCGGGACCTGGATGTGGTGACCATTGACGGCGCCGACGCCCGGGACTTGGATGATGCGGTGCACGTCAAGTCCCACAAGGATGGCAGCTTCACCCTGGGAGTGCACATTGCCGATGTTTCCCACTATGTTCGTCCCGGCAGCCCACTGGACAAGGAGGCCTTTGCCCGGGGCACCAGCGTCTACCTGGTGGACCGGGTGGTGCCCATGCTGCCGGAGCGGTTGTCCAACGGCATTTGCAGCCTCAACCCTCAGGTGGACCGGCTTACCGTCAGCCTGGAAATGGACATAGACACCCGGGGGGATGTGAAGTCCTACCGTCTGAAAAAAGGTGTTATCCGCACCCGGGAGCGCATGACCTATGACGATGTGTATGGAATTTTGGAAAAGGAAGACCCCAAGCTGGTTGAGCGCTATCGTCCCCTGGTGGACCAGTTCAAGCTGATGAAAGAATTGGCGCTAATTCTTTCCCGGCGCCGCCATCGCCGGGGGGCCATAGACTTCGACTTTCCCGAGTTGAAAGTCAAGCTGGATGATCACGGCAAACCCCTGGAAATTGTCCCCCGCCGCCGGACAATTGCTGAAAGGATTATTGAGGAATTTATGTTGGTGGCCAACGAGACGGTGGCCCGGCATTTCAGCGGCAAGGCCGGCAAATTCGTTTATCGGGTTCATGAAAAGCCGTCGGCAGACAAAATAATCGAACTCAACCGCTTTCTCCACAACCTGGGTCACCGCATAAAGGACAAGGAAGGGGTTGTTGAACCCAAGGCGGTGCAGCAAATGCTTGCCCAGGCTGAGGACAAGCCCCATCAACGGCTGGTCAACACCGTTACCCTGCGGTCCATGAAGCAGGCCCGTTACGCGGCAGAAAATGCCGGCCACTTTGGCCTGGCCGCCGATTACTATACCCATTTCACATCTCCCATCCGTCGCTATCCCGACCTTTTGGTCCATCGGTTCATCACTTACTCCATAGCAGAACAGCCGCCGAAAAAATGGCAGGGACAGCAACGGAAACTGGAAGAAATCGCCGAGCACTGTTCCCGCCGGGAACGTGTGGCGGAAGAGGCAGACCGGGAATCGGTGGACATGAAAAAGGTCGAGTACATGTTGGGCCGGGTTGGAGAGACCTTTGACGGCATCATCAGCGGCGTGACTGCCTTTGGCCTGTTTGTGGAGCTGGACAACAGTGTGGAAGGCCTGGTGCATATCAGCAACCTGCATGATGATTATTACCATTATGATGAAAAGCAATACAGCCTGGTTGGTGAAAACAAGGGAAAAACCTACCGGTTGGCCGATGCTGTAAAAGTGGAACTGGTAAAAGTGAACAAGGATGAACGCACTCTGGATTTCTTGCTGGCCAAGGAAAAGTAGCCTTGGCAGTTTCGTTGACCACCAGAGGGCTATGTGCTAAAATATGTTCGCTGTCAATAACTTCGCCGACACACGGTTGTGCGCCGTGTGTCGCAGTTTAAGGAGGTGCGACCGTGGAAGACATAAAGGTGATAACTGAAAACCGCAAGGCCCGTCATGACTACCATATCGAAGACACGCTGGAAGCGGGTATTGTGCTGCAGGGCACAGAAGTAAAGTCCATCCGCGGCCGCAAGGTAAACCTTCGGGACAGTTATGCCCAAATAGACGGCAACGCAGAGGCCTGGTTGCTCAACCTGCACATCAGTCCCTATGAACAGGGCAACAGGTACAACCACGACCCGCTGCGTCCCCGCAAACTGTTGTTGAACAAAGCAGAAATAAAGCGGTTAATCGGCGTTTCCCGGGAAAAGGGCTGGGCTCTTGTCCCCCTGCGCCTGTATTTTCGCCGGGGGATGGTCAAGGTGGAGCTGGCGGTGGCCCGGGGCAAGAAGCTCTATGACAAGCGCCAGGATATTGCTGAACGCACTGCCCAAAGAGAAGTGGAACGGGCATTCCGTCAGCGACAAAAATAATAAAACTTACCGGAGGAACAGAAATGACATTTCGAGAACCCATCAACGGGTTGACCCATTTCCTGGGCATTCTTTTGTCCATTGCCGGGTTGGTAATGCTTGTGGTTTTTGCTGCCATGCGAGGCACAGCCTGGCACGTAGTCTCCTTTTCAATCTTTGGAGCCAGCATGGTGCTGCTCTATACCGCCAGCACGCTGTACCATTGGCTTCCATTGAAGGAGAGGGGACAACAGATATTCCGGCGCATTGACCACATGATGATCTATGTGCTGATAGCCGGCACCTACACCCCCATCTGTCTGGTAACTCTTCGCGGGCCCTGGGGCTGGAGCATGTTTGGCGTTATCTGGGGCCTGGCCATTGCCGGTATAATCCTCAAGGCCTTTTGGCTAAACGCGCCCCGTTGGCTTAACACTTCCTTTTACCTGGGCATGGGCTGGGTTGCCGTGGTGGCCTTTTACCCCCTGGTTATCGCCATGGAGCTGGGCGCATTGCTCTGGTTGTTGGCCGGTGGCGTGCTCTACAGCATCGGGGCAATTATTTATGCTATCAAGAAACCGACCTTTCATCGCCATTTCGGTTTTCACGAGATATTCCACATCTTTGTCATGCTGGGCAGTTTCAGCCACTTCATGCTGATGTGGCAACATGTTCTGCCCCGCTAGGGAGGAATAGTATGCCAGCAGGAGAGAGGGCCCGTTACTATTTTGAACAGGGGTTTAACTGAGCTGAAGCGGTATACCTTGCCGTGTGCGAGGAACAGGGTGTGGACCTTGGCGCTGATGGCGCCAGAGTGGCT
>PWLI01000051.1 GCA_003559415.1 Clostridiales bacterium | reverse complement strand
TTTACCCCGTCCACAGTGTAGCTCAGCGCCCCTGAGGGGCATCTGCGGATGGTATTTATGATGGTTTCCTTACTTTCACCGTCAGGGTCAATCCATGGGGAGTTTTCCGGGATGAATACTCCGGGCGCCCCTTCTGTGCAGTGGGAAGCATGGGAGCATATCCCCCGATCGTCGTGGATGGTCACTTCTTTGCCCTGGTAGGTTTTAAGCTCCCGGGGTTCCCGGTCGGGGTGTTTGCTGTCGTCAAAGTCAAAGGTAGTATGGGTGCCGTCACAGAAGGGCTTGGTGGATGACTTTCCGCAGCGGCAAAGAACAATTGGTGAAGACACCGGAACTTTCTTGCCGTCGGCCTGGGTCAGTTTTTCCAGCCCCTTGATGAGGTATGGCCCCTGGGGCATGACCTTGATCAGGGGTTTGTTTTTCATTGTCATGACCTCCCATCAAACTGTTAGCAGTTACTGTAATAATAGCATAAATCATGTGTTTTGCTAAAGCTCTGAAAACATCTCGGCTGGCGGCTATTGTAGTAAGCGTTCCTGACTGGTAGTATAGGTACAAGTGAGGGGGTGGCGGGGTGACTGAACTGCAGCGAATCGGAGTGGGGCGGACGGCAGAAATCTACCAGCACGGTCCCGGCGAAGTTGTAAAACTTTTCCGCCCGGGCACCCCCCAGTTCGATGTAGACAAAGAGTTTGCCCTCAGTAGCTTCGCTGCCTCGGTCGGTGTGCCCACACCCCGTCCCAAGGGCCTTGTGGAGCAAGATGGCCGCAAGGGCATTGTTTTTCAACAGGTCTCCGGCCCGACCATGTTGGCAGCACTGAGTAAAAATCCCTGGGCTCTGTCCCACCAGGCCAAACTGTTGGCCCACTTGCACTCCCAGGTCCATCGTCATCGGGCTGATCCCGGCCTGCCCCGGCAAATGGACATACTGTCCGGCTGGATAAGCAAGGCGCCCCTTCTTACCGATGGCGAGAAAGAGAGGGTGCTGAGCTACCTGAACAGCCTGGAGCCGGGTGAGCAGTTATGCCACGGAGACTTCCACCCGGACAACATAATCATCGGGGAGCAGGAGTGGATTATTGACTGGCTTAACGGCATGTCTGGCAACCCCGCCGGCGATGTGGCACGGACAGTACTGTTGCTTTCCTTTGGGTCACTACCTGATGACACCCCCGGCGCCTTGCGGCTGGCAATTAATGCAATGCGCCGCCGGTTGTGCCGGAAATACATCGCTGCCTACCCCAAGGCAGCCCAAATTAACTTCCAACCCTGGCTGCTGCCTGTGGCGGCTGCCAGGTTGAAGGAAAACCTGCCGGAACAAGAGAAGAATATGTTGCTGGATTTCGTTCGCCAGCAGCTGGCGTCAAAAAACTAGCTACTAAAGGAGAATGGTCATGGATCTAATCAAGAGACCCTGGTACAAGAAGATTTCCCCGTGAATGTGGATGTACATCCTGCTGGCAGCAGGATATGGCATTTTTGCCCTGGTAAGATATTTAATAGCATAGAAGGGAGGAGAAGATATGGATAAGGTGGTAATCTTTGCCTTTAACGGCAACCCCATGTGCTTTTCCCATGTATTGCTCAACGCCCTGGACATGGCAGAAAGGGGCATGGATGCCAGGATAGTAATCGAAGGTGAAGCAGTGACGCTGCTCAAAGGCCTGGAAGAGTCCAACAACCCGCTGTATTTAAAGGCCAAGGAGAAGAAGCTGATTGACGCCATCTGCAAGGCCTGTTCCGCCAAGCTGGGCGTGCTGGACTACAACGAGACGCTGGGCCTGCCCATTGTGGGGGATATGAGCGGACACCCTTCCATGGCCAGGTATATGGAAGATGAGTATACCGTTATTACGCTGTAAGCATCTAAAGAAACTCCCCGGGCACCAGCCCGGGGAGTTGTGCTTTGCCAGCTAAATGGCAAGCCATAACCCTTATATTACATTTTGGTTGCCGGTGTAACCTTTTGTCCCTTTTATACACTTATATGTAAAGATTTAAGTAGAAGTGTGAGCGAAAGTGGGAGGGGTAAAAATGCGGTTAACATGTGTATTCATCTCGATAATGTTAACATGGGCTCTGTTTGGCTGCACCGAACCGACCCTCACCAGCCACAGCTACCTGCAACCGTCCTCTAACCTGGACCGGTTGACTGTTGACATTACGCTGGAAAACGCCATTTACTACTCCACCGATATTTTCACCGGCCAGGTAATTGCAATCAAAGAAGAACACAGTGAGTTCGATTCCATGTTCAAGGTTCAGGTGGATTCGGTGCTGGCCAGTTCCTATGTATCTGCCAATTCAATTGAACTGGTGGAGGCAGGCAACCAAGAGCTGGTGGTGGGCAACAGGTATCTTTTCTTTGGAGATTTTTCCAGCCACCCGGCCCTTCCTTATGACCACTATCGCCTGGTGTTGCCGCTAATCATCAAGATCAATGATGACGGCAGCCTGCTTCGCCTTATCGATCCACAGGAGCAGATCTACATCAAGCCCTTTACAAACAACAGGTACAACCAACTGGAATCTTTGACCGATTACATCAAGCAATACCGCGACAAGGTGGAAGCTGACAGGAATGAAGAGTTTCCCCTGATGCCCCGGGCTGTAGAAAAGGCAGAGAGCTGGGAAGAATTGTACCAAATGGCTGACAGCGTCCTGATGGTCAGAATCACTCAGTACCATCCCCGCACCCAGCATTATGCCCGCGCTTACGTTGACATAGTTGAAACTTATAAATCCGGAACTGGCACCATTGACACTGTCACCATCCCTGTTGTGCAGCCAGACAAAGTCCACATCATGTTTCTGTCAGAATATGGTGTGCCGGCAACCCGGCAGGACAGCATCTATCCCGAGGATCATCCTCAGTACCAGCAGCTGTTGGAGTGGCTGCAACAAAAGGCAGACTCCAAATGATCTTTTGTTGCCATATCGTGAAAATGACCGCCGCATTGCGGATGTAAATGAGTCTATGTGGACATAATATAATCAGACTTGGAAAAGAGGCACACGGTTGGGTTCTGTCTATGTATAAGGTGCCTGGCCCCGGAGAATTTTACAAATTGGCAATAGCGATAGAGAAGGGCAACTTATTGCATAAAGCACTTGCAAAAATGGCAACGAGCAGTTATACTTAAGTTAACCAAAGGGTTAAGTTAACCAAACGGTTAAGTGGGTGGTTCAGGGCGTGATTATTGAATATGAAAACAAAACAGTTGAGAACATATTTAACAATGCTGACTTGCTGCGGAAAAAACTTGGAAGTATGGCTCGAACCGCCAAGAAGCGCCTTGACCAGCTAACTGCAGCGGATAATTTTAGCATTTACCTGGAAACAAGACTTGGGAACCCTCATTCTTTATCTGGTAATCTTAAAGGGAGTTATGGAGTTACTCTTTCAGGAAACCTGAGACTGATTGTAAAGCCTGATGCGAAGAGCTTAGATCCAAAAGACTTGAAAGACTGTGATACTGTTATTATTAGGGGGGTGAGGGATTACCATGAGAAAAAGAACAAATGGCTTATCCCGTGAGTTTATAATTCATCCGGGAGAAACTCTTAGAGAAATGTTGGAAGACAGGGGCATGACACAACGCGAGCTGGCCATCAGGACTGATGTAAAGGAACCACATGTTAGCAACATCGTGAATTGTCTAAAACCAATTTCTGTTTCTTTTGCGAAGAAACTAGAATATGCTTTGGGAGTTGATACAAGTTTTTGGGTTAACCTACAGGCAAACTATGAAAAAGAACAAGCTGACTTCGAAGAGGTTAACCAGGTATCTCCGGAAGAATCAAAGGTTTTGAAGAAACTAAAGAGTATCAGTGATTATGCGAAAAAGGTTAATTTGATTAGCAGTACCGCTCAGGATGCGATGCTTGTTATTGAGTGGCGAAAACTGTTAAATGTTAGCAGTCTTGCCCGAATTTCAGAAGTATCACAGGTTGGCGCATATCGACTTGCAAAGGCAGACAACATAGACCCCGACATCCTGTTTCCCTGGTTGCGTGTTTGCGATTTAATAACTAAAGCACAGAAAGTTAATCAAAGACTCAGCATTGAGAAGCTAAGAAAAAAGCTACATCTAATCCGAAAGCTTACATTTGAGCAGGATGTAAATTCTGTCTACTCTGGTCTGAGGAAACACTTTGCCGATTGCGGAATCAGGTTTAGCATTGTCAAGCACTTTGCTGGGGCGCCTGTCCAGGGTGTTATCACCAAGAACTCAGATGGAACATTAAGCTTAATTATGACATTAAGACGCAAGGCTGCAGACATTTTTTGGTTTACACTTTTTCATGAAATTGGGCATATCATTTATGATGACATAGATGATAAACTAATTGATTATGAGAATATACGGAATGAAAGAGAAGATCAAATTGATGAATTTGCAGCTAGTGTGCTAATTGACCGAGAACAGTACAATCTTTTCCTTCAGGAGGGGGACTTCTCTTTGTCAAGCATTAAGCGCTTCTGTTCTCGACAGGAAATCCCCTCCTATATCTTGATTGGAAGGCTGCAGCGTGACAAGCATCTGAAGTATGGCGACTATACCACGGAGAAAACAAAATATGATATAGCAGACATTGTACAAGAGCATTATCGGAATGAGCACTAACATCAAACTGAAAAATGTAATTGGTTCACAGACAAGGTATAGTTAGCTTTTATGTAAACAACTCCCCGGCTGATGCCGGGGAGTTGTGTTTGTACCCTTTAGGAAAGGATGGTGAAGTAGGCCAGGATGTGGCCACCCACCGTTACAACAATCAGTGTCAGCAGGTTGACGGTGTTGTTGGAGATAAGCTTGTAACCCAGCACCGGGGCGCTATGGCCATCGCTAGGCCTGTCCTGCAGTTGGCCATTTTCTCCCCGGTATCTGCGCTGGATGGATGCGCCCAGTATGCTGTCCACTATTGAGCCGGCAAAGCCCAGGGCGGCGACAAAGATCATGCCCGTCCAGCCGAACTGTGGCAGGGCGAGAAGGGAGAGCAGCGTGCTGCCCACAATACCGGCGCCCAGGCCCAGCCAGGAAACACCGCCGGATACGCCATTGGGTAATGTTTTACCGGTGAGGATGCTAAACACCCTGCCACGGCCCAGCATGCCGATCTCCGAAGAGAATGTGTCGGCGGCTGAGGCGGCAAAGACAGCAAAGGCCAGCAGTATTAGTATGTCCTGTTGGGGGAAGATGTAGACCAGCCAGAGCAATACACAGGCAGGCAGTGAGTTGCACAGCACCTGTTTCCAGTTGCGCGGGCCGCCTGCTTCCTGCAGCGACTCAGCATCCCGCTTTCGCTGGTTTTTAATTTTGCTGACGGCGCTGCCCAGGATGAAGAAGGCCAGCAAGCTGATTCCAATCCAGATGCCGCCCAGGGCGTAAAGGGTGACGGCTGTCAGCACAGCTGCCACGATGCCGTCGGGGCTGATGGCTTTCATCCTGTAGGCAATTGCCAGTATGGCAACGGACACAAACAGGTAAACAAAGAAGCCAGTGGTGCCGTAGTACAGCGCCAGGGTGGCAAAGAGGCCCGACCCGATGGGCAGCGTCAGGTTGTCGCAGCCCTTTTTGCCGGTCAGCTCGATAAAGGCCGCCAGCACCGCTGTCAGACCGGCGATAAACAATGCCATTGCTATGGTGGCATTGGCCAGGTTTTGCGCCGGGCCGAAGTAGAGGATGGAGGCAATGGTGATAACAAATGCTGTCACTGCCACCGTCATGCTGCCAGCCAGCGTTTTATCCGGGGCAAAGGAGAAGGGCTTTCTTTTTCCCCATTTCTGCCCAATCACCGCTGCCAAGCCGTCGCCATAGGCCATGATCAGCAACCCGATAAAGGGCAGCATCGGCCAGTTCAGGGCAAAGCCGGCACCGGTGAGCAGAAACATGCTGATGGCGTAATACACGGTGCCCAAACTGTCGTCAGTGCGCTCCATGGCTGAGAATATATTGTATTTTAAGCTCAGGCTGTTGATGATGATGAAGCTGAAGGGAACCAGCACCACAGCCCAGAGCTCTGTGAACATGGGGGTGATAAATACCCAGTTGCCCACCATGATGTGTACCAGTTTCCGGGAGTTCTCCGAGGCGCCCCTGGTGAAGCGGGCAACCAAAGTGGCCACTCCCAGTACTGCAAAGATGTAAACCATTGACCAGACAAGTCCCATTATGTTCCCCATAAGATCCTCTTTTCCTTGGTATTTGTTTCTTAATCATAATCCCAGGAGTTGCTTTGCCTGTTTGGCAATTTGCGCCCGGGTTTCACTGCTTGTATAGCAACGCTTGGTGAAACAATTATACTGTTCTTTCCTGACCTCATCGGCTATGGCCCGGTAGCTTAAGGCCGCGGCCACCAGCGGCAGCCGGGTGGAAGGGTGAAAACAGCCCAGCCAGCGCTCATAACTTTTATAATACTCATCGGCCATGTTTGCAAGTTTTTCCCACAATGTAACAAAACCTTTAGGTATGAGCTCTTCAACTGAATCGCCCTGGAAGTGGGCTAGCTCTTCCAGCGTATGCCGTTCAACCCCGTGTTCTGCAAGCAAATCCCGGGGCAGGTACAGGCGGTTGCGGGTGCGCAAATCCTCGCCCACATCCCGCAGTATGTTGGTTATCTGCATGGCTATGCCCAAGCTCTCACAGGCCATAACCAGGCCGGGGTCAGTGGTGTCGGCATCATCGGCGGCCAGTATTGGCAACATCATGGTGCCCACCGAGCCCGCCACCAGCCGGCAGTATTCTACTAGTTGGTCGGTGGTTTCGATATCTGCAAACTCGATATCCCGGCGCTGCCCTTCCAGCTGCTGCAGAAAGCTGTCAATGGGCACGTTAAAGCGGGTGACGGTGTCGGCAAAGGCCGGCCACCAGGGAAATTCCTCTGATGATGTGTTATCTGCGGTGTAATCGTTGGAGTAGAGCAGGCGCAACTGCCCCTCCAGGCTGTCCAGCAGCGCCAGGGTGGCCTGTTTGCCCCGCTGTTGGGGTTTAATATCCACTGTGTCGTCGGCATGGCGGCAAAAGGCATAGAGGGCAGATACACTGCGAAACCGTTCAGCAGGCAGGTGCTTAAAGGCCTGGTAGAAGCTGGTGGCCCGTTCCTTCATTATTTCTTCTGCCAGCTTGTAGGCCTGCTCCAGGTTTTCCCGGTTCATGAGAAATCGTCTCCCGGTTCGTCCCGGCGCAGATCCTCAGCGCAGATTTTGCCGCTCCGAATAACTATGGGCACACCGGTGTCGTGGTGGGTGCTGCTGCCGGTGAAGTGCAGGCCAAAGGTGGCCCCGACAACAATTACCTTTTTATCCATGTAATCCCTCCACAAATGTTATTAGAAGCCCGCTAACAGCAGTCGTTTCCGTTGTCCGGGCAGCAGTTTCAGTTTTCTCCCACTGGGGTAAACAGCCGTTCCACATCTTTACGGAACTGCTCAATACCCTCAGCATTGATTGAGTAGTGGACAAAGTAGCCCTGCTTGTCGCTTTCCACCAGGCCGGCTTCCCGGAGCACCCGCATGTGCTGAGAAACAGCCGACTGGGAAATGCCCAGTTGCCGGGCAATGGCATTGACACAATATGATTTTTGCAGCAGCATGCTGAGGATTTTAAACCGGGTGCCGTCACCCATGGCTTTACATGTCTTGACAAAGTTTTCCATACTGCACCTCCCAGGGGATGTCTAACCCTTATAATACACTACCAACTATATCAGTGCCAACTAAAAAGCATCCCCGGCGGGGATGCCAAGTATTTAACTGTCACTATCTATTTATTCGTTGTGCGGCCTGGTTTAACGTTCTTTACTGCCCGGGCAGCCGCCTGTGTGCTTCTTGCTGTTGTCCTGGCTGCCGATGCCACCCTTCTTGCCGCCGCCCGTGCTGCTGCCGAAGTGGTGTCAGGCTTCTTGGTCACGTTGGCATCTCCTTTCTCAAAAGATCCAGCGGACACTATTCACCTACATATTAGCACGGGTAAAAGAGAGGGGCAATACAGCACCAAGGGTAAACATAAGCAAAGGTCCCCGTATGGGGACCCGGAAAAATTGTTACTTGTCCTTTTTGACACAGGGATGATTGGGATCGTCTCCGTGGCACTCCTTGATTTGCTCGGGGCTGCACTGACTGGGCTTGCCCTTGAGCTTTTCCGGCTTCTGGCACTTGTCTGTCACATTGGCACCTCCTTGTACATAAGTAATTCAGTGAACACTTATATTGTCTATGTATAAGGTAACATAGGACAGAGAGGAGTGCAAGGGGTGGGAGAGAAAAAACAAGGATTTTCCTGTGGGTAGTTTTAATTGTTTTTGTTTCGTCGCAGCTCAAAAAAACCCAACAAGCTCATGATACCGAGTATCCCGGTTATGCCAGCGAAAACATTTTGGCCGTTTGCCAAGCTCATTATAAACGCAAGTGCGAAGACTGCTACTGACAACAGGGGCACACCCAGGGCAAAAGCTCCGCCCAGCAGTAAAATTACAGCAATGATAAAACCGAAAGCGGTAGATTCCAGCAAGGTGTCATCTTGGTCCATTGAAGCGACGCAACCCACGAAACAACTTCCGAAAAAAACGACCAACATTAACACAAGGGAAATGATCAAGACAGCAATTCGCATACGTCAGCTCCTTTCGGTTTGGAGGCGCACAGATTTCTTGCCTACTGATCTGCTCGCAAATCAAACCAAACCTCACCGGCTTCTCCCCTGTTAATCACAATCAGGGGGTTGTCGTCTTTCTTTACCAGAAAGGAAACCCAGCCTTCATGGGTGCCCCCAGGGTATGCCTCGGTACGAAAGCCTGGCTCTAAGCCTGAAGCTCTGCCAATGCTTTGGAAGCTGTCATAGAAGACGCCTTCTTCGCTAACGAGATCGAACAAAGAAGAATATATGTCAAAGGGTTCGTCATCTTCTGTCTCCAAAACAGCTATCCGAAACTTTGCCAAGATGTATTCTTCCTCATGATTGGGTTCGGTATTGAACCTGTTGGCATCGTGGACAATATCCCAGGCTTCATTTCCTGAAACTAGTCCCAGGAGAGTTATTTCAATCTTTGCATCTCCGTAGACCCAACAGGGTATAGTAATTGTCCAACTTTCACCAATCCCTGCGGGGTTTGAGCGTGAGTTTCCTCCCCCCAAGGTAGTTACTTCAACAGGTTCTGATTTTTCACCCTCGCCCTCAGCATTGGATGCAGAAACCTTAAGCCAGTATGTTGTGCCTATATCCATGTCATAGACAGTGCAACTGGTATCTTCTGTTGTCCCGATTTTCTCAAAACGACCATCAGGGCTTTGGGAGTAGTAAACAGAGTATTCTTGGGCGCCACTGACTGCACTCCACTGCAACTCAACTTCTGTTTCACTGGTTGCTTCTGCTGAAGAAATAACAGGTTGTCCCGGAACATCATTGGTAGTATCCGTGCGGTCGGTTTCTCTGTCTGTGGTTAGGCCGTTTTCGGTGCAACCAACAATTCCAATCACCAACATGACAACAAGCCAGACAACCGCCAACCTTTTCACAATAACCCTCCTCAAAGATCTCTATGCTTAAACTATATCGGGCAGCGGCGACAGATAGTGACTTAAGCTTTAATTTTGGGGTGAAAAAAGGTCAAGTGCATTTTTGTCTGTAAAATGCCTTTGGCAAAATGTCTAGGCAGTAATTCGGCTTAGTTTTCTTCCTGGCTTTTCCTGCTCTTGCTTCCAGTC
>PWLI01000058.1 GCA_003559415.1 Clostridiales bacterium | reverse complement strand
CATGACCACTTTGGACTCAGCCATGCGCTTTACCCGGATTGCCTTTGCCGAGAGCGTCAAGACCTTTGGGCTACCAAAGATACTGGCCGACCGCACCATCTCCATCATCCCCGGCTTCCTGGTCATCGCCCTGCTGGCATGGCCCCAGGCAGCAACGGGAACCGGTTACGGCATGGTGCTCTGGCCGCTCTTTGGCGCCACCAACCAGATTCTCGCTTCGCTGGCGCTGCTGGCTGCAGCAGTATTCCTGATGAGCCTGGGAAGAAGCACCACCAGCTACATCATTCCCTTTGTGTTGTTGCTGATCACTTCCATGGCCGCCATGGGCCATACGCTGATATTCAACTATTTCCCCAACCAAAACTGGCCGCTGGCCATCATCGGCAGCATTGTCTTCATCTGCGCCGTGGGTGTGCTGATTATTTCCATCATCACCTACAAGGACAGAAAGAAAATTGCTGCGGAAGTAGAAGCGTCATAATGCAAAACCGCCCCTCGGGGCGGTTTTTCTTTACTCTGTAAGTTCCAAAAAACTCTTGGCATCTTCAGCCACCATGTCAATTGCCTGTTGCCAGAAATCCGGGCCGGTTAGGTCTACATCCAGGTGTTTGCGGGCCAAATCCTCAACCCGCATGCGCCCTGTGTCCTGCAGCAAGGCGACATACTTGTCTTCAAAGGATGCCCCTTCCTGCTTGGCCATGGCATATACCCCGGCACTGAACAGATAGCCGAAAGTATAGGGGAAATTATAGAAAGGTACGCCCGTGATATAAAAATGCATCTTGGAAGCCCAGAAGTGGGGATGCCATTGGCTGAGGGAATCCTGAAATGCTTCTTTTTGTGCACTCACCATCAGCTCGTTTAGTTGATCCACACCCAGGGGGCCCTGGCGTCGGGCCTCATAAAAACGGGTCTCAAACAGGAAGCGGCTGTGGATGTCCATCAAAAATGACGTGGCGCTCATCACCTTGCCGCCCAACAGGGCGACTTTTTCTTCGCGGCTGGATGCGGCCTCCACAGCTGCATCGGCCACAACCATCTCGGCAAAGGTTGAGGCTGTTTCCGCCACATTCATGGCATAGCCCTGGGCCATCAGCGGCAGCCCCGTCATCACATGCTGGTGAAAGGCGTGCCCCATTTCATGGGCTAATGTGGAGACATTGGTGGCGCTGCCGGCAAAGGTCATAAACACCCGTGTTTCTGAAGTTGCCGGGAAACTTGTGCAAAAGGCTCCAGCCCGCTTGTCACCCCGGTCCTCCGCCTCTATCCAGCTGCGGCGAAATGCATCGGTGGTAAACTCAGCCATTTTCGGGCTGACTTTGCCAAACTGTTCCACGATGAAGTTGGCTGCTTCATCATAGCTGTATTTCTGTTGAATTTTGCCCAGGGGAGCGCCTCTGTCAAACCAACCCAGCCTGCCCATGCCCAGCAACCGGGCCTTGCGTTCCATTGCTTGAATAAAGATATCTTTATTGGCAGAAATAGTGTCCCACATTGCATCCAGGGTGACTTGTTCCATGCGGTTCACTTCCAAGGGCTCCTGCAGTACTGAGTCCCAACCCCGCTTGCGGTACAAGCTCCAACGAAAGCCTCCCAGGTGGTTGAGGGTAGTTGCACACAGATCTGCTTCCTGCCCCCAGGCTTCCTCCCACTTTGCAGCCATTTCACTGCGCAGTTTGGAATCGGGAGAGGAGAAAAGGTTTGCCGCCTGGCCCACCGACAGCTTGACCTTTTGTCCTTCTTTCTCAAAAGGTATCGACATGCGGCCGGTGATGGTGTTATAGAGCTCGCCCCAACCATGATACCCATCCACCGACAAATCATTGGCCAGCTGTTCCAAATCCATTGGCATCTTGGCCGCTGCCCGCCGCCTGCGCTCTTCCAGCGGCCAGACTATTTCCTTCAGCGAAGGTTTGTTCAACAATTGTTGCCATTGCTGGTCATCCATGTCCAACATCTGCTGGTCGATAGCGGTCATGGCAGAGTTGAGTTTTGCCCGCAGCTGCTGGATGGCCCCAGCCAGCAGCCTGGCCTTTTCATCCTTGGTGTCTTGGGCGTTTAGGCAACCGACAAAGGCTCCCGCCTGGCGAAGCCGGGCTGAAATGTCCTGAACCCGCTCAATCAGCTGTTCCCAGTCGTTGATGGGTTGCTCAACATCACCAGCCAACTTCCCTATGTCGCTGTCCAGCTGCTTCAAATAGGACTGAAGTTGGGGAGACTGGCTGCCGCCGGGGAATATCGACTCGAGATCCCAGGTAAGCTGCAAATCTTTAAGCAATATAATCACTCCTTGTTTCACTTGTGTCCTACAATATTATTTCGCCATGCGTAACAAAATCCCTGCCGCAGGATTTTGCCCGTTTGGCAGGGAATAATATACATAAGACTATATTCAGAGGTGATACAGTGGCTGATTTATTTTCTCCTTATAAGTTGGCAGAAGTAGAACTTAAAAACAGAATTGTCATGTCCCCCATGTGCACATACTCCTGTACCACCCGGGATGGTGTGGCTAAGCGATGGCACCATATCCATTACGGAGCACGGGCTTCCGGGCAGGTGGGTATGATTGTGGTGGAAGCCACAGCAGTAAGCCCGGAGGGGCGCATTTCTCCTGTGGATCTGGGGTTGTGGGACGACAAGCACATTGCCGGCATGCAAGAGCTGGCAGAAACAATCAAGAGTGAAGGCTCTGTTGCAGCAATTCAGTTGGGCCATGCCGGGCGCAAAGCCGGAGTGCCCGATGCTGTGGGCCCTTCGGCGGTTGCCTTTAATGAGAGAACCCAGGTTCCCCGGGAAATGACTGTTGAGGACATCGAAGAAACCATCCTTTCCTTCAGCCAGGCCGCAAGGCGGGCCAAGACAGCCGGGTTTGATGTTATTGAGCTTCATGGCGCCCATGGCTATCTGATTAACCAGTTCCTCTCTCCCCTGGCCAATAAACGAACTGACAGTTACGGGGGCACACTGGAAAACCGCTACAGACTGCTGAATCAGGTTATCCAGCAGGTAAAACAACATTGGAGCGGCCCTTTGATGGTTCGCTTGTCTGTGGAAGAGTACCACCAGGATGGCAATCATCCCGGTGACTACGTTACCATCGCCCAATGGTTGAAACAGCAAGGTGTGGACTTGGCAGACTGCTCCAGTGGCGGGGTTGCACAGGCGCGGATAAAGCCTTTCCCGGGATACCAGGTGCCCTATGCCGAAAAGCTTAGGAGAGAGACGGGCATAGCCACCGGAGCTGTTGGGCTGATAACCTCTCCGTTGCAAGCTGAGGAAATAGTGGCAAACCACCGGGCAGAGCTGGTATTTCTGGGCAGGGAACTGCTGCGCAACCCCAACTGGCCGCTGTATGCAGCCCGGGAACTGGGCGTCAAGATAAAGGTGCCGGATCAGTACCAGGCCGGATGGCCCACTGTAAATGCCGACTGACAGCAAGGGCAGATTCGCCGCAATGATACCGGCCTCATTGCGCCAAAAGGTGTTAAGGGTATTCGGCCCCCCGGCGCAACAGTGGCTGGGCAACTTGCCCTATCTCGTAGCAACTTGCGTTGAAAAGTGGGGGCTCTATGACTATGAGCCTTCGCCAGTCATGTCCCACAACCTGGTATGTTTTTCCCGCTCGGCCCAGTTCGGTGATGTTGTCCTGAAAATAGGCTTTCCTCACCGAGAACTTTATACAGAGCAAAAAGCCCTTGCAACATTCAAAGGCCACAAAATATGTCAAATTTTTGCCTGGGACCAATCATTGGGAGCAATGTTGTTGCAACGCCTTTTTCCGGGCCATGACCTGACTGCTGTAAGCGAAAAAAGCCAACGCATTAAAGAGGCGGCTTCCCTGGCTGCCAGTCTTCCTCTGCCGATTGGGCCGAATGATGAGTTCCCCTCGTTCTTTGAACTAATGGACAGTGCTTTGAAAAACCAACGCCAACATGGCAATTACCCGGAAATGCTCCAGTACGTAGAATCAGCCCGGCAGACACTAAACAAGCTTGCCGCCGGGCGGCCTGAGGCTTTGTTGCACGGAGATCTTAATCACTGGAATATCCTCAATCACAATGGGCAGTGGATGGCTATAGACCCCAAAGGTATCACCGGCCCGGCCTGCATGGAACCAGCCCGGTTTATGCAAAATGAGTTAAAGATGAGCGGGGTGCAATCACTTGAGGAAATGGCAACCACAATTGGCGCAGCCATTGGAGAATCAGCATCTGTGGCGACAGAAGCGGTTTTTGTGGATACAGTGCTGGCCACCTGTTGGTCCATGGAGGAACACATTCAAAAAGACCGAAGCAAGGATCTGGACCTTTGCCGGTTCTTACACCAAAATACTCGTTAATGATTTTGCCCCTGGAACATGTTTGCTCCAGGGGCAAATTATATCCTAAACCCGCACCTCTATTGGCTCCAAACCCTGCTCAATTTCTTTTCGCCGTTTTTCATGCCAGGGCGGCAGCACAAGCTTCTCTCCCAATTTTTCCAGCGGTTCGTCGACAGTAAATCCCGGGCCATCAGTGGCGATCTCAAAAAGGATTCCGCCATGTTCCCGAAAGTATATCGATTGAAAATAGTAGCGGTCGATGATCGGCGTTGGTTCAAACCCACTGGCTTTGACAAAATCTCGCCACTGGCTATGCTCACCGTCATTTTTTGATCTCCAGGCGATATGGTGCACAACACCTGCCCCTCCGCCGCCTCTGGGCAGTTCAGGCAACCAAACATCAATCAGGTTGCCGTAGTGTCCGGAAGAACCAAAGCGATAGTAATCCCCTTCCCGGGCCACCGGCTCAAACCCCAGCAACCCCTGCAAGGCCTCCACCGTTTCAGCAGGCTTGACGCTGAAAAGCACTGCACCGGCAAAGCCCTTTATTGCATGCTCCGCTGGAACCCCGCCAGAAGACCAGGTGCTTGCAGGGATTTGCCGGCGCTGAACAATCTCCAGCTGCAGACCATCGGTGTCTTTAAACCTGAGAAATGTTTCGCCAAATCTGGTATCAACCTCCCAGTCAACACCAAACTTCGTCAGTCGGGACCGCCAGAAGTTTAACGAGTCCCCAGGGACGGCGAAGGTTATATAGCCAACCTGGCCGCCACCAATGCGGCCCTTTTTGTTGCCGCTGTCGGGGAAAAAGGTAATGGCAGTTCCCGGGTCCCCGGTTTCATTCCCAAAATACAAATGGTAAATCTCCGGTTGATCATGATTCACAGTTTTCTTTATCAGTCTCAGCCCCAGTATGCCTCCATAGAAGTCAACAATCTCCTGAGGGCTGCCGGCAAAAGCTGTGATATGGTGAATACCAGCTGATTGAAGTTTCATGGGTAAACCCTCAATATAAATGATAATTGTTATCATTTATATTGTAGCACAGGCCCCTTTCTTTGTCTAGCCAAAACAAAACTGGCGCCTGGGCGCCAGTCAGAAGATCGCTATACTGCCTCTCCATCCAGCATTGCTCCGGCAAATTGACTGTTATACAAGTCGGCATAAAACCCCTTGCTGTCCATCAGTTGCTGATGACTGCCGGTTTCCACCACTTGCCCCTCATTCATGACCAATATCACAGTGGCGTTGCGAATGGTTGACAGGCGATGGGCAATGACAAAACTGGTTCTTCCCTGCATCAACCGGGACATGGCTTCCTGAATAAGCACCTCAGTCCTGGTGTCAACGCTGCTGGTGGCTTCGTCAAGAATCAGGATTGCCGGGTCTGCCAGCACCGCCCGGGCGATGGTCAGCAGCTGTTTTTGGCCCTGGGAGATATTCGATGCCTCTTCATTGAGGATGGTTCCATAGCCATCGGGAAGGGTGCGGATAAAGTGATCGGCATGGGCAGCCCGGGCAGCGGCCATGATTTCCTCTTCTTCCGCCCCGGGACGCCCATAGGCAATGTTGTCCCGGATGGTTCCGTTGAACAGCCAGGTGTCCTGGAGAACCATGCCAAACACGCTACGCAACCCGCCCCGGGGGAAATCGCGGATATCCGTTCCGTCAATGGTTATTTTCCCGCCCTGGACTTCGTAAAAACGCATCAACAGGTTGACCAGCGTGGTCTTGCCCGCCCCTGTTGGCCCGACAATGGCCACCGTATCACCACTTTGCACATCAATGCTCAGGCCCTTGAACAAGGGGGCTTCCGGCTTGTAAGCAAAATCAACTGACTGGATGGCAACTGCACCTTCAATTGCTGCCGGCATGACAGCATCCGCGCTGTCTTGTTGCTCCTCTGTTTCATCCAGCACTTCAAAAACCCGTTCAGCAGCAGCCATGGTTGATTGGAGGATGTTGGCGATGCTGGCAGTTTGGGCAATTGGCTGGGTGAACTGCTTGGAATACTGGATCAGAGCCTGCACTTCTCCAATGGGCAGCAGGCCCCGGGCCACATAGATGCCGCCGGCCACACAAAACAGGACATAGCCCATGTTGTTTATCAGATTCATCATTGGCATAATCAGCCCGGACATAAACTGGGCTTTCCAGGCCGTGTCATACAGGCGGTCGTTGACTTCGTTAAACACGGAAATTGACTGGTCTTCCCGGCCAAAGGCCTTGATAACACTGTGCCCGGTGAGCATCTCCTCAACGTGCCCGTTGAGCTCTCCCAAATTTTTCTGTTGCCCGGAAAAGTATTTCCGTGACCGTTTGGTGATAAGCCTGGTCACAACCACCGAAGCCGGAAGTATAAAAAGAACAACCAGCGTCAGTGTGGGGCTTATCAGTAGCATCATCACCAAAATTCCCAGGAG
Source organism: Clostridiales bacterium (assembly GCA_003559415.1). Taxonomy (GTDB): domain Bacteria; phylum Bacillota; class Proteinivoracia; order UBA4975; family PWLI01; genus PWLI01. Next base: position 3,042 of record PWLI01000058.1, on the reverse strand, counting down.
CGTCACAGCCGCTGTTATCAGTTGGGTCATGCTCTGCTGTAGCGAGCTGCTTATGGTGTCCACATCATTTGTCACCCGGCTGAGTATTTCGCCATGGCTTTGGGAATCAAAATAGCGGAGAGGCAATCTGGCCAGTTTGGCCTTGACCTCCCGACGCAGCTGGTACACAGTCCGCTGGGCAACGTCAGCCATCAGGTATTGTTGGCCAAAGGCGAACAGCGAACTGACGATATAGAGGCCAGCCAGCACCAGCAAAATATTGCCCACGTAAGCAAAGTCAATGCTTGCATCAGGGATGCCGGCCACCCGGTCCATGACCCCCTCAAATATCCGTGTGGTGGCCAGACCCATGACCCGGGGGCTGACTATGTTAAATCCCGTACTGAGCATGGCCAACAGCACAACAACTGCCAGTTTGACAACCCGGGGCCGCAGATATGCTGCCAACCGCCCGAAGGTGCCACGGAAATCCTTTGCTTTCTCGGTGGGGGCCATGGCCGCAGCAAAACGCCCCCCTCCCATCAGACGGGGAGGCCTTTTTTTGTCCTGGGTCATGCTATTTCCTCCTCCGAAAGCTGGGACAGCACAATCTCCTTGTAGACCTCGCAGTCCTTCATCAGCTCATGATGGGTGCCCTTGCCAACCATTTCGCCGCCTTCCAGCACAATTATGCAATCAGCATCCATAACGGTGGTTACCCGCTGGGCGACTATGATAACCGCCGCCTGGGATGTTTCTTGTCTTAATGCCTGGCGCAAACGGGCATCAGTCTTGAAGTCAAGGGCGGAAAAACTGTCATCAAACAAATAAATGTCCGGTTGGCGCACCAGCGCCCTGGCGATGGCCAGGCGCTGCTTCTGGCCGCCGGAGAGATTCACGCCGCCCTGCTCCACAAGGGAATCGTACCCCTCATCCATGGCTTCAATAAAGTCTGCCGCCTGGGCAATCTCAGCAGCCCGTTGCACTTGTTGCTGACTGGCATCTTCCTTGCCGTAACGGATGTTTTCTTCTATTGTCCCGGTGAACAATAATGCCTTCTGTGGCACATAACCGATGCATGCCCGCAGTTCATGCTGGGTCATTTCTTTTACGTCTACACCGCCCACCAAAATGCTACCGCTGTCACAGTCATAAAAACGGGGCAACAGGCTGGCCAGGGTAGACTTTCCTGACCCGGTGCCACCAATTATCGCTGTAACCTGGCCGGGCAAGGCGGTAAAGCTGATGTTGCAGAGGACGGGGCGTTCCGCCCCGGGATAGCTGAAGGACACATCCCGGAACTCGGCGCCGCTGCCGGGAGATGAAATAGCGCGCGGTGTCGTCGGATCGGTAATTTCCGGCTCTGTTGCCAACACCTCATTGATTCTGGCGGCAGAGGCCATGGCCCGGGGCAAGACAATAAACATCAAGGAAAACATCATTACCGAAAACATTATCAGCATTATGTACTGAAGATAAGCCATCAAATCACCCACCTGCAGGTGCCCGCCATCAATACGTATGCTTCCATACCATATAACTGCTACAATGGTCAGATTGAGCACCAGCATTACCGCAGGGAATGCCAGGGCCATCAGCTTGTTGACCTTGATTGCCGTTTCCGTCAAATCCAGGTTGGCCACATCAAAGCGCTGCTGCTCGTGTTCTGTCCGGTTGAATGCCCTGATTACCCGGATACCCGTCAGATTTTCCCTGAGCACCAAGTTGAGCTTGTCAAGCTTAAGCTGTATGGATTTAAACAGCGGCATACCCTTGACCATCAGCACCCCGATGATTACAGCCAACACCGGCAACATCACCATCACAACTGTTGCCAGGCCAGGATCCCGGCTGACGGCCATTATTATCCCGCCGACCATCATCAACGGCGCCATCAACATCATTCTGAGCATCATCAAAACAACCATCTGCACCTGGGTAATGTCATTTGTGGTGCGGTTTATCAGCGATGCGGCACCAAACTTGTCGTATTCCTGCAGAGAAAATCTCTGAATGTGTTCAAACACCGTGCTCCGCAAGCCCCTGCCCACGCCCATGGAGGTACGGGAGGCATAGTAACCGGCGGCAATGGCGCACAGGGCGCCTCCCAACGCCACCAGCAACATGACCCCGCCCACCTGGATGATGTAGGCTATATCTCCATTCACTATGCCTACGTCAACAATGTCTGCCAACAACGTAGGCAGGAAAAGCTGAGCCAATGACTGCAAGAAAGTCAACAAAACAATTGCTGCTATCGCTACTTTATATCGTTTAAGATGAACCAATATTTTCCCCATCGCTGCCTTGCCCCTTTCGCGCCGAACAATAAGTCAATTATACTCTTTTGCTGTTTATTTGCGCAAATGCTGTGCTATAATAAACTTACCAATCTTTCACAGTTATAGCAGGATAAACCGGGAGGTGAAGATGTGCGCTATTTTCCCAAACTCAAAGGGAAAAAAGTCTACCTGTCGCCCATTAATCCCGATGATTTTCCCCTTTACACCAAGTGGATGAATGATTTGGCAGTCACCGTGGGGTTGGGCAACGCAGCCAAAACCATCAGCCTGGCGGTGGAAAGAGGTTTTTTGGAAAAGATGATCCGTGAGGACAACCATTTCGCCATCGTCCGGGTGGAGGACGACAAGCTGTTGGGCAATGTGTCGCTGATGTTTGTCGATAATATACACCGCAACGCTGAGTTGGGGCTGTTTATCGGCGAAGAAGAACACCGGGGCCAGGGTTATGGCACCGAAGCTATTGAGTTGGCGCTGGTCCATGGCTTCAGGGTGCTTAACCTCCACAACATCCTGTTGCGGGTCTACTCCTTCAATGAAAAGGCCCTGGGCATTTACGAAAAAATAGGGTTCTCAGTGGTTGGAAGACGCAGGCGTTCATATTTTTTCAATGGGCACTATTATGACATTGTCTACATGGATATTCTGGCAGAAGAATTTGATTCGCCGTTGCTGGAAACTGTGCTGACAGAAATAACATGAACAAATGCCCCCACACCGGGGGCTTTACTTTTTGCCGCCACTGGCTCCGCGTTCAAAATCT
>PWLI01000126.1 GCA_003559415.1 Clostridiales bacterium | reverse complement strand
GTGGATACACCGTTGATATAGGCCTCTTGAATCACATTCATCAGGGCCGCTTCTGAACGTTTGCGCTCACTTACGAAGAAGGGGATGTAGCCTCCCTTGCGCAGCTTGGGGACAAACAAATATGAGGTGCCCATCCTGGTGTCAAAACGCCGGACTCTGTATCCTGAACGGTATCCTGATCGTTCGGAGCTGCGCTCCGACTTATAAGCATTAAGCTTGGATGTTACTTCTGCCTCCATTAGCTGTTCACACAGCCACTTAAGCATGGCGAGCATGGGGTCTTCTTCTGACATGAACTGTAATAGCATCTTTTCAAGATTTCCGGTAGAATGGGGGTGAACCATCGGTACCAACTCCTTTTTGGTTTGCTCATCACTTACCATTTCGGAGTTGCCGATGGTTTTACCTTTTTACTTTTGCGAACTTAATTTTACACTATCTAAGTGTACAAACAGGCCAAAAGGTTACAGTCACAACACATTTGTAATGCAAATGCAATATAAGGGTGCTGGGATTTTCCCTTAAACAATGATATCCCCTCTCAAGGCAAAAGGGAGGGGATTCAGACTATAGCAAAACCCTGCAGACTTAAGCCTGCAGGGTTACGTGTTTTTAATATGGTGCCGAAGGGGAGACTCGAACTCCCACACCCGGAGGGCGCTTGATTTTGAGTCAAGTGCGTCTGCCAATTCCGCCACTTCGGCACGTAATGTATTTTAGCATACCCAATTTCTGTTTTCAATGTTTTGGCATAGATAAAGCCGGCTGTTGCCGGCTTATGTGTATATCTCTACTGGTGCGGAAAAAAGGTCAACCAGTTGTTCCATCTTTTCCCGGGCCACCGGCCTGCAATCAGCCACCGTTGTGGCCCTGCTGACGGTATTCAGGTGCACTTTGTCAACGCTCAGCTTGTTGACAAACTCTGCTATGAGCTGCACCTCCTGCCGGTTGTCGTTCACACCTTCAACAAGCAGCACTTCCAGCCAGACAGTGCCAGTATACTCCCCGCAGAAGCTTTCCAGCCCCTGCATGATCCTTTTGGCGCTCACCCCGGGGGCAGGCCTGTTGAGCTTGTTAAAAGCCTCCTCAGATACCGCATCCAAAGAAGGGATGACCAGGTCAGCCAGATTAAGCTCCTGACGCACCCTTTCCATGTTCAGCAGGGATGAGTTGGTCAGCACCGCCGTGGGCGGAGCCAGATCCCTGCAAGACGCCAGGATAATGCCCAGACCGCTGTGCAGCGTCGGTTCGCCAGAACCGGAAAAGGTCACATAATCCACTTCCGGAGTTACTGCTTCCCGAATCTGTTCAATCACCTGCAGTGTGGGGGCATATTCATTTCTGGTGGTGCATAAATTGGCAGTGGGCTTTGCCTCTTCACAGTAGATGCAGTCCAGGCTGCAACATCTCTCCGGTGTCAGGTCAACGCCCAGGGAACATCCCAAACGGCGGGATGTAACCGGTCCATATACGTATTGCATTTCAGTCTCCCCCGGTTAGTTTATTACATAGGGCATGGAGGTCACTATGCTGACAAAATGCCAGAGGTAAAGCCAGACAAAAGCAGCGGCACCATACACAAAGGGTTCATCCTTGTTGGTTGATGCATACCTCCAAAACACCCAAAGCACAATCGCTGTGATTAACACGAAAATGAACATCTGGTAAATACCTTCCAGCAGGTAGGGCTGCAGCGATACAGCGCTGAAGGCGGAAAGCTGGAAGAACACTAGTGCTGAGACAAAGAGTATCTGCAGCAGGAACGAAAACTTGGTATCGGGGCTGCCGAATATCTTGTGCAACAGGAATATGAACAGCGTGGCAACTATTACCGGTATGGTGGACAGTATGGTATACACCCCTGACATGACAGATGCCAGGCCGATGCGGTAAAAGATGCTGCCGATAATGTTCTCTGAGTCCAGGCCAACCCTGTCCCAAATCTTCGGTATCTCAGGGTGAGCGGTGTCCATGATTCTCAGCTTCCGATAGGCGGACTCAATCTGTTCAAAGAGCACGTAGTCATGCCCTTCCCAGACAAAAACCTTGGGCATTATATAGGCGTAAGTGGCATATGTCAGCCGCTGGGGCGATGCCAACTGGCCATCCTTAATTTTGCCGAAGTGTATTTCCAAGTGTCCGCCTACGCTCTGACTCCAAACCATGCGCAACTGGCCGCTCTCATCGGCGGCAATGGTGGGCTGCATCCCCGCTCGCATGGTGGGAGACAGCCACGCCGCCACAGCAAGAGGCTGGCCTTCTTCAAAGGCCTGGTATCGCATGGAGATGGGATGGCGGCCGCCCATGGTGCCACGGACTATCTCAGTCCACACTACATGCAAAACACCATCCACCATAACCATGTCTCCGCTGGGGTTCTCATTTAGGCCGGTGTTGCCCAGCAGTGTGGTTTCGATAATGTTTATATCGCTGTCCAGAAGACTGTAGTGAAGGTTGCGATAATCCTCCACCCTGCGGGTTTCATGCCACAACAGGTGAACAAATCCCGACTCGTCAACTTTTGCCTGGTGAACCCGGCTGCCTGAGGGCAGCTCATCCAACTGATTACGTTCCAGAGAACGACCCAGCGGTGAGAAGCATAAGACAACTCCGCCCCGGGCCATCTCGGACCAAAAAATATGCTGATGATCCTCGCCGATGGCCAGGACCAGGGAACTTACTGTTTCAAATGTTGAATAGACAGGTTCTGCAGGTGAATCGAATTCCAGGTCCTGATCCAGGACAACATGAAAAACATCTTTGATTTCGCCGTCCAGCACCCAGACTATGTGTATGCCGTCAGGGCCCTGGGCCATGTCAAAACTGGACAAACCGCGGTCAGTTTCCAACACGACAATGCGCTCAGTTGTCTTGCGTTTGTTTAGATCATAAACAGACAGTTCCAGCTTGCCCTGCCGGGAATCATAGCCGAGGGTAAGCAGCAAGTTGTCCTGCACAAGCCAGGGGTACTCCATGCGCCGGGAGTCATAGGATGTTTGTCCCACATCCCGATGCCGGGACCATCCTTCAGGCCAATCTCTGTATTCTGCCGCAGAGACTGTTGCCACTCCCATGGTGAGCACCAATATGAACATCATGGCCAGAGAAATACGCTTCAGCAAACTCAACACCTCCAAAACCCTTCTGTTACATTCCTTCATTGGATAGCATACCAGTAATTATTGCCTGGTTGCTGTGTGTTAATGTAATGTAACACTGGTGAAAGGAAGGGAAAATCATTTGCAGGACGCCGGCCGCACCACATGCATGCAGGGCTGCTCTAAGTTTAGTGATTGCAGCAGTTCCTTCAGGTCCTTTGTTTGAGCATTTTGCAGCATTTCAAAGCGCTTGAAGTAGTCCACCCCCTGCAACCAGTCGGTGGCACAGGCCATGACGGTTGTCTCCAGGCTGTTTAGCTCCATGACGAAGTGGCCCACCAGCTTGTTGCAGTTCTGTTCAATCTGTGACCAATCCCAGCCCGTTGTGCGCCAACGGTGGAGTTCAGCCTTGATTTCCCCGGCCACGTCATCAGGACGGTCCGTTTCCCCGCCAAATATCAGGTGGCTGTACCAGGGGCTGGTGGTGTAGTCCAGGGCAAAAGAGCTGTCGATAAGCCCTTGGTCATATAGCCGGTTGTAGAAATCGCCATTTTTGCCGGATATCATCTCCAGCAACAGCCCGGCCATGGTTTCTTTGTGTTGCGCTTGCTGCCAGTTGGCCGGCACTGCATCCCGGAAGCCAAGATTGAAAAGCGGCCGGCCCACTTCCATTTCCCGGCTTTCATCTGCCGGCTCTGGTTGTTCTGGAGCCGGGTCAACGGTTTGCACAGCTGGCGGCGGCGGGCCAACTTCCCGGGACTGTTGGTTTTCCGCCACGTGCTGGAACAGCTCCGAGCTGTCCAGGTCTCCCGCCATCACCAACACCATGTTTGCCGGGTGGTAAAAGAACCGGTGGCAGTCCCGGAGCACACGGTAGTCTATGCGCTGCAAATCGTCCAGTGTTCCGGCAATATCTTCGGCGATGGCGTGCTTGCCATAGAGTTTTTTCAGGGTGCCCAGGTAAGCAGACCAGTAGGGTTGGTCAGCATACATCTTGATTTCCTGGGCAATAACACTGCGCTCGTCAACAACACCCTGTTGGGTAAAGGCCGGTTGCTGGACAAATTCCAGCAACAAGTCCAGGCACTGGTTGAAGTTGTCTGCCGTGGAAAATACATAGGCGGTCATGGTGTGGTTGGTAAAGGCATTGACACTGGCGCCCAGGCGGGCAAAGCGATTCTCCACATTGGCTCCCGGGTCTTCAAAGAGCTTGTGCTCAAGAAAATGGGCAACGCCGCCGGGCAAGGTGACCTCCCGGCCATCGACCATTGCTTTGCGGTGCACCGACCCACAGGGCACTGCCAGCACAGCGAACTTGCGCTTAAAACCCTCCTTGGGCAAAAGGATGCATTGCAGCCCGTTGTCCATGGTGGCGCTGAACAGTTTTTCGCCCAGGAGGTGGTAGCTCTTACAGGTGATTTCCATTAGCCCTCACCCCCGGAGAGAAAGTATGTTACTTGCGGCTTCATGGTGCGGGCAGCTTCCACCACATCATTAAGGGTCAGCTTTTCCAGTTCATCCAACAACTGGGGAATTGCCCAACGGCGGCCGCTGATACGCCCGTCAATGGCCAATGAAACCTGCTCGCCCAGGTCATCGTACATCTGCAGCAGCCCGGTGCGCAAACCCGTGCGGGTCCACTCCAGCTCGTCCTCAGTGATTTCGCCCTTGCACATCTGCCCAAGCTGGTCTGAAATCACTTGAACGGTTTCATCAAAGCTCTCGGCATCTATGCCGGCGCTGACAAACTGAACACCCATGATGCTGTCCAGGTTGGAACCGATATAGTAGGCAAGCCCCCGCTTCTCCCTCACCTGCTGAAAAAGTTTGGAATGGGGAAAGGCGCCGAGAATTCCATTGTAGAGCACCAGCGCCGGATAACGGCTGTCGGCCTGGTTGATGTCCGTGGTCATTGCCATGACCAGCTGCCCCTGGGTTATGTCCATCTGCTCATGAACGGTGCGGGCATTTTGTCCCTTTAGCGGCGTTGCCGGGTCCAGCACCGCTTCGCTGCTGCGGGTCCAGTTAAACCGGGAATTGATTCCATCCACCACCCTGTTGTGGTCATAGCTTCCACACACGAAAATCTCTGCCGGAACAGCGGCCAAAATCTCCTGGTATTTTGACCACAATTGCTCGGCGTCAACTGAATCCACCTCTTCCACAGTGCCAAACTTGTTATTGCTGTAATCCCTATCTGGACAGAGGTGGGCAAGACAGCGATGAAAAGCATAGCGGCTTTTGTCGTTGAGCAGCGAGCGGACTTTGTCTGCCGCATTCTTTTTTTCAATAGCCACATACTCAGGTTTGAAACAGCCATTTTCTTTATAGGGATTGAGCATCACATCCCGGAGGATGTCCAGACACTCCTCCAACAGCGATTTTCCGTCAGCGACATATGAGTCATGAACCAGTTGCAAGCGCAGCTGCAACAGTTGCTGCTCACCTCGTTTGACCACCCCGGCGCCAAACTGGCTGCCATAGAGCTCTGCCAACCGGCTGCGCAGCTGACGGGCAGTTTGGTATGTCGAGCTTCCCTTTTGCAACACATAGGGGATAAGGCCGGTCACAGCTCTCTCTTTGCCCAGGCCGCAGTACAGGTTTATGCCAACAAAAGTGGTTTTATAGTGGTCCAGCGGCAACATGTGCAACGCGGTGCCGTTGGCCAGTTTTTGCTGATAGTACTCCACCGTCATTCCTCCCCAAAAACAAGCAAGAGCCGCAAAATCCGGCCCTTACCGGTTGGCTAAATTGTACATCCACGCCCTGGGTCTGTCAATTGCTCTGGCCGTCGGGCTGGTCCTTTTCCTGAGGAATCACTTCATTGATAATCTTCTGAATGTCCATCATCATCATGCTGAAACGATACTCCTTTTCCAGATAACCGGCCAACACCGAGTTCATCCTGGCCAGCTCATAGAGTTTTTGGATCTTCTGTTTGTCGTCATCGTCCAGCTCCTGGCCTGCCATCTGACGCTGATGGGCCTCTATTTCCGCTTTGCGCAAATCCCGGAGCATGTCTTTCAGCTTGGGGTCGGCAAAAACCTGCTCCCGGGCCTGCATGAATTCCTTATAGCTTTCTTCTGCCTTGACTGCCTGCACCAGCTCCCGGGCCTTTTGGTATGGTTGCACTGAAATCCCTCCTGAATGTTCTTACCTGTATTATTCGCCAAAAACCTGCCCATTCCTTGCCAAAGGCAGCGGTGACAAATGTCATCAAAATATATTACCCCACACACTGGCTAAAAATACCGGGGCAAGATACAATATGAGCAGATATTCTAAGGAGTGATGGAAATGGAAAACCGTAAACTTGGCATTATCCTTATTTTTATCGGGCTTGGTCTCTTTGCCCTGCAGGCAACGGGCATATACAGGGACATAGCGCTGGTGGTGTTTGGTTTGCTGGGCCTGGGTGTGTATTGGTTCCAGCATCGGGCTGAATTTGTGTTGGTGGGCAGCCTGGTGGTGCTGGCCCTTGGCGTGCAACGCTTGCTGGGCATCAGCGGCGTCTGGCTGTTGGGGCTGTTGGCAATCGCATTTTTTGCCGCCTGGCTGTTGCACAGCCGCAAGGTGGACAAACACGGCACGTTGGTGGCCGCCATTGTGCTGGCAGGGCTGGCTGCTCTTTCACTGATTTCCCCGGAATTTCTGGCCAAGCTGTTTGTGTGGCAGACGGCATGGGCGCCTGTCTTGCTGGGCCTTGCCTTCGCCGTGGTCTATTTCTTCTTCCGCAAGCTGGGCTTCATCATCCCGGCGATGATACTCATAGCAATAGGTGTTGTCACTTCTCTGCCGGGTCAGTGGTTTGAAGACTGGATGTTCTTTGTGGCGCTGTCGCTGGCCTTTGCCGCGGTATTTGCCATCCATACTCGCACCCGGGGTACAACCACCGGTGAACGGATTTGGCCGCTGTTCCCTGCTGGCGGACTGTTGGTGTTCAGTGTGGCAATCGCCGTGTCCCAACGTCTGGAGCCCCACTACTTCCCGGCAGTTCTGTTGGGGCTTCCGGCACTGGTATTGCTGATAATATACTTCTTCCGGCCCAGCATGGGACTGTTGATTCCCGGGCTGATGCTGAGTTCGGTGGCAGCATGGTTTGCCGTCAACCCCGAGCAGCTGGGTTGGTTGATGCTGTTCCTTTCCATCTCGTTCTTTTTGATATTCCTGCTGGAAACGAGAAAAAATCTCCAGCTGGCCGACCGCTGGTGGCCTATTGTTCCTTCATTGATATTGTTGGGCAATGCCAGCCTGATGTGGTTCCCCGCATGGCGAAACTGGTTTTCCGACAACATCCACGCCATATCGCCGGGATTGATTCTCATCGGCGTCGGCATTCTGGTGCTGCTGGGAAGAAACAAGAACAACTGACAAAAGCCGCCTTCGGGCGGCTTTTTTACAAGAAAACCGCCCCGGCAAGGGGGCGGCGACCGCAAGCGGCCTAAGGCAAGGGAGGGTATTACACAAGCGCATGCTTATTACCTGGTGCTAATGACTGCACATAAAACTTGTTTATAATATACAGCAATCTTTCCTGGGTGACAACCCTTGTAACAAAGACGAAACACCAGCCGTGGGTTGCCGGGGATTGTTACAGTTGGCGCATTTTGCAGGACAACGCCTGAACAACAGAGAATCCCTGAACAAATGAGGCAAAATCTGCTGTTATGCAGTTTAGTAAGGAGGAAAAGAATTTGAAAGAATTGTTGCGTAATCTGCTTGCCAACAAACCTGCCGACTACCTGGAGATACGGGTGGAGGAATCGGAAACAACCAGCCTGCGTTTTCAGGGCCCGGTGCTGGAGTCGGTAAACGCCGGCACCCGTTGTGGCGGGGCAATCCGGGCGCTGGTCAACGGCGGTTGGGGGTTTGTGACCTTCAACGACCTGGCCGAGCTGGAAGGCAAGGTTGACATGGCCATCCAGCAGGCGAAGCTGGTTGGCGCCGCCGGAAGCGATGTTGTACTGGCAGCATCTCCCGTGGTGGAAGATGTTGTCCATGTCCAGCTTGGCGAAGACCCCAGGGAAGTTTCCCTGGCCGACAAGGTGGCGCTGTTTGCCGGTTACAATGAGCTTGTGCTGTCCCGGGGCAAACCGATAGTCAGCTCACGGGTCAGTTATGCCGACAAGTTCACCAAACTTCATTTTGCCAACTCGGAAGGGACCTACATCCTGCAGCACAAGCTGGATCTTTCCGGCGGCATCATGGCCATGGCCAGCAACGGGGACATCAGCCAGATGGGCCATGTGGGCTTTGGCAGCTCCACCGACTTCGGAGTGGCCCGGGGCAAGGAAGAAAAAATCAAGGATGCCTGTGAACGGGCGATCAAATTGCTGGATGCCCCCACCGTCAAGGGTGGCCAGTACACGGTAATAGTCGACCCCCACCTGGCCGGGATATTCGCCCACGAGGCCTTTGGCCACCTCAGTGAAAGCGACCACGTCTATGAAAACCCCAGCCTGCAAAAGATAATGAAGCTGGGCACAAAATTCGGCGAAAAACACCTGAACATATTCGACACCGGCCTGGACGTAGGCGCCCGGGGCTACCTCAAGTATGATGACGAGGGCGTGGCCACCCAGCACACCGACCTGATAAAAGAAGGGGTGCTGGTGGGCAGATTGCACACCCGGGAAACAGCGGGGAAAATGGGCGAGCAACCCACCGGCAACGCCAGGGCGCTGGATTACACCTTCCCGCCCATCTGCCGAATGCGCAACACCTGCATTGGGCCGGGCCAGGCCTCCTTTGACGACATGATCAAGGACGTCAAACTGGGAGTCTATGCCATAGACTCTTTTGGCGGCCAGACCAACGGCGAGATGTTCACCTTCAGCGCCGGAGAAGCATACATGATCCGGGACGGCAAGCTGGCGGAAATGGTCCGGGATGTCAACCTGACTGGCAATGTGTTCACCACCCTGGCCAACATCGACATGGTGGGCAATGACTTCACCCCCTTTGAGTCCCCCGGCGGTTGTGGCAAAGGCGAACAGGCGCCGTTGCCCACCAGCGAGTGGGCGCCCCATGTGCGGATCCAAAACGTTGTGATTGGGGGCAGCAAGTAATGAAAGATTTTATCGAAAAAGCAAAAAAAAGAACTGAACAGGCAGAACTCTACCAGGTGGACACAAGGGAAACACCGGTATCCTTTGAAAACAACCGCCTCAAGGGCATCGACACCCGGGAACAACGGGTCAGCGCCCTGCGGGTGGTGGTCAACGGCAAACTGGGTTTTGCCACCACCACCGGCACAGACATGGACGAACTGCTGGAAAAGGCCATGGCCACCGCTGAATTCGGCCGCCCCTGGGAAGTTCCCTTCCCAACCCAGGCCCAGCTTCCCGACATTAACCTCTTCCACCAACCCACCGCCGACATTGAAAACCGGCAAATGGTGGAAATGGGCCAAAAGGTTGTCGACCGGCTCAAACAACACCATCCCGACGTGCTGGCCGGAGCCAGGGTAAGCTGCCGGGAAAGCACTGTCCGCCTGACAAACAGCAACGGCTTTGCCGGTGAATACAGCCGCAGCATGTTCTGGCTGTTAGGCAGCTTTGAGCTGGTGGAAGAGAAAAATCTGCTCTCTGCCTACAAGGGGTTCAGCACCGGCAAGCTGGATGGCCAGGATGAACAACTGGCAGATTATCTGGAAGAAGTGCTGCAAAAGGGCAGGAAAAACGTGCCCATAACAAGCGACAGCTACAGCGTGCTCTTTACCCCCCAGGCCATGGGCGATGTTATCACGCCGCTTCTGGCCTGTGCCGATGGAAAGGCGGTGGAAAAGGGGTTCTCACCCTGGAAGGATAAGCTGGGGCAGCAGGCATTCAACCCCCACCTTTCACTTGCCGACGACCCCACCATTGCCTATGGCCCCGGCAGCGGCATAT
>PWLI01000062.1 GCA_003559415.1 Clostridiales bacterium | reverse complement strand
CTCAACCCCAAGCGGCTGACCAAGGTCATGTACCGCGCCCCCTACAGCGACAAGTGGGAGGAAAGGGAATGGGACTGGGCGCTGGACCGCATAGCCCAAAAGGTCAAGGACACCAGGGACAAGACTTTTGAAACAGAATCGGATGGCGTGACGGTAAACCGCACCACCGCCATGGCCCATTTTGGCAGCGCCTCGCTGAATTGTGAGGAGAATTACCTGCTGGTCAAGATGATGCGGGCCATGGGCCTGGTAAACATTGACCACCACGCCCGTCTCTGACACTCCTCTACCGTGGCCGGTCTGGCCAACTCATTCGGCAGGGGAGCAATGACCAATCACTGGATAGATTACCAGCATTCCGACGTTATCATGGCCCTGGGGGTAAACACCGCAGAAAACCACCCCATATCCATGAAGTGGATTGACCGGGCCCGGGATAAGGGTGGCAAGCTGATATCCGTAGACCCCCGGGTGACCCGTACGGGAGCGGTGTCAGACTTCTACCTGGCCATCCGCCCCGGCACCGACATCGCCTTTTTGGGCGGCTTGATGAACTATGCCATGGAAAACGAACTTTACCATCTGGACTACATTTTGAACTACACCAATGCCAGCTACATTCTCCGGGAAGATTTTTCCTTTGCTGACGGTGTTTTTTCCGGTCTGGAAGACAACACCTATGACAGGAGCAGCTGGCAGTACCAGCTGGACGGCGACGGCAACCCGGAAAAGGATGAGACGCTGGAGCATCCCCGCTCTGTTTTCCAGGTTCTCAAAAACCATTATTCCCGCTATGACAAGGATGCGGTGGTAAACATCACCGGCTGTGACCCCGATGTTTTCGACCAGGTGGCGGAAACCTTCTGCGCCACCGGTCAGGCGGGCAAGGCCGGCAACATCCTCTACGCCATGGGTGTTACCCAATCCACCCACGGTTCCCAGAATGTGCGGGCCATCGCCATGCTCCAGCTGTTGCTGGGCAATGTCGGCATCCCCGGCGGCGGCGTCAACGCCCAGCGGGGCGTGTCCAACGTCCAGGGTTCCACCGACATGGCCATGCTTTTCCATATACTGCCCGGCTACCTGGGCATGCCCCGTCAGGCTCTGCATCCCACCCTGGATGCATACAACGAACTGGAAACCCCGGCTACCAGCTACTGGTCCAACAAGCCCAAGTTCTTGGTCAGCATGCTCAAGGCCTGGTGGGGCGAAAATGCCACCGCCGACAATGAGTTTGGCTACCAGTGGATGCCCAAGCTTGATGGCAACAACCGTTCCCACATCGGGATTTTTGAGGAAATGTACCAGGGCAACGTCGAAGGAATCTTTGTCTGGGCCCAGAACCCCGCCGTGGGCGGCCCTGACGCCGAACTGGAGCGCAAGGCGCTGGACAAGCTGGACTGGATGGTGGCCGTGGACATGTTTGAAACGGAAACCTCGGCCTTCTGGAAACGTCCCGGCGCCGATTCCTCAGCAATAGGCACCGAAGTGTTCATGCTGCCGGCGGCCATCTTCTATGAAAAAGATGGTTCTGTGGCCAACAGCGGCCGCTGGATTCAGTGGCGCTATGCTGCGGTGGATGCCCCCGGTGAAGCCAAGTCGGACCTGTGGATTGCCGATGGGATATTTAAGCGCATCCGCGGTCTCTACCAGCAGGGTGGCGTCGCTCCCGACCCCATCGTCAAGCTCAACTGGGACTACGGCCAGGATGGGCCCGATGTGGAGTTGGTGGCCCAGGAAGTCAACGGCTACAAGACCGGTGACGGATCGCTGTTGCCCAACTTCACCCAGCTGGCAGATGACGGCAGCACCGCCTGCGGCAACTGGCTCTACTCCGGGTACTACAACGATACAGAAGCCCCGCTCACCAAGTCCCGGGTCAAGGAAGAAGAGGGAATAGGCACCCATGCCCAGTGGTCTTTTGCCTGGCCGCTGAACCGCCGGATTCTCTACAACCGCTGTTCCAGCGATGCCAACGGCAACCCCTGGAACCCTGATACACCTCTGGTGTGGTGGGAAGACGGCGAGTGGAAGCGAAATGATGTGCCGGACTTTGTCTGGGCGGACACCCCGCCTGAAGATTCCGCCCGCCGACCCTTCATCATGTTGCCGGAATTACAGGCCCGCTTCTTCAGCTCCGGCATGGCCGACGGCCCCCTGCCGGAACATTACGAGCCCATGGAGAGCCCGGTGGCCAATGCTATGTCCCGCCAGCAGGTCAACCCTGCAGTGACATACTGGCCCAACACCGGTGCCCCGGGCACCGTTGAAAACTACCCCTATGTGGCCACCACCTACCGGGTCAGCGAACACTGGCAAAGCGGCATCATGACCCGCAATACTCCGTGGCTGGCCGAGTTGTTCCCCGAGATGTTTGTGGAAATCAGCCATAGCCTGGCTGGCAAGTTGAACATTGAAAATGGCGGGCAGGTAGTGGTCACATCACCCCGGGGTGAGATAAAAGCCATAGCCTGTGTCACCCGCAGAATGAAGCCACTGGAGGTCAACGGT
>PWLI01000127.1 GCA_003559415.1 Clostridiales bacterium | reverse complement strand
ATCGGACATCCTCTACCGTGATGACCAGGTGGTGGCGTTTCGGGACATCAATCCCCAGGCCCCGGTACACATCCTGGTTATTCCCGTTGTCCATTACGATAATCTGGAAGCTGTCAGCAGTAATGAAAAATTGATAACCGCCCTGTTGGACCGCTGCGCCCTTTTGGGCCAGGAGCACTGCGGCGCTGCCGGCTACCGGGTGGTGGTCAACACCGGCAGCGACGGAGGTCAGACGGTGGACCATCTGCACTTTCATGTTCTGGGTGGCAGGCCCATGCAGTGGCCGCCGGGCTAGTGATTGACAGCTGTACGGGCAGCAGGGTATAATTTACAACGTGCAACAAGTGTTGATGCTCGAGGGGAGGGTTGGTTTCGTGCCTGAAGTAAAGAAAGGTAAAAACGAGTCTCTGGACAACGCTCTGCGGCGGTTCAAACGCCAGTGCCAGAAATCTGGTGTATATTCGGAGTCCCGCAAACGGGAGCATTATGAAAAGCCCAGCGTCAGAAAGAAGAAAAAATCTGAGGCTGCAAGGCGGAAGTTCAAAAGGTTCTAGGGGGTAAGCGTATGGCATCTCTGCTGGACAGGCTTTCGGATGACATGAAGTCAGCGATGAAGGACCGTGATCAATTCACCCTCTCCGTTATACGAATGCTCCGTTCTGAAATGCAGTACGCCCAAATCGCTGCTGGCTCCGATAAGCCTCTTACCGACCAGGACGCTTTGGCGATACTGGTCAGGGAGCAGAAGAAACGGCGGGATGCTGCCGGGGAGTTCCGGCAAGCCGGCCGCATGGAAGCGGCGGATAAGTTGGAACGGGAGTTGGAAATCATCGCCCGCTACCTCCCCAAGCCGCTGACTGAGGAGGAATTGACAGTCATCATCCAAGAAGCTCTGGATGAGACCGGTGCAGCCTCCATGTCCGACATGGGCCGGGTTATGTCTGTTGTCATGCCCAAAGTCCAGGGCCGGGCGGACGGCAACCAGGTATCAAGCCTGGTCAAGGAAATTTTAGCAAAACAATAACCGGCCCAAGGCCGGTTATTGTGCAAAAACTGCCCTTGGGGGCGGTGAGGAGGTGTTTGGCAATGTGGAGAAAAATAACTGGTATAACCTGCCTGCTGGTATTTTTTGCCCTCAACCTCTTTTCTCCGGTGGCTGCCGATGAACAGATTGTGTTTATCATACCCCTGACGGGAGAGGTGGACGGAGCGCTGCCCAGCATTATGGGCAGGGCGCTGACGCAGGCCGAAGAGGCAGGGGCAGCAGTTATAATTTTGGAAATTGACACCTACGGTGGCCGGGTGGATTCGGCCAATGCCATAAGGAAACTGATTGAGGATTCGGAGATACCGGTTTACGCCCATGTGCGCAATGCCATTTCCGCCGGCGCCTTCATCGCTCTGGCCTGCGACCGGATATACATGCACACCGGCAGCGCCATGGGGGCGGTGGAGCCGGTTACCGTCGATGGCGCTGAAGTGGACGAGAAGACCTTTTCCGTCATCGACGGGCAGATGCGTTCCATGGCAGAGCGCAACGACCGGGACCCCGACATCGCTTCAGCCATGGTGCGAAGCGAGCTGGCGATTGAGGGAGTGGTTGAGCGCAACCAGTTGCTCACCCTGACCCCTTCCATGGCTTTTGATCTGGGCTATGCCGAGGGCGTGGTAAGCAGCCGGGCAGAATTGCTGGATATGCTGGGTCATGGTGACAGCCGGGTTATTGAATTCAGCGAATCCTGGGCCGATCGGCTGGCCAGGTTTGTGACCAGCACCCAGTTTGCTTCGCTGATTTTGTCCATCGGTTTTGCCGCGCTGATAATCGAGGTCTTTACCGCCGGATTTGGCGTGGCGGGGGCGATTTCACTGATAGCGTTTTCGCTGTTTTTTGGCGGTCACCTGATAGCGGGTTTTGCCCAGTGGGAGTATATCCTTGTGTTTTTGGTGGGCATCTCGTTGCTGATGGCGGAGTTTTTCGTCGCTGGATTCGGCCTGCTGGGGGCTGGGGGCCTGGTGGCCATTGCGTTTAGCATTGTGCTGACGGCAGAATCACTGGGCCAGGGCCTGCGCATGCTGGGCTTTTCCATACTGCTGTCTATTGTGATCATTGCTGTTGCGTTCCGCTTCCTGGCCAAGAGCGACCTCTGGAAGCGCCTGGTGCTCAGCGAGTCAGAGACCAAGGAACGGGGCTATGTCGGACCCCGGGTTGAGAATGAACTGCTCAACCAAGAGGCGGTTACCATCACACCCCTGCGGCCCAGCGGCTTCATCCGCATGGCCGACGGCAAGAGGGTGGACGCCATGACCGAAGGAAGTTACATTGCTGCCAACACCACTGTGGTGATTCTCAGCTTCTCCAGCGGCACCGCCGTGGTGACAGAAAAATCTGAGTAAGGAGTGAGTTATTATGGGTTTGGACCCGACAGTTTTGATTCTTGTGGTTATTGCCCTGGCGGTACTGTTTTTGGCAGTGGTGCTGAGCTTTATCCCTGTGGGCCTGTGGATTTCGGCCT
>PWLI01000057.1 GCA_003559415.1 Clostridiales bacterium | reverse complement strand
TCCGTTGTTCACAACACAGCCCAATCAACCACCAACCCAAAGTCAGCAAAAATGAATTTTTGAGCTTTACTTGAATAACCTTCTCATGGAAGCGGAGTTAGCGAAAGGGGCGTCCCGGACTCCAACCCGGGGAGCCCTTCCCGCCATCGCCTCGCCCGCTTGAGCCCCACGCTGATTTGCCGGCCGGATCGCACAACGGATCTTATGTCGTCGTATGCGGCCACGGCCAGTGAGCTTGCGAACGCAGTCGGGGTGGAACCCTGAGCTCGTCGAAGGGTGGAAAGCATATGCGGCATAAGATACGTTGTGCGAGGAGGCAGGCTTCCGAAAACAAAAGGGCTCAAGCGGGAGAGGCGATGGCGGGAGGGGCGGCCGATTGGAACAAGGGCGGGCCGGTTGGCGTTGGGTCGAGGGGGAAGGTGAGGGTGTATTCAGGAAGTGGATTTGGCGAATGTCGATAAGTTTCTTGCGTCCCTCCACCCGGAGATTTACCGCCCTTCTCGGAGAACTTGAAGCTTATTTGCAACGCCAGTAGTCCATCCATCTAAATATTCATCGATTCCAATATTATAAACATTGTTCCAGTTCTCTGATGCGTGTTCATTCAAAAGGTCCAGAAGGTCACGCACAGATTTTCGATATGATATTCTTTCATCGCTCAACACATCAAATATCCACTCTCCCGAATCTTCAAAAGTAGTATCTTCGATAGATCGAAAGCTCTCATCATTTAATCGAGCCTCGCCTATTATAATGTTTCGGAAATTACTCCTAAACTCGTCGTCTGCCAAAACCTTTCTAGCGAACTCTCTCCCCGCATAACGCCCATTCCTATGGAAACGTTCAGATAAGTCCTCACCCTTTTCCTCGGCTGCACTCCATATATCGTGCCAAAGTTCTCCATCCTCCAAAAGGGAGATTATGATCGATATTCTCAAACTTTCAACGACTTCATTCGAAATCTGACTTTCATCAATGGGTAATTCAAAATTTGGAATTCGCTCGTTAGGAACAGACCTGTTGCCAAAGCTACTAAATCCTGTTTTCTGAATCTTTCGTGGATCTGGTCTGCCAGAAACAGGAAATTTTTGCTCTAAAAGCAATCCTGTTTGTAGATCGTAAGAATACTGTCTGCCATTACTCAACTCGACCAAAGCGATACTGTCGTTAATGGTTATGCTTTCTGCTTCTTCAAAAATACTCGGATTCAACCAGGAAACATCAATTCCAAGCTTTTCTTTACTTTCAAATAGGTATCCGACACTTACCAGTAGCTCATGCTGGGTCAGTTCCAATTCCACTGTTGGAAACAACTGTTTCTTCTCACCCTGAAAAAACGCATCCTCAATGACTGCTAACTCCAATTTATCTCCAATCTCAGCTTGCAATGCTCCCGCAAGTCGAAACACTATTCCTAGCGGCCGGTCAGGTTTCATCTCACGATCCAACAAATCGCTGATACGGAACCTCCATTTCTTCCCTTGGTCTCCGAACCGTTGCAAAATCTCGATCTCTTGTTCTAACCCAGGCGGCCCAAGGATTCTCATTATACTGGTTAGTTTCGGTCTAGAGCTGGAGTCAAGAAATTCGGTTTCTGATGCGATAAGATTTTCCTTTCGGTCAACTACGATTACTATCCTCGCAATTTCTTGTTCCCCAGATACCGCTGTATATTCTGCATAAAACGATCCCGTTTTATTAAGAGCTGAATAAATATCCTCAGATATTTCAGTCGACGCCCACTCAGCCGAAATAAACAAAACCGAGCCAAAAAAAATCACTGGGAACGCTGTCAGCAAACGTATCATGATTTTGTGATTTAAAAATCTATCCATTCAGAACTCTATGCGAGTTTCCAATCGTATTTCACCATCGCTTGTTCTGATGCGTGGTCGCCTCAGCGGCTCTTCGACTCTTATGCTGGTGCCAGCTCTAAGCCTAATCGATATCCTGCAAGCACACTTCTCCCACGAAAAAATCTCTTCATCGAAGCGAACGCTGAAGCTAAACGCATCCGGAACATTTACAACACCCGCCTCAATCAATCCGTAGGCTGCAGTCGCCCAAAACGCCGATTCAATTGGATTACTCAGGAATGAATCGATTATCTCACGCGAATAGCCAGAATAATGCGAACGGACTCTTCCCCGAAAATTACTTCCGAATGCATCGAGTGCTGAACGAGGCGATGTGAAGGTTTGACCAACCGGAACGGAATCGATCGCAATTTCTGTCCAATCAGCTTCATACGTTGCTCTTGCTACAATTCTGAATATATCCTCAACAATAACTGCGGTCCCTGAATAATCTCGCCAGTTCAACGGATTATTCCTCACAAACCCATACAGGTTCAATCCACCTCGTTCCTCAATCGGATCCCTGTTCAGCCAGTTAGTGGGACCCGATGCGGTTTCGTAGCTTAAAGCGACTTTTTCCCGGCGCGGGTGGCGGGATTCAACGCCGTTTTCCCCGGCGCGAACCTCGACCGCCAAAAAAATTCCCCGGGCGCGGTTTT
>PWLI01000033.1 GCA_003559415.1 Clostridiales bacterium | reverse complement strand
CTGGCTGAAATGAAACTGGGGGATGGGTCATGAAAGCGGAAAACCTGGTCAAGAGTTTTCAGTATGCCTTTCGGGGGTTTATGTATACCCTGCGCACCCAGCGAAATTTCCGGATTCACTGCTCTGCCGCCGTCATTGCCCTGGCAGCAGCCGCAGCGTTGCAGATCAGCTGGCTTGAAGCGGCGTTGCTGTTCAGTGCAGTTTTTGCGGTGTTGGTGTGTGAGCTGATGAATACTGCCATAGAAAAGACAATCGACATGGTAACAGAGGACTTTCACCCTCTGGCCATGGTTGCCAAGAATTGTGCGGCAGCAGCGGTGCTGCTGGCTTCAATCTATGCCATGGCTGTCGGTGCAGTGTTGTTTGTGCCCCGACTGCTGGCATTGCTGTGAGGTGAGCTGTATGGAGAGTGTAGGGTTTTGGCGGGGAAGGTTGTTGACCAGAATACTGGTGGCCGTCGCGTTGGTGATGAGCCTGTTGGTGTTGCTGCAAAGTCTGGGCGCCTTTGAAACCTTTGGCGAAGAGTTAAAGCTGGCCAGGGCTTTTGCGCTGGAAATGGCTGACTTTAACCTGGAGAGTGCCCAGGGCATGGGTATTTCGGCCAACAACGTACGGGTGACGCTGGCCCACAGGCGTTTGGTGGACAGCATTGAAAACGCCACCACCGCGTCAGAGATATACCATATTGTCATGACGGACATGACCCATTTTTCACGGGTTGTTGTTCGGGAAGAGGCTGACAGGGCCGTAATTGAAGATTTGCGCCTGATAGTTGCCAGTGATGAAAATTTTAATCAGGCTGCTGTTGGTGACAAAATAGATATCCGCTTTGGGGCTGACAAGACGGTTGAGCTGGAAGGCGGCTATTTCCTGACTGAGCAAACGCTGGAGCAGCTGAGTGAGTTTGTGGTGCCCGACTTCCTGAGATTGCAGACGGTGAGTTTCCGGGTTGAAGTTGCCAATGAGGATGGCACTGGCGAGCTGGTGGTTGTACAGCAACAGATGGAAGAAGATATTTTGCTGCATCTGGAAAACCAGCACAGTTTCTGGGAGCAGGAGCTTGCTTCACTGCAGGCGGTGGCGGGTCATGCTGCACTGTCCGGCCCCGGGGTTGTTATACGCCTGTGGGACGCTCCCCGGGAGATGATTGAATCAGAAGTGAATTATGTCCATGCTTATGACGTACAGGAAGTTGTACACACTTTATATGCCAGTGGCGCTGAGGGGATTTCCGTGGGCAACAGGCGTCTGGTGGCTACCAGTGCCATCCGCTGCTTGGGCGGGCCGATTCAGGTCAACAACATGCCTATTTCTGTAGACCCGGTGACAATTGTCGCTGTGGGCAACCCCGATGAGCTGCTGGAAGGCATACAGTCTCTGTTGGATTACTATCAGGAACAACGGGACCTGCGGGTGGAAACTGAAACAGGGGATGACCTGCGGTTGCCGTCCTACAGGCCGCGATAGGGGGGCAGCAAATGAAAATGACTTATGATGACAAAGTAAAGATTTTTGCTGTCTTGTTGATAGTCATAAACGGGATGGTGCTGGTGGCTGGAATGGATTACACCCGTTTGGGCCAGGCTCCTGATTTGGACGCGTCCAAGGAGTTTGCCAACAACGTGGTCAATTATTTAAATGATTTGGCGATATCTCTGGAAGTGGACGACAAGAGTCTGGTGCGCCAATCGCTGGCCCAGCTCCATTACAACATTTTTCTGGTTGACAGCCCGGGGGAACTGACCCGCCTGATCCAAGAGGACGCTGCCACGGCACGCCGGGTTATCATCGAAGAGTATGTGCAATCGGTGGGAGATAAATTGCTTTCACTGCTGAACAACTCTCCTGTGGTGGAACAATTATCGGGGCGAAATCTGTTGGTTTTTACCCCCCGCCCTGAAGGTGGTTTCTCCATCACGCCCGAAGGTCTGCTGGGTGAGGAGTTGACCCGTGAATTGGAAGCTGTGGAAAACCTGTTCAGCCACAGCCGGTTTCAGCCGCACTACCAAAATTACAAAGACGACATCACCTTTGAAATTGAAGTGGAATGGGGCAGTGCACGCCTGTTGAGCCCGGTTCATGAAAGGACAACCAGGGAATACTGGGAGGGCTTGATTTCAGACTTGCGCAGCGAGTACAGCCGGGTGTCCCGCAATGCCGGGTTTTCAGAAATAACTGGTTCCGGCATCCGTTTGGAGGTTCATGGGGACTTGACGGCCCGGGAATTGCGACAGATTGTTGACGAACTTTTTATCTCCGGTGCCTATGCTGTTTCTGTGGGCGGGCGCCGCCTGGCGGTGAACAGTTATATACTGGATAGCGACGGGAATTTTGAAGTGGACGGCATGATTGTGGCCACAAGGCCGCTGATTGTGGAGGCGCTGGGCGATGCCACGGTAATCAGGCCTGGAGTACGCCTGCTGTTGGAACAGGTTATGTGGCACTTGTATGTGGAAATCACAGATGTTGATGTATTAACGCTGCCGGGGAAGACCCCTCAGTGAGGGAGAGATAAGG
>PWLI01000004.1 GCA_003559415.1 Clostridiales bacterium | reverse complement strand
GAACTACTCTGACATAGGAGATTAATGCGATGTATGTTGGCAGAATTGTTGCGGTAGGAAGAACGAAGGACGGACGCAGCGCGGCGATGTATCGGGTTTCATCGAGATCCTTCCCCAACCGAACCACCCGCGCCGTCGAAAACGGAGCGCTGATCGTCCCTCGCGAAGGCTACCAGGACGACATCTACAAGAATCCCTATATCGCCTACCGTTGCATTCAGATAGTCGGAGATATAGCCGTCGCAACCAACGGCTCGCAGACCGACGCCATCGCCGAAAAGATATCCATCGGCATGCCCGCGCGCGACGCCATGGTCAGCGCGCTGCTCACCCTGGATTACGAAAAGGACGATTACAATACTCCGCGCATAGCGGGGGTCGTGACCCGCGAAGGCGATACCGCCCTGTTGGGAATCGTTCGCAAGGACGGCATAAACGTGAGGGAGATGAAGGTCGAACCCGGCGAACTGCTGTATATCGCCACCTATGAAATAGACGACGTCGACCCGGCCAGGCGCGACGGTTTCGACTCCGCCGACGCCGAGTCGGGCGCGCGCCATGTAGTCGGCGGCGGAGCTTTCGCAGACCTTACCAATCCGGTGACGGCGGCCTGTGCGATGGAAGCCGGCGACGGCTTCGAGATCGCGACCTATACCCCCGAATAACGGCGGATATCGAACCATGGACACCTATATGTTCCAGATTATATGCGTGATGGCGTTCATCAACATGCTGATGTTTGCGGGAGTTGTCGCGCTTCTCATATTCACCATGAAACAATCTTCTCACATATCCGAGATAAAAGACCACATGAAGCAGGCTCTGAAAGAAGCGCGATCCAGCTTGCCGGATGATATTGTCGAACAGACCAATAATAACGCGGATGGGAACGAGGATGATACACGGAACGGGGGTTGATATCGTCGACATCGAACGATTCGGCAGATCGATAGAGAAATACGGTGATCGTTTTCTAACCCGGATATTCAGCGACTGCGAGATAGAATATTGCACGAGGCAGTTGCGTTGCGCGCAGCATTTCGCCGCTCGCTTCGCCGCCAAGGAAGCTGTGCTCAAATCACTCGGACGCGGACTGGGACAGGGCGTCTCCATGCGCGGGATTGTAGTGCTGAAAGACGACCTGGGAAGACCTTCGGTGCGGCTGGAGGGCGTCATGCGCGAGCTTGCAGATTCGCTAGGCGTCAAAAAGCTCCACATATCTCTATCGCACGGCCACAGCCATTGCGTGGCCACGGCGATAGCTGAAAGTGAGTGAATCAAACGAGCCAAGCTAGCCGAATATTTTCTCGAACGAATATCAGAAGCGTCCGCCTTCGAATCGTTTGACAAGCCTCCGAATAAACGGGTAAGATACGAATTTAATTGAAGTCGCAATAATTTGAAATGGAGGAACAGGTTATGGCGCGGACTCCGGAAACACCCGCCCCCGGAAGGCCGAACGAAAACGGCCCCGCAGGCGCGGCGCCGCGACGCAGACAGCCGGGTCCTCGCATTCAGGCGGCCCCTCGCGAAACTCCTGAAGGCCGGCAGGTCGTCCGTCCCGTTGCGCTCCTTGCTTTGATCGACAAAGTGGATAAATGGGAAGTCGACGATAATCTCATAAGGTCGGTTTTCGAAACGGTGGAAGCGGGACTGAATATCGACCGCATCTACGAGGGCACGCGCGCCGAGTTGGCCGATGAAACCTCCGAAGAGGAAGAAGAAAAGTCCTCAGGGCCGGAAGTAGCCAAGCCCCTGCCAATATACAAGCTTCGCAAGGGAGCGCGGATACATTTCAGCAAGGAGGGCAAACCTGTCAGCCCCACTACTCACCATATTTATATCCCGGGCTACGACAGCGAGATTTTCTTCGGGTGCGAACTGGAAACCGAACAAATGGTGGCGGACGCCCCGCCGTGGTTCAAGGTGGGCGACATCGTGATATTCTCGATCAAAGCGCCGGTTGAAAACGGCGATTTCGTTTATATCAAAACGCGCGGCGGGGATGAATTCACCCAGATATTCTTCGAGAAAGAAGATGTTGTAAGACTGCGACCGCTGAACCCGAAATACGGCGAACACACCACCCGACGATTCGAACTGAAGGAGATGTGCAAACTCGCCGCCCGTCTGCAGAAATTCTGATTACATTGTTTTTAAGGCTACGCCAATGGTGGACAGAAAGGAAGACACGGCCGCTGTAGTTGTCCTGACCGATAACTACAGGATAATCGGCAGGGCGCGAGTGGTGCCGGACGGCTCGTTGTGGGATTTGAAACACCGCACAACGGAAAGATTTGTTACAATATATGATGCGAAGTTTCATCTGCTGTCTGACGGAAGACGCGCCTATGAAGCGAAGGAAACCGAGATCAATCGGGACGCCATAGTCGCGATCTTCAGGGAAGAAGAACTCGTTAACATGAGGAAACTGGAAGAATGAAAACTATAACACTTATGCTATGTTGCGTTTTTCTTGCCGGTTGCGTGTCCATTGTGGAAACCGCACAGCCCGACCCCG
>PWLI01000066.1 GCA_003559415.1 Clostridiales bacterium | reverse complement strand
CTGCCGTGGCCGGCCGGGAGCTGGAATGCAGTGTGCTGGGCAACGAACACCCCCGGGTTTCGGTGCCGGGAGAGATAATCCCCTCCCAGGAATTTTACGATTACCAGGCCAAGTACATAGATGCCAAATCCCAGCTGATTATCCCTGCTCAAGTAGATGCCGAAGTTGCACTGCGGGCTCAGCAGTTGGCGCTCCGGGCCTTTCTGGCGGTGGATGCCAGGGGGTTGGCCCGGGTGGACATGTTCCTGCAGCCCGATGGCACGGTGCTGCTCAACGAAATAAACACCATGCCGGGCTTTACCGCCATCAGCATGTATCCCAAGCTGTGGGAGGCCAGCGGCATCGACGCGCCGTCGTTGGTCAAGGAACTGGTGGAACTGGGCCTGGCGGAACACCGCCGTCGCAGCCAGTTGCGCCATTCACTGGAACAGGAGGACAGCTAGGTGCCGGACTTGTTGCTGATACGCCATGGTGAAACGGACTGGAACAGCCAGGCCCGGCTTCAGGGCACAACGGATGTGCCCCTCAATGAAGAGGGACGCCGCCAGGCCAGTGCTTTGGCGGAACATTTGGCCGGCTGGACGTTGGCCGGGGTGTGGTCCAGCCAGCTGTCCCGGGCCAGGGAAACAGCTGAAGCGGTGGCCGGGCCCCATGGTTTGGCCGTCAGCTGCCACCGTGACCTGCGGGAAATTGAAATGGGCCAGTGGGAAGGTTTGACAATACCTGAGGTTAGAAGGCGCTGGGGCGAACATTTTGACAAGTGGCGCAGTGACCCGGTAAATTCACCGCCGGCCCCCGGTGGCGAGGGGTTTGTTGCCTTTCAGGACCGCTGCATGGCAGTGCTGGCGGAAATCGCTGGCGGGAACAGTGACGGCCAGCAGGTGGCGGTAATCTGCCACGGGGGATTTATCCGGGCGGTGATGATGCGGATATTGGAAACAATGCCGGCTGACCAGGATGTTGACCTGTGGTTTGACAACTGCAGCATAACCCGCCTGCGCTGGCAGGCGGACAACGATGTGTATATTGGCGAAATGAACGACAATGGCCATCTAAAAACTTTTGGAGGAGGATGTACTATGTTGGTCGACCTTAACGTAAAAGAATTTTGTGCCAGGATTGCTGACGGCAAGCCGACGCCGGGCGGAGGCACCGCCGCGGCTGTGGCCGGCGCCATGGGAGCAGGGCTTGTTTCCATGTTCTGCAATGTTACTGCCGGAAGAAAGAAGTATGCTTCCGTCAAGGAAGACATGGAAGAAGCAGCTGGCCATGCGGTGCGGTGGCAGCAAAAGTTGCTGGAACTGGCAGATTTGGACAGCCAGGCCTTTGAGAAGGTGCTGGAAGCCAACCGCATGCCCAAGGAGACGGATGAAGAGAAAAAGGTTCGCAAGCAGGCAATAGATGCGGCTTCCCTGGAAGCAACCCGGGTGCCGCTGCAAACCGGCGCTGCCTGTGTGGCGGTAATAGAGATGGTTCCCGCCTTGGCCGCCCGGGGCAACCCCAACGCCCTCAGCGATCTGAAAGTCGGCCTGGAACTGTTGTGGACAGCATTCCAGGGCGCCATGGCAAACGTGGAGATTAACTTGCCCTGGCTGCCGGAAGAGGATGGCGCAGAAATCAAGGACGAACTGCTCCACCTGACCATGCAGGCCCAAAAGGCGGCAGAGCAGGGTCGGGAACAGATCAACGCCAACCTTTAGAATTGCCAGTATTATTTGCGCCGCCGGCAGGAATTTTGCCGGTGAACAACGAAAACTAAAAAAGCAACAACAGGTACCGCTGACAATTGAATATTGTGGATGAAACCCATGGGAGAGACCCGCAGATTGGGCGCCGAAGAAGCAAGCCGCGTGTGTTGCGACAGCGGTGAAACTTTCAGGCAAAAGGACCATGGCGGACACAACTCTGGAGAGCGCTTCGGCGCACCAAAGGTGAAAATCTCTCAGGTTCCAGGACAGAGGAATAGCGACGAAGGCTTTTTCTGTCCTTTTTTATTCAAAAACCGGAGGTGATGACGTGGAGCAATTGAAAAAGACTCCCCTGTACCAACAGCATGTGGCCGCCGGCGGCAAAGTCGTGGATTTTGGCGGTTGGGCGCTGCCGGTGCAATACAGCGGCATTTTGGAAGAAATCGCCGCTGTGCGTAAGCAGGCCGGCCTCTTTGATGTTTCCCACATGGGGGAGATTATGGTCACCGGGCCCAATGCCGGTGACTGGCTGCAGTACATGCTTACCAATGACATCAGCAAGCTGGTGGACGGACAAGTGCTGTATACAATGATGTGCTACCCAGAGGGCGGTGTGGTGGATGACCTGTTGGTCTACCGCTACAACGCTGACAAGTACCTGTTGGTGGTCAATGCCAGCAACGCAGAAAAAGACTGGCAGTGGCTGAATGAGCACGTCAAAGACGGTGTTACGCTGGAAAACATTTCCGACGACACCGCCCAACTGGCGCTGCAGGGCCCCCTGGCCCAACAGGTGTTGCAGAAGCTGTGCAAAGAAGACTTGGACGACATCGGGTTTTTCTACTTCCGCGACCAACTGGACCTGGGAGGGGTAAAAGCCCTGGTTTCCCGCACCGGTTACACCGGCGAAGACGGGTTTGAGATTTACTGCCAGCCCGCTGACGCCCCGGCGTTGTGGGATGCCATCCTGGCAGCAGGCGACAAGCAGGTACTGCCCTGCGGCCTGGGCAGCAGGGACACGCTGCGCTTTGAGGCCAACCTGCCGCTCTACGGCCAGGAAATTTCCCGGGACATAACGCCCCTGGAAGCCCGGCTGGGATTCTTTGTCAAGTTGAAAAAGGGAGACTTCATCGGCAGGGATGCCCTGGCCAGGCAAAAAGAAGAAGGACTCAAGCGGCGCCTGGTGGGCCTGACCATGGTGGAGCGGGGAGTGCCCCGCACCGACTATCCTGTTTACGATGAAGCTGACAACCAGGTGGGCCATGTAACCACCGGTTCCTACTCTCCGACGTTGGACGAGAACATCGCCAACGCCCTGGTGGACAGCCAGCACATCCAAGAAGGCACCAAGCTCTGGGTCGGGGTGCGCAAACGGCGCCTGGAAGCCAGAGTTACCAAATTACCATTTTATAAACGGGAGGGAAAATGATGAATATTCCTCAGGACCGCAGTTACACCAAGGATCATGAATGGGTAAAGATTGAAGGAAACAGAGTCACAGTGGGCATCACCGACTATGCCCAGCAGCAGTTGGGCGACATTGTGTTTGTGGAAAACCCCATGGAGGGGGACGAAGTCCAGGAGGGCGACAGCTTTTCCGTGCTGGAATCTGTCAAGGCGGCAGCCGACGTGTACTCACCCCTGGCCGGTGTAGTTGTCGGTGTAAACGAAGAACTGGAAAACGACCCAAGTCTGATCAACTCCGATCCCTATGGCGAGGGCTGGCTGGCCATTTTTGAGATGGAAGAGGGAACGGAAATACCCGACCTGATGAATGCAGATGAGTACGCTGTATTTGTCAAAGAACAGGAGTAATGTCTATGGGTAAACACTACCTTCCCAACACAGACGAACAGCGCCGGGAAATGCTGGCCGCGGTTGGGCTGGAAAAGGTGGAAGAGCTGTTTAAAGACATCCCCCAGGGACTGCGGCAGAAAGATGAAACCAAGTTGCCGCCGCCCATGGCGGAAGCAGTGCTTTCATCCCACCTCAACAAGCTGGCGAGCAAAAACAACGTCGCGGCTGTGAATTTTCTCGGCGGCGGTATATATGACCACTTTGCCCCGGCGGCAATCAACCACATTCTCACCCGGTCTGAATTCTACACCGCCTATACGCCCTACCAGCCCGAGGTAAGCCAGGGCACGCTCCAGGTTATTTTCGAATTCCAGACCATGATAGCTGAACTTACCGGCACAAATGTGTCCAACGCTTCGCTGTACGACGGCGCCACTGCCCTGAACGAGGCAGCGATTATTGCCCTGAACACCACCCGGGCCAGCAGGATACTGGTGGCCGAGTCCATGCATCCCTGGTACCGCCAGGTGCTGGCCACCGCCCTGGAGGGCCTGGACGCCCAGTTGGAAGTGCTGCCCATGGAAGAGGGCCGCTTAAACGCCGACAAACTGGCCGACAATCTGGACAAGGACGTGGCAGCGGTAATGGTCCAGTCCCCCAACTTCTTCGGCCTGGTTGAAGACCTGCCGGCCCTGGGCAAGCTGCTCAGCGAACAAAAGGCGCTGTTTGTAGTAAGTGCCGACCCCATTTCCCTGGGAATTTTGGAAG
Source organism: Clostridiales bacterium (assembly GCA_003559415.1). Lineage (GTDB taxonomy): Bacteria > Bacillota > Proteinivoracia > UBA4975 > PWLI01 > PWLI01. The sequence goes on along the minus strand of PWLI01000066.1, from coordinate 5,958 downwards.
CCCCGGGCAACCTGGGCGCCGATGTGGTCATCGGTGAAGGCCAGGGCATGGGTGTGGGCCAGAATTACGGCGGGCCGCTGTTGGGCTTCATGGGTGTGACCGACAAGCTCACCCGGCGCATACCCGGCCGGGTGGCGGGGCAGACCACCGACAGCAAGGGCCGGCGTGGCTACGTGCTGACGCTGCAAACCCGGGAACAACACATCCGCCGGGAAAAGGCCACATCCAACATCTGCTCCAACCAGGCGCTGTGCGCCCTGGCAGCTTCCGTCTACATGAGCTTGATGGGTCCCCAGGGCCTCAAGGAAGTTGCCACCCAATGCCTGCTCAAGGCAGATTATGCCCGGGAGCTCTTTACAGGCATCAAGGGCGTGGAAGTGCTCTATTCCGGCCACTACTTCAAGGAATTTGCCCTGAAGTTGCCGGTGCCTGCCGCCTCGGTAGTAGAAAAGATGGTGGAAAAGGGCTTCTTCATTGGCATTGACATGGGACGCTTCTATCCGGATATGGAAAACAACTTGCTGGTTGCAGTGACCGAGCAGAGGACAAAAGAAGAAATTGAAGCTGCGGCCAAGGCATTGCAGGAGGTGATAGGCGCATGACGACACCGCTGATTTTTGAACGCAGCATGCCCGGACGGATAGGGTTTTCCCTGGCAGAGTGCGATGTGCCCCGCAAGGAGCTGAAAGAACTGTTGCCGGAAGGGCAGGTTCGCAGCCAGCCGCCGGGTTGGCCGGAAGTGAGCGAAGGATCTGTCATCCGTCATTACCTCAAGCTTTCCCAAATGAACCACAGCGTGGACAGCGGTTTCTATCCCCTGGGTTCCTGCACAATGAAATACAACCCGAAAATTAACGAAGACATGGCCCGTTTGGGCGGGTTTGCCAAGCTCCATCCCCTGGTTCCTGAGACTTACAGCCAGGGCGCGCTGAAGATGATGTACGACCTGGAACACTACCTGGCGGAAATCACCGGCATGGATGCAGTGAGCCTGCAACCGGTGGCCGGCGCCCACGGCGAGTTCGTCGGGCTGAAACTGATTGCCGCCTACCACCGCAGCCGGGGCGATGACAAGCGAACCACTGTGCTGGTTCCCGACTCGGCCCACGGCACCAACCCTGCCAGCGCCGCGCTGTCCGGCATGAAGGTGGTGGAAGTGGACTCCAACTGTGACGGCGAGGTCTGTCTGGACGACCTCAGGTCCAAGGTGGATGACACTGTGGCCGCTTTGATGTTGACCAACCCCAACACGCTGGGGCTGTTTGAGCGCAACATCTGTGAAATAGCCGACATCGTCCATGAGGCCGGGGGCTTGCTCTACTATGACGGAGCCAACGCCAATGCCATACTGGGCATCGTCCGCCCCGGAGATACCGGCTTTGACGTGGTGCACCTGAACCTGCACAAGACCTTCTCCACCCCCCACGGTGGCGGCGGCCCCGGGTCCGGACCGGTGGGCGTGAACAAAAAGCTCGTGCCCTTCCTGCCGGTGCCCCGGATTGTAAAAGATAAAGAGCAGTACCGCTTTGATTATGACCTGCCGGAGACCATCGGCAAGGTGCACAGCTTCTATGGCAACTTTGCCGTCAATGTCCGGGCCTACACCTACATCCGCATGCTGGGTGCCAAAGGCCTCAAGCGGGTCAGCGAAGATGCCGTGCTCAATGCCAACTACCTCCAGGCGCTGCTGAAAAAGGATTACCACCTGGATTACGACCGTCTGTGCATGCATGAATTTGTGCTGTCGGGCAAAAAACAAAAGGCCCAGGGAGTGCGCACCCTGGACATCGCCAAGCGTTTGCTGGACTTCGGCGTTCACCCGCCCACAGTCTACTTCCCCTTAATCATCGAGGAGGCGCTGATGATTGAGCCCACCGAGACCGAGGGCAAGGAAACGCTGGATTATTTCGCCGATGCCATGTTGCAGATCGCCAAAGAAGCCAAGGAAGACCCCGACAAAGTAACAGGCGCTCCCTACAACACACCTGTGTCCCGCCTGGATGAAGTGGGCGCTGCCCGCAATCCCATTCTGCGGTGGCACAAAGAGGAGTAACAATACCCGGCCCCCAGGGCCGGGTTATTTTCGGAGGTGAATGCATTGTATGATGTAGCAGTAATAGGAGGCGGCCCGGGCGGTTACGTGGCCGCCATCAAGGCAGCCCAACTGGGCGGCAAGGTATTTCTGGCGGAAGAAAAGGAGCTGGGGGGGACCTGCCTGAACTGGGGCTGCATACCGACCAAGGCAATGTTCCATTCGGCCAAGTTGTTCAGCCAGGCCAATCACGGCGCCCAGTACGGGTTGGTGTTCGAGAAACTGAACCTGGACTACGGCAAAGTCGCCGCCCATCGCAGCCAGGTGGTGGAGACCCTTGTCAAGGGTGTCCACGGCCTGATGAAGGCCAACTCCATCGATGTGGCCATGGGCCGGGCCACCATTCCCTCTGTGGGCAAAGTGAAGGTGGGCGACAGGGAAGTGGAAGCGAAAAACATAATAATCGCCACCGGCTCCAGCCAGGGCACCCCGCCCATCCCCGGCATTGACAGCCCCGGCGTCATGACCACCGACGACATCCTGGCCTCAGAGCAATTGCCCCAGTCGCTGCTGGTGCTGGGCGGCGGTGTGGTGGGTGTGGAGTTTGCTTCCATCATGTCTGCCTTTGGGGTGGAAGTGACACTGGTGGAAATGCTCCCGGGCCTGTTGTCCACCTTGGACAGCGAGCTGGGCCGGCGGCTGTCGGTGTGCATGCGCAAATCCGGAGTCACCCTGCATACCAACAGCAAGGTCTGCTCCATAGAGGAAAAGGACGGGCAGTTGGAAGTGGAAATTGAAACAAAAAAAGGCCGCCAGCAATTGACGGTGGAAAAAGTGCTGCTGGCCGCCGGCCGGGTGCCCAACCTGGGCGGCCTGGACTTGGAAGGGTTGAACATCGATCATGACCGCCAGGGCATCAAAGCGGATAAAAACATGCGCACCAATGTGCCGGGCATCTATGCCATTGGTGACTGTGTGCCCGGCCCCATGCTGGCCCACGTGGCCTCCCATCAGGGCATTGTGGCTGCAGAGAATATCATGGGCAAGGAAACAGAAATGGACTACCGGGTGATTCCTTCCTGTGTGTTCACGTTGCCGGAAGTGGCCAGCGTCGGCTTGAGCGAAGAAGAAGCCCGGGAGCTGGGCGAAGTCCAGGTCAGCAAGTTTCCCTTTGCCGCCAACGGCAAGGCCCTGGCCCAGGGCGCCACGGAGGGTGTGGTCAAGATGGTGGCCAACCAGGAGGGCGTGATTCTCGGTGTTCACATCGTCGGTGCCCAGGCGTCGGATCTTATCGCCGAAGGGGCGGTGGCGGTGCAACAAAACATGACCGCCGCCCAGCTGGCCCACATCATCCATGCCCACCCCACATTGTCGGAAACAGTGGCCGAGGCCGCCCATGGCCTCAGCGGCGGTTTCATCCACTTCCAAAACCGCTGACGCCATTGAATTGAACCACGGGGACGGTTCTGCTGTCTCAACCCAAAGGAGGCGTAAGACTTGATTGAGTTGCCGGAGGCAAGGGTATTGGCAAGGCAGACTCTGGACAACCTTTATGGCAAAAAAGTGAGTCGGGTTGTTGTTGGACACTCTCCCCATAAGTATGCCTGGTTTCACGGAGAACCTGACGATTACAGCCAGTTGCTGATGGGGCGGGCAGTTGATGGCACCACCGCTTATGGCGGCCTGGTTGAAGTTAGCGTTTCAGGGAGTTGCCTGCTCTTTGGAGATGGGGTGAACCTGCGTGTTTTCAAGCCAGGGGATATTCCTGCGGCCAAGCACCAGTTACTGGTGGAGTTTGAAGACGGATCTGTAATGACCGGCTCTGTACAGATGTACGGAGGGTTGTGGTGTTATGCCCAGGGGGAGTTTGACAATCCCTACTACTTGGTGGCCCGGGAAAAACCGTCACCGCTGTCAGACCAGTTCACGTGGGGTTATTTCCGCGACTTGCTCACCGAGGAAACTACCGGCTACAGCGCCAAGAAGTTTCTGGCAACGGAACAGCGAGTTCCCGGTCTGGGCAACGGCGTGCTCCAAGACATATTGTTCAATGCCGGGATTCATCCCCGGCAGAAGATGGGCATGTTGGGAGAGCAACAAGTTGAGAAACTGTTCCATTCCCTCCGCATCACGCTGCAGGCCATGGCAGACCAGGGTGGGCGAGACACAGAGAAAGATCTGTTGGGCCGTCCCGGGGGGTATGCGGTGCTGCTCAGCAGCAAAACGTTGGGCAGCCCCTGTCCCGGTTGTGGGGGCAGCATTGAGAAACAGGCATACATGGGCGGCAGCGTTTACTTCTGCCCCCGTTGCCAACCCCTAGTTGGGTGAGGGGTGGGACGGGAGAACCGTCCCCGTGGTTCGTAAAATAAAGGTAAAGAAAGCAATTGCTGGCAGGAAAAACCAATATTGGTGGGGAATTACTGCTAATATTGGTTTCATTATAATTGACAGGAGATGATGGGATGAAAAATGTTGCAGGGGGAGGCGGGGAGAAAGTGAATGAAAAACCCTTCTCCTACGCCAAGATTTGGTGGATAGGTTTTGGCTTCCTGGGTGTTCAGCTGGCCTTTACCACCTACAACACATTTTTGCCGTTGATGTACCGGGAGTTTTTGGCATCCAGGGCGATGATTGGTTTGCTGATGGGCACAGACAACCTGATCGGCCTGTTGCTGATACCTGTGGTGGGGGCCTGGTCCGACCGGACCAATTCCAAACACGGCCGCCGCCTGCCCTTTGTTGTCATAGCCCTTCCCTTTGCGGCACTGACCTTTTTTGCCATTCCCTTTGCCGCAGCCGCTTTGTGGTCGCTGATTCTCATGGAAGTGTTGTTTACTATCTTCATGCACTCCTATCGGGGGCCGATAATTTCCCTGATGCCCGACCACACCCCACCGGAAAAACGCTCATCGGCCAATGGAATCATCAACTTGATGGGCGGCATCGGCACGCTGATAAGTTTTGCCGGGCTGTCGCTTATTTATGACATTGATCCCCGCCTGACCTTTGGCATCAGCGCACTGGTGCTGTTGGCAACGCTGGGAATCGTGTGGAAAACTGCCGACAGGCATCCGCCTTATATCGACAACACACCCCAGGCGTCGGTCAACCCCATACTCGATGCCTACAACGGGGTCAAGGCATTGCTCAAGCCCAAACTCTTCGGCCAGTTTCTGATTCTGGTGTCAATGCTTCTGTACTTTGTCGGCTATGCCGGGCTTAACAACATGTTTCCGATTTACGGCGTGGAAACGCTGGGCATCAGCGAGGGGATGACTGGCTTTATCCTTACATCCTTTGCCGGTGCTTTTCTGCTCTTTGCCCTGCCCGCCGGGTTTATTGGCACCAAGCTGGGCAAGATCCCCACCATGATGCTGGGTCTGGTCATCCTGCCGATTTTGTTTTTGCTGGCCATACCGGTGCGCAGCCTGTGGCTCATCGCCGCCATCTTTGTGTTTGGCGGTTGTGGCTGGGCGCTGATAAATGTCCAGGGCATGCCCCTGATTGCTGACTTTGGCGGCCGGGACAGGGTGGGTTTCTACATCGGCATGTACTATATTTTTACCATGATTGGCCAGATGTTCGGCCCGGCCTTCCTGGGCCTGGCAATGGATGTTGTCGGCAATGCCGGCATGTTTGTAGCGGGAGCAGCCTTCTTCGTCCTGGCTTTTATACTGTTGCGCATGGGCCAGGTGCGTTTGGCTGCCGATCCTGAAGAATTGGCCCGCCAGTCCCGCCTGAACAACAACTCGGCATAAAAAATGACCCCTTCGGGGGTCATTTCAATTGCTGGCCTGTTTGCTTGTCTGGTTCCGGGCTGCAATTACCCGATGCCAATCTTGCTCTGCCAGGGGTTTGTCAAAGCTGCGCAGATCCGCCACCCTGAACCCGTGGCGTTCTGCCAGGTGTTTTATCCAGGTCATGGT
>PWLI01000164.1 GCA_003559415.1 Clostridiales bacterium | reverse complement strand
TAAAAACCCCAAATCAAGGCAATGTTCCTTATGTTAGAAATGGGCAAATTGTTGTTTGAGCAACCAATGTATTTCTGATGTCATGTCAACACTATTTCAATGACCAAACTGGGAAAAACTTTCAGTTGTTTCACAATTTCCATATTTTTGCAACCCATATCTTCCTAAGTTTGACTTTTATCTATACAATACAGCCAAAGGACTTTTCCCTCAATAAATATTCAAACCGCGTTTATGGTTAACAACCGGCGGATTATGCTTAGCAGCTTTTATGCAGCAACCAAAACCCAGCAATAATGAAAAACACAAGTACGCTGATCCTATTGTTTGTCCTCGTGCCATGTATTGCCATTGGTCAGGAGTTCGAGGCAAAAAGCAAAAGCAACAGAGTAGATATTTATGAGATTAAAAGAGCTGCCCATCAGGAGATTCGAATTGATCGGGAAGCTCTGTCGGTTTCCGCTAATGATTCAACCACTCTCGAATTATCCGCAGAGTTTGACCGCGATCGGCTCCAACGCATTATCGGAGGCAGCGATGCCGTGATCGAAGACCACCCCTGGCATGTGGCATTGACCTATTGGACAGGAACAGGTTATTCGCTAATTTGTGGCGGTAGTATTATTGACAATGAGTGGATATTGACTGCAGCCCATTGTGTGGAATACCCCTTGATTTACAGAGTCTTTGCCGGAAACGATGACCTGAATGAACCCTTTGACCAGGCAGAGTCTGTGGAGGCCATTTATATCCATTTCGATTATGAGACCATCACCAATTTCGACCACGATGTTGCCTTGCTCAGGCTCACGGCACCCCTGACCTTTACCGACAGGATATCGGCCATTGACATCGTGTCCCGGGCCGATGCCGATGCCGGGCTAACACACCCGGGGGTGGTGGCTACCATTTCAGGCTTTGGCAGTACAGATAGCCAGGGCAACAATTATCCTGACATTCTCCAGGAAGCGGATGTGCCCATCATCTCCAACGAAGATGCCATGAACGACGGCAACTATTCCCAGGGCTCCATCACCGACGACATGCTGGTGGCCGGTTACATGGAAGGCGGTATTGATGCCAGCTTTGGCGACAGCGGAGGCCCCCTTACCGTGCCCGATGCCAAAGGAGGACGGAAGCTTGCAGGGGTCACAAGCTGGGGAGGCCCACCCGCAGCACCCGGATGGCCTGGCGTTTACGCCAGGGTGAGCTACTTCGAAGACTGGATTGACGGGATTGTAAATGCACCCGAACCGGAGGGTTCAATTACAGCAACTTATAGTGCAGGAAATATCGCGACAGACAGAAATTTTACCAGTCTGCCGGGCAGCTCCTCTTGCCCGGGATCCCTTACGGTGACCATCCCGGAAGGTGCGGAAATTTTGTGGGTGGATGTGACGTATGACATGACTGCAACAGGAGGCGGATGGATCAGTCACCAAATTTCCCAAATTCGCTGTGTATCGCCTGGCGGGGAAGATGAAGCCAGAATATTTGAAGGACCATTTAATAGTACTGGAACAGTAACTTATAACAGGTCCTTAACCATCGCCAACGGTGTGACAGGGGGCGGAGACATTGATTTTGAGCTGCATGCAGGAAGAGCATCAGGAGGTTCAGGCTGTAGCACCAACCAGAACTTTGTGCCAAACAACACCTGGTCCGTGACAGTGCATTACAGGATGCCCGGTCCCAGATATACCATCACCTTCAATGTGCAGGACTTCGACAACAACCCCATCGTAGATGCAACCGTAAGCGTTGCCGGCCAGCAGCTCACCACCGATGGCAACGGCCAGGCAAGCACCCAGCTTGCAGATGGCTCCTATACGGCGACCACTACCGCAGCGGGCTATTTGGAAGAAACCACCGCATTTACGGTCGACGGCGACGATAAAACGGTTACCATCCAGTTGTAGGATGTCATCGAAACGCCCGTATACCTGGCAATAGACACCGAAGGATTGAACCCGGGAGAAGCGCTGTTCAGCTGGGAGCTGCCTGAGCCAATGCCAGATGAACTTGACGAAGGATTTGAAAATGAATTTCCTCCCACCGGTTGGCTCAAAATGAACCCAGACGGCGGTACAGGCTGGATTCAGCTGGCAGTAAACACAAGTCCGTTGCCCGGCTGGGAGGGTGGAACAGCCACAGCTGCTCCTGACGGCGGCAACTATATGGCCTATACATCTTGGCAGCAAGGAGGAACCAGTGAAAACGACCAATGGCTGGTAACACCCGCACTGACAGCAGCTGAAGGATTTGAGGTTTCATTCTACTTGCGTCGTTTCCCGATCAATTTTGACGACAATGTGGATATCCGGATTTCCACCACAGTTCAGGACGACCCTTCTGCTTTCACTACCATTGTGGATGAACTTGTGTTTACAGAAGAAAGCAGTGTTGATTGGGAACTTTACAGCTATAACATCACTGATTTTGTAAGTGCCGGTGAGACTTTTTACCTTGCTTTCAGAGAGCATGTGGCTGACAATGTCGATGATGGTGCTTCCATCATGCTGGACAATGTGTATTATGGTCCC
>PWLI01000060.1 GCA_003559415.1 Clostridiales bacterium | reverse complement strand
CGGCGGGTAGATTACATCTTCCCTGACATTGTGCAGCGGCGAGTAGGCCATGAGAAAGCGGAAATGCCCGGGGTCGGCCTCGGCATTGCCGTACTCGGGTATCCAATAGCGCCCCACAGTAAACTTGTGGTAGCGCAACATGTCAATTACCGGCACCCGGCAAATGACGGCGCCAAACAGCTCCGGTTGCTGCACCATGCAGGCAGCCACCAGCAACCCGCCGTTGCTGCCGCCCATAATCGCCAGTTTGCTGTTGTCGGTATAGCCCTCCTGGACCAGCCACTGGCCGGCAGCGATAAAGTCGTCAAACACGTTTTGCTTGCTCCACAGCATGCCTGCCTGATGCCACTGGTCACCGTATTCTCCTCCGCCCCGAAGACAGGCCACAGCGTATACTGCGCCCTGTTCCAACAGCCCCACGGCCCCGGGAGAAAAGGCGGGAGTCATGCTGATGTTGAAGCCTCCATAGCCATAGAGCATGGCCGGGTTGGAGCCGTCCATCTTCAGCCCCTTTTTGTGGGTAATGAACATCGGCACCCGGGTGCCGTCCCGGGAAGTGTAAAACACCTGCCTGGTCTCAAACTCTCCGGGCTTGAAAGACAGTTTTTGCTGGCCCAGGCGGCTTGTCTTGCCGCTGTCCAGCCTGCAACGGAATACCGACGCCGGGTAGAGAAAGGACGTAAACAGGAAATAGATGTCCTCTTCCTTTTCCCTGGCTTCAATCCCCTGGACCGAGCCAATGTCGGGCAGGTCAATTTCCTGCTGATGTTTTCCCTTTGTGTCAAACACCAGCAGGCGATGCCGGGCATGGTGCATGTAGCTGACCACCAAACGTCCACCGGCCAGCCTCGCCTGGTCTATTACATCCTCGGCCTGGGGCAACACTTCCTGCCAATGCTCCCGTTGAGGCTTTTTCAGGTCAATGGCGATTATGCGCCCCCGGGGGGCATCCAGGTCTGTTTGAAAGTAAAACTTGCTGCCAATGTTGCCCACCGGCTGGTAAGAGGCATCTGCATCATCAAGCAATCGGACAAAATCTCCCCTCTCATCCAACGGCCGGTAGTAAAACCGGTTCTTTGTCGATGTGCCATGATAGACATAGAGCCACAGATAGGCGCCGTCTTCACTGATATAGGGCGCAAAACCCAACTCTTTGGCATCGGGACGGTGAAACACCAGCACATCTTCCTGCTGGTCGGCCCCAACCTGATGGTAGTAAACCTGGTTGAAATTGTTCCGGTCCTCCGGTTCGACGGTGTCGGGATGGGGAAAACGGCTGTAGTAAAATCCCTTGCCGTCGGGAGTCCAGGCCATGTTGGTAAACCGGCACCACTCCAGCGTTTCCGGAAGGTGCTTGCCTGTCTCGATGTCCAGGATGCGAATGCTTTGCCAATCGCTGCCGCTCTCAGCGGTGGAATAGGCCAGCAACTGTCCATCCCTGCTGGGGCTGAAAGTGGTCAGCGCCACCGTGCCGTCTTGGCTGAATTTGTTGGGGTCCAGCAATTCCACTGCCTGGCCCGTCACACCCTGTTGCATGTATAGCACCGGCTGGTTGCGCAACCCATCGTTGTACAGGTAAAACAGCCGCTTGCCCGCCCGCTGGGGCAGCGCCCACTTGGGGTAATCCCACAGCTCGGTCAGCCGCTTCTTAATCTCCTGGCGACGGGGCGTGTCCAGTTTTTTGCGGGTCCGCCGGTTGTGTTTGCTGACGAAGGCCCGGGTGTTTTTATCCTGGGGGTTTTCCAGCCAGCGAAAGGGATCAGCCACTGGCGTTCCGTGAAAATCATCAATAACGTCATCTTTGTGCAAAGACATGCTCATCCTCCTTGTAAAACTCGGTTAACTATATTGTTCAACAAATGATTTTAATTTCCTTTATGCTATAATGGTCAAAAGAAACGGGAGGTGTTGACCATCAAGTCTGTTTGGGACGGGTTAATCGTTTTTTTCGGCACTGAAGACATGGAAGCCACCCACCAATTCTACAACCAGGTCCTCGGCCTGCCGCTGTACAAAGACCAGGGTGTTTGCAGAATCTACCAGGTGCCCGGCGGCGGCGGTTTGGGTTTTTGCACCCATGTGCCGGTGGTCAAAGGGGAAAAAACACCGATTCTCACCCTGCTGACGGAAGATGTTGACGGGCTGTGGAAAAGGTTGCACGACGCAGGCATGAAACCCCAACAACCCAAGACCAATGACAAATTCCGGATTTATCACTTCTTTGTGCCCGACCCTTCGGGGTACACTGTGGAAATTCAGCGTTTCCTGGATTAAAAAAATCACCCTCAGGGGTGATTTTTTGCGTCTCCTGTCAGTTGTCCGGCCAGCACGGTGACAGCCTGCCCGCCCAGCAGCACCCGGTGTCCGGCAATTGTCACCCGGACCAAGCCGCCCCGGTCAGACAGCTGCCTGGCCACCATCCGGTCCCTGCCCAGGCGTTGCTGCCAAAAGGGGCCCAGGCAGCAGTGGGCCGACCCGGTGACCGGGTCTTCGGGTATGCCGATGGCCGGGGCAAAAAAGCGGGAAACAAAATCGCAATCGCTGCCGGGGGCTGTGACAATCACGCCCCGGTTGGTGGCGGCCGCCAATTTGGCCATGTCTGGAGCAAGCCCCCTGACCTGGCTCTCCTCTGCCACCTCCACCAGGTAGTCGGTGCCATTGTCGCCGGTATACAGGGGGGCAACGCCCAGAGCGGCGATTACCTGCTGGTCCAGTTCCCTGTCCTCAGGCGGCTGGGCGGGAAAATCCAGCTCCAGCCAACCGTCATCCATTCGGGCGGTGAGAAGCCCGCTCAGGGTATGAAACTCAATAACGCTGTGCCTGGCCAGATTTTGCTCAAACAGCACATGGGCCGCCGCCAGGGTGGCATGGCCGCAGAGGTCCACTTCCACCATGGGGGTGAACCAGCGCAAATCATAGCTGCCGTCGGAACGGGGCGCGACAAAGGCGGTTTCCGAAACATTCATTTCCCGGGCCACCGCCTGCATCCAGCCCCCATCCCCCATCTTGTCCAACAGGCACACCCCGGCCGGGTTGCCGGCAAAGGGCTTGTCGGTGAAGGAATCAACCTGGTACACCGCCGTCACTTTGCTTCCCCCTTGCTATTTTCATCGCTGCGCAGTATCCCCTCTGCCATGGCCTGCTCCAACAAGCTCTCAAAGTACTCGCCCAGGGAAGCAGAGGCCTGGACGATGGGCTCGCCCCGCTTGCGCACCTGGCTGCTGGCAATGTCATGCCGGGTCCAGGTGCCGCCGCCGGTGGCGGCATTGTTCAGCATGGGCTGCAACCGGTCCAGGGCGGCGGCAAAAAGCGCTTCGGCAGTTTCTCTGTCCTCAAACTCCTGCCACAGCTCCCACATTTCCCGGCCCTGATCTTCCGGCAACATGGCAAACAACCGCTGGGCCGCCTTATGTTCCCGCTCTTCCTTGTCGGCATTGGCGGACTGGTCATAGCAAAAGGTGTCCCCGGCATCGATTTCCACCAGGTCGTGAATCAGCACCATCTTAATCACCCGCAACAAATCCACCGGCTCCGCCGCATGCTCCTGGAGCAACATGGCCATCAGCGCCAGATGCCAGCTGTGTTCGGCATCATTTTCCCGCTTGGACCCGTCGCTGACCAGCGTCTGCCGGTAAATGGTCTTCAACCGGTCAGCCTCCTTGATGAACTCCATCTGCTTGAGCAATCTTTGCTTCACAATAACCTCTCCCGGTCTTTAGTCGAATGTGATGGTTTTCAGGTCCACCAAAGCGTTGGCCGACAGCGGTTCATCCATCAGCATCACAAATATCGGCTGGCTGAACTTGCCTTGGCCGTCGGCCAGCGTCATGTCCCTGGGCACAAAGGGGTGCACAACGTGGGGGTTGATGTAGGACAGGACGCGCCCGTTGGTAAAGTACTGGGCCACCTGCCGGGACATGCCGTTGCCAAAGTGCAGGGTTTCAGTCCCCCGGGCCATGGCTCCTGCCTCAGGGCTCAAGTGGTAGGTGACCGAAGACCCAGCCGGCGTCCCTTCCGTCATCCAACCGCCCTGGGGCTGGAGGAAGGTTTCCATCACCAACGGCGAATCAACCAGCACGCGCCCGGTATTGTTGGTCATCTTAATCACACTGCACATTAGCGGCAGGCCCGGCAGCGTCAAGGCGTACTGGCGCCACTCCAGGCCCCGATACTTTTCATGTTTCTCAAAGGAAGTTGTAATCTCCAACCCCTGCCACTTGTTTCCCTTGTTGTCTTCCAGCGACACAAACTTGGCGCTGCTCTTCTCCTCCAGCAATGACAGGGCAGATATTTCATCCTCCAGGGCATAGCCCAAACCGCCCAGCCAGGGGTTCCACCAGGAACAGGCACAGGGCTCGGGGAAGGAGCTGGCCAGCCACTCAACGCCCTGATGTTTCAGGGAAAAAACCATGGGAGCATAATCGGGGGCGGCGGCAAATTCTATCGCCCCATTGTCCACCACCAGCACTTCCTTGCCCTGCTGGTCCCTGGTGCCTGTACTGACGCTGCCCCGGGGTTGCATTATCGTCTGGCAGCGGGAAAAACTGACGGAAGAAAAGCCAACTTTCATTTCCAGCTGATCCAACCACTGTTCCCCCTGGGTGCTCAGAGAAAACTCTGCCTGGCGGACTTTTTCCGCCGTCCCATGCTTGACTGTCAACGGGGCAACCAGGCCCTGCCGGGAGCTGATTTCAATTGCCCCGTCAAACACCGAGGCTTTGTGTTCCCGAACCACCACAGGAAATTTCTGGCCGACAAAGGGGTTGTGCCCGTTGATGTCCAGTTCCATGTTGTGGCGGGCCAGCATTTCTTCCTTGTGCCCGGTGGCATAGCGGCGGAAATCCTGCCAGCGCTGCCAGGTGTTTATGGCAATCACCAGCGATTCCGTCTCAGCCACTTCTCCGGGGGCCAGCGTTCCCATATCTTGTTCAAATTGCCAGAGATAATCGACAAACCGGGGCTGCCACTTCACGGGCCAGCAAATCCCCCGGGACGTTTCCCTTTGCCGGATGAACAGCCAGTTTTCCGTCAGTTTTTCCGGGGAAAAGTTATCCATATCCCGGCCATAGCTGCCGTCCACCTCCACTACCCCCTGGGAAAGTGGCAGCAGGGCTCCGGGGAAATCCTGAATCATGCCGATGCGGCACTTGGGCTCAAGCGATTTTTCAGAACGGTTTTCCAGAACCATGCGGTGCTCTGTCATGCCGTCGGCATGGAGGGTGAACTCCGCCGCCACATCCAAACCCGACAGTGCCTGGGAGGCAAAGGTCGCCTTCATGGTTATCCACCGCCCATTTTGGGAAAACTCCACCCGGGGTTTGACCCTGGCCATTTCCACCGTCCAGGGCGGCCCTACAATTGGATACTGAAAAGCGGTAATTTCCCGGTCCTGGGCCAGCGAGCCCACGGCAAAGTAGTTGTTAGACTTGCGCAGGCGCACAAAGAAGCGGCCGTTGTAAGCCATCCAGTAATCCTTGTTCTCTCCGCCAAAGGCAACCCCTGCACCGGGCAGCAAGGCGTTCAGCTGTTGCTGGTACTCCACCGACTCTTCCCCCTGGGGAGTGGCAACAACTTTCGCCTGGCCGCTGTACCATCCCGGACGGACCAGCGTGCCCGGCAACTCCAGGGAAGTCTTTTCCCCGGGCGCCAGTTCGACGGAATGCTGCCTTGTTGGCAGCTCAACCATCGGCGATTCAGGGAGCTCTATCTGGAAAGATGCCCTTTGACGGAAATTGTTTTCCATGCCCAGGTATACTGCCCAGGGGCGGCCGGCCACCGCTTCCCGCTGGGAAACAACAGCTTCCATGGCAGCGGGGAACTGGGGCACCACACCCACCTTGAACAGGGCATGCTTGTCGTTTATCAGCAAATCTGCGACAACCCCCGGATGGGTGCGCCATTCCTTTTGTTCTTCTTCCACCGGGCCGACGTAGAACTCAGCTTCCACAACCTCTTCCTGGCCCTTCTCATCCAGCACCAGCTCCCGGTCCAGGTCAAAGCGGACATTTTCGTCATCCTTGCCGCTGATCTTCAGTTTCAAGGGCGCGCCGCTTTTGTTCACCACCCGATAGACCACTTTGTACTGACGGTCAAAGACCAACTTCAGGTGTTCAACGGTGGCGCTGACCAGGTAGTCCTCCGTTTCAATCAGCCGCAACCCCCGGCCCCGGCGCTCAAACTCCATGCGCAACAGCCGGTCATCCTTTTGCCAGTGGTAGTCCAGGTACTCAAACCGGTTCTCTTGCCGGCCATCGGGCTTGACCTCTATGTGCTTCACTGAATCGGCATACCAGTCGGCGTGCCGGAAGAAATCCTCCACCGCCTCCGTGTTCATCACATAGGGCAAAAAGTTCATCAAATGGGTTGTGTCATCTCGCTTTTCCCAGAAAAACCCGCATTTTTTGTACAGCGGCACCGCCTTGACGTTGCCGGGCCAGGTATAAAGGTCCAGCCGGGGCCACTGGGAAGCAATGGCTTGTTCCACCGCCTTGAGTATCAGCAGCTTGCCCACTTTTTTGCCATGGTAGTCGGGGCGCACGTTGAGAAATGGTATGTAAGACGCACCCTTGTCTGACTGGTATTCTGCAAATGAGCAGTAACCCACCACCTGCTGGCCATCCAGCGCCAGGTAGATTTTGATGTTGTCTGAGTCCTCGTTTTCGGCAATAACCCGCTCTTCGTTGTAAAGCGACCCGAAGCCGCCCCACTCGGAAGCGCTGCGGTTCCACATCTCCGCCACCGCCGCGGCGTACTTGCGTTCATATTCAACAATTTTGATTTCCGGTTGTTCCGGCATGTATTTCCCCTCCATTTGCTTATGAAATAAAAAACCCCGTCTCCAAGGGAAACAGGATGTTTCTCCAGCTGTACAGAAAAAGCCGGAAAAGCTCACACCTCCGGCCTGTTTACAAATCTACCGGGGCTGCGAAGCATGATCACCCATGTTTCCTGATGTGCTGCGTGCTGCGTCGCGGATTATCATCTTCACGCCCCTCCCTTCGTATAACTGCTATATAGTTTACCCCAAAGAGGGCCTAAGCGCAACAGCACTTGCAATTTTGCTTTGGGCACAGCATAATAAAAGAAACTTCCGACAGGGGGATAACCATGCGTGCACTGTTTTTTTTGATGTTGTCAGGTGTATTTTTCGTGGCCAGCTGCGGCGGCAATGGCAACCAGCAGCCGGTATTCGAAACAGAAAACCCGGTAGTGACGCTGGAAATGGAAAACGGCGAGAAAATTTACATAGAATTGTTTCCCGACATCGCACCCAACACCGTGGCAAACTTTGTCCATCTGGTGCAAGAGGGCTATTACGACGGCCTGATCTTCCACCGGGTCATTCCCCGGTTTATGATTCAGGGTGGCTGTCCTCAGGGAACAGGCAGGGGACACCCCGGTTGGTCCATTGCCGGCGAGTTTGCGTCCAATGGGTTCGCCAACGACCTAAGGCACGAACGGGGCGTCGTTTCCATGGCCCGTTCACTTGACCCTGATTCCGCCGGGTCCCAATTTTTCATCGTGGTGGAAGATTCACCCCATTTGGATGGTGAATACGCCGCCTTTGGCCGGGTGCTGCAGGGCATGGAAGAGGTGGACCGGATTGTGTCGGTGGCCAGGAATGATCGGGACCGGCCCTGGGTGGAGCAGCGCATGGCCCAGGTTACAGTGGATCTCAACAGCTGGCAGCAACAGCAGCCGGAAACAATAGACAGGGAGGACTGAGAATGAAGCCGATAGTGACCTTTAAAATGGAATCGGGCGCCACAGTCAAAGCTGAACTCTACCCCGACATTGCCCCCAACACCGTCTATAACTTCATAGCCCTGGTAAAAGACAAGTTCTACGACGGGCTGACTTTTCACCGCATTGTGCCCAAGTTCATAATACAGGGCGGCAGCCCCGACGACAGCGGCAAGGGCGGCCCCGGCTGGTTTATCCGGGGCGAATTTGCCCATAACGACTTTCCCAACAAGCTCAAGCACAACAAGGGCATATTGTCCATGGCCCGCACCCCGGACCCCGACTCCGCCGGGTCCCAGTTCTTTATAGTTACCCACCGCTCCCCCCATTTGGACAAGTACTATGCCGCCTTTGGCAAGGTAATTGAAGGAATGGATGAGGTGGAGCGCATCTCCCAACTGCCCCGGGACGACAAAGATCGCCCACTGGAACGCTGTGTCATCGCCAGCGTCACTGTGGACACCCAGGGCCGGGAATACCCGGAACCGGAAAAGATTTTTGATGGCCTGCCGCCGGAAAAAGAATAACTTGCCCGTCAGGGCTTTTTTTTTTTGCCCAAAGTTTTGATTTACCCTGCTAATCTGATAAAATAGCACTATAATTTTAGACAAACAGGGGGATGGGGAAATGAAAGAGCTTCTTTATGTAGTCCGGCCGGAGCAGCAAACACCGGAGGGAATCGACCGGTTGTTGGCTGACCACCGGGAGGTGCGGTTTGTGTCGCTGATGGGTGTGGACCTGGGCGGCAATGCCACCGACGAAAAAATACCCGTGGAACGGGTCCAGGGCAATTGGGGGCCCTTTCTCAAGTACGGCGTCCAAACAGATGGGTCCAGCGTCGTTCTCCACGGCATCGCCACCCTGAACAACGCCCGGGTGGACCTTGTGCCCGACACCGGGGTGAACTGGAGCGTGGACTACAATCGTTACCATCTGGTGGACGGAGCGCCGGTGGGCACCTTGCGCATACCTGCCACTTTGGTGCACAACAACCGGACGGTGGACTCCCGCTCGGTGCTGAAGAAAGCAGTGGACTGCGTCCAGTCGGAATTGTTGGAGTTTTTCCAGCAGCACCCCGACGTGCTTGACAACATGGGCATCAACCAACCGATCAAGGAAATTATAATAACTGCTGCCACTGAGCTGGAATTCTGGGTTCAGACTCCTCGGGACAAGGCCGATGTGGAAAAGCTGGCAACCTCCCAAACGCTGAAAGAGCAGTACTGGAAGCGCACCCAGGGAACGGTGCGCACCGCCCTGGAAGAAACGCTGCTGATACTGGAGGCCTTTGGCCTGGAACCGGAGATGGGCCACAAGGAAGTGGGCGGCGTAACCGGCGAGCTGGACAGCAACGGGCGGTTCAGCCATGTCATGGAACAGCTGGAAGTGGACTGGCGTTACAGCACCGCCCTGCAGGCCGCCGACAACGAGTACGTGGTCAGGGACATAATCACCGATGTTTTCCGCTCCCACGGGCTGGAAATTACCTTCAATGCCAAGCCCTTTCCCAATGTGGCCGGCAACGGCAAACACACCCACATGGGCCTGGCCGGCCGGCTGGCCGACGGTTCAGTGGTCAACCTTTTTTCGCCCAAGCAGGGTGAAGACCAGTTTATGAGTTCTGTGGGCTTGGCGGCGCTGATGGGGCTGCTAAAGAATTATTATGCCGTCAACCCCTTTGTCACCGCATCCATAGATGGGTTCAACCGGCTGCAGCCCGGCTACGAAGCGCCGGTTTGCACCGTCACTTCCTTAGGACTGGACGCAGAAACCCCTTCCCGCAACCGCTCGGTGTTGGTGGGGCTGGTGCGCGACCCGGCCAACCCACTGGCCACCCGGTTTGAGCTCAGGGCCCCCAACCCCCTTTCCAACAGCTGGCTGGTCATGGCCGCCAGCTGCCTGGCCATGCTGGATGGCATTGTAGCAGTGGGGAACCAAGACAGTGACAGCCTGGTGGCTGCCTTGTCCAAGGAGCCCGGCCAGGCCGATGACTACCTGGAAAAAGAGCGGGCATACCGCAGCGAAGAAGATGTATTCGAACACTATGACCAGGCCCAACGGGAAAAGATGTTTGGCCCACCCCCCGCCACCGTGTGGGAAAACCTCCAGGCCTTAAACCCCGGTTCAGACAAGACGTCCTTTCTGTTCCGGCAAAATGTCTTCAACCAGGAACTGATAGACAGCTACCGCCAGGCGGTGCTGGAGCGGTGGCACACCGAGCTGATTAACAGGGTGCTGCCCTCCAACCTGGACTTGGTGCGTCTTTGTCAGCAAGCAGATGCCCGCCACAACCACCTGAACCAGCAGCTGTGGGACAGAATCGATGTCCTGCGGCAAAAACTGGCCCGGGATAACACCTCCCACACCAGCCTCTTTACCCGCATATGCAACGCCCTGGACAAAGGAGATTACCAGCAGGCATCTGATCTTCAATTGGCAATGGACAGCGACATGGCAGAACTGAGGACCCTTTACAGCCACTACCGCCGCAACTTCATCTGAACCAAGGGGACTG
>PWLI01000012.1 GCA_003559415.1 Clostridiales bacterium | reverse complement strand
GTCGCTTCCCCCGTTGCCGGGGAAGCCGGTCAGATCGTGGGCGAGAGCTTCAAGCAACTCCTCCGGAGTTTTCTCCCAGGAGTATTCCTCGACGATTTCAAAGAGCGCTTTCCACTCCTTGGCCGACAAAGAAACGGTGACCATCACGCCGCACCTCCTTCCCGGCCGATTTGCGCCCCCACGCGCACGGTGATTTCGCCGCTCTCGCGGCCGTCCTTTCTTCCTTGTTTTTCGGGTTCTTTTCGGGTATTTCTTTTCATCGTTAATTATTAATTGAAGGCCAGTGGTTTACGTTTTCCCAAGCGAGCCGCTGGCCTTTTTTTGCGTTTTGTCGTCAAGCCAAAACTAACTAAATTTTAGCCGGTTTTAACTTGCTCTCCTCTTGGTTAGCTTTAACTGACTAAAGGATGCAAGTTCTTTTTTCAGAAAACGGCCGCTGCCGCCCCAGTTGCCAAACCGACCCGTATAATCGGGACATGCAACGCGGCCGAAAACCTAAACACGAAGCACCGCCCTTCGGGCAGCGCCTCGCCCATTACCGGACTTTGAAGGGGCTCACCCAGTACGAGTTTGCCGATCTTCTGGGGATTTCCCGCAACCTGGTCGTCCATTACGAGCGCGCTTGCGAGAACCCGACGGCTGATTTCGTAATCCGAGCGGCCAAAACCCTCGACGTGTCCGTTGACGAGTTGCTTGGCGTTCAACCCCAACGAAGCACAAAGCGCGGCCCTTCGCCCAAGGCTCAAAAACTGGCCGAACGCATTTCAAAACTCCCCAAAAGCAAGCAGGCAGTGGTCATTGAGATGCTGGAAGGTTATCTCGACCGCGCCTCCTGATTCTTCCATCTTAGCCGCCAAAGCGCGCCGGGGATGGCGGCACAAGACTTCGGGCGGACTTCCCGGGCTCGGCCGGGAGGTCCAGGGCTCTTCCTTCCGATTGCGGCGGCCGCCGCAGCTAAATCAAAAGCGGAATCGCTGGCGGGCTTGCCCCGGCAGTGTCTCCGCGCTACGGGACGCTACGGCGGCCAGCCCGGGTTCGCTGATTGTTCCGGCGCGGTCGGATTGCCACGCGGCCAGCGAAGCGAGGCCGCGGGGCAACCGCGCCGTAGGCGGAGGGGGAAGCCCCCACAGTGGAGCGTAGCGGAACGTCCGTGGGGGCGCGTGGCGGGACGCGACACAAAAAAGGTCCCCGCGTCCTGTGATGTCGGATACGGGAACCTGCGTCCAAAAAGCTCCGGGGCCGCCGGGCGGGGGGCTCTTTTCTATGGGGCCTTATTTGTGACCCGGTACGGGGTGCGACCGGGAAAAAAGATCGATCCTTCCGGAGTCATCCGAATGATCGCCAACGCTGCGACGGCAGGGGCACAATGGAGGCCCGGGCTGACTTTTAAAGGCAAGCGACAGCGCGCAGCGTTAGCGGAGTTAGCGAAAGGGGCGTCCCGGACTCCAACCCGGGGAGCCCTTCCCGCCATCGCCTCGCCCGCTTGAGCCCCACGCTAGATTGCCGGCTGGATCGCACAACGGGACATTCATGTCTAGAATCGCCCCTGACTAGCCATCTCCGATGGCGCGGGCAGGTTCCCGGGCGATATTAGATCATAATGTCGGTTGTGCAGAGCGAGACGGCTTCCAAAAACAAAGGGCTCAAGTGGGCGAGGCGATGGCGGGAGGGGCGGCCGATTGGAATAAGGGCGTGCCGGTTGCATTTGGGCCGAAGGGAGGAGAGGTGTATTCGGGATGTGGATTTGTCAATTGTCGAAACGATGTCTTTCGGTTCCCCTCAATTTTCAATCGAACCGTGTTCGAAATACTTCACTTTCTTCCGCATACCTCCTATCGATAAAAATCGTATGCTCATAGTCGTCTATTGTTGGATAATGATGATCATATGACCGATAATACGTATATTCTCCGTCAATTACGCTCGCAAACGGGATCCATTTCTCATCCAGAAGGACTTCGAAAAAGGCCGCTTTCCCATCATCTTTCCACCTGAAGGAAAAACGGCCAAATCGCTTCCATTCTGATTTTCTTCCAGGTACTTCGGCTACGCCACTCAGTCGAAAGATCCAACTCCTGCTGCCTACTCCTCCAACGAAAAGATCGTTTCCGTAATTCGCTAAGGTCAGCAGCTCGCTTTCCACCGCATCATGGTCCAAACGTTCCAGGTGCTCCCAATCATGCCATTCATATAAAAGCATTATGATTTGTCGTGCTGAATCAAATACAATCGCTCTTTCATGTGATGGCCGGGTTAAGATTCCTGCTATCCAAATTCCGATATAAAGCAAAACAAATATACCGGCAACGGTGCTCGCACCTACCAAAATCACCCTCTTTAGGCTGAAGGACATTGGGTCTCTAGAACTGGTTGAGCTCATCGAGCGGTGCATTTGCATCAAGTTCCAATCTAGTTGCTCGGACACCTTGACCATTTCTAGAAACAACGTCCCTCCAGGTTCCACGAGGAACCGACTGAAGATTGAATAATTCCATTCTAGGATCGGAATTTTCCGTTGCGATAACACCGGCTCCGCCAGCCCAGATTATCGCTTCATTC
>PWLI01000163.1 GCA_003559415.1 Clostridiales bacterium | reverse complement strand
GTTTTTCATCCTGAGCCAATGCCATATCCGTAAGTGCCCGGGCAACTCTCCCGTTTCCATCTTCAAAAGGGTGTATAGTTACAAAATAAATATGGGCTATTGCGGCACGCAATACTCCGTCCAGGTTGTTCTTTTTAACTTCCCACCATCTTAAAAATTTTTCCATCTCCACAGGTATTCGTTCACTGGGCGGAGCTTCATAATGAACTTTTTCTTTAGATACAGGCCCTGATACAACCTGCATTGGATCCTTTTTTCTGAATTTTCCTGTTTCAATCTTTCTCAACCCGGAATACCCCGTTGGGAACAATGCGGCCTGCCATGATTTAATACGCCCACAGGTAAGAGGTTTATAATAATTATCTGTTGCATCAAGAAGCATATCTATTAAACCTTCGGCATTTCTATCCGGCTGCTTTAAACCCGCATCCGGCAACCCTAATTTTCTGGCTACTGAAGACCTCACTGTTTCCTTATCCAAACGCACCCCCTCTATAGCCGCAGTTTTTATTGTTTCTTCAGTCAGTATTTCTTCTCTTGATTTTTGATTATAATCAAACCCCAAAGACGATATTTTGTTTATAAATTTACCCTGTGCCAAACGGGCCCGGCTTAGATATTTAAGTATCTTATCACTACTAAATCTAAAATCAGGCCATTCTTTTAACTGCCATATATAACGCATTAAAACCTCCTATTCGCTTCATTATTTGATACAATTATAATATATAATCGCTTCATAGTCAATAATATAAAGTTACACAAATAAAAATATCTACATAAAACGTTAAAACTACAGCTTAATTGTAATTAACAGGAGAACTTCAAACTCTTATTATAATGCTCATTTTGGGGGTGTACCAAGACAGAAACCTTAACAAGTAATTTGTTGCGCCAAATTACGCTTAAAAACAAGGCCCCGTTTTATCGACGAGAAAAAGTTTGGCTCCCCGGGCTCACGCGGTGTTGATCACAGGTTCTTTACAGAACATTGCGAATTACTCATAATGCGTCAGACGCTATAGGAGATTATATAACGGATATATTAATCTTTTGGAAATTTATTTTAAATCTTCAGAAGCTATCTGGGCATGCCCCTGTTCGGCATGAATTAAGGCATCATAGAATTTTTCCACTTTAGGGTTAGAGGCATTCTTTAAAAAATTTTGGTATTTCTCAACAGCAGCATCTTCCAGTTCTTTAGTCCTTTCTAAGTCCTTTTGGGGTGATCCTTTAGGATCTTCTCCCTTAAGTTCGGGTTCCTCTACTCCCAAAAATTTTGCAGCCACTTCTGCATGCTCCTCTTCAACCCTTGCGAATTGCTTAAATAACCGGTCCATCTTAGAATATTTTTCATTAGCCTTGCTCACTTTTTTATAGTAAGCAGCTGCATTAATCTCTAAATCAAGGGTCTCCTTCATATCGGATTTTTCCTGTTGGGTTAATTCCACGTCCCATAATTTAGAGTAATCTTCTATACTCTTAAGATATTTTTCGGGTGCGCCGCAGAAAGGGCAGTCATCTATGCTCTCTCCCAGGTAAGGTTCTCCGCAAATCTGACATACAAATAGTTTAACCATTTTCTTTTCCTCCTTTTAATTTTCCTGTCTCCGATTACCCGATTAAAATTCCATCCTGAGTTTCCGGCAGAAATTAATAACAATCAATCTCTATTCACGATTTAATTTATTAAATACGGCCCCGGCTGTCAAACCTTTCTCCTTTCAGAATTTTTATCTGAGCCTCTCTTTCGGATTTAACTCTCTCCTGAAAATAACCGGACGCATGCTTTATTACATTTACAGGTCAGTTCTGAGGAAATTCGGTCTTAAAAGATTTAATTACCTGTAAATTTTTTTGTTTTTCTTTATCAATCTATATAACCGGGGCCCCGTATGTTATGGCAAGTATATCCTCCCGGATTCTTCTGAAGGTAATCCTGATGGTAACCCTCGGCCGGGTAAAAGTCAGTGAGGGGTTCTACTGTTGTAACAACAGGATTTTCCCACCTGCCGCAGCTGCTCACCAGTGCAATAAAATCTTCCGCCTCTTTTCTTTCTTCTTCGTTTTTATAAAAAATTGCCGATCGATACGAACTGCCGATATCGTTGCCCTGCCTGTTTAATGTTGTGTGGTCATGGATACGGAAGAAAAAATCCAGCAGTTCTTTATACGATGTGGTTCTGTCATCATATTCTATCTCTACAGCTTCGGCATGTCCGGGATGGTTTTCATACGTCGGATCCGGGTTCTTCCCGCCGGTGTACCCTACGCGGGTACGAACGACTCCCGGTTGTTTGCGGAAAAGCTCCTGAATCCCCCAAAAACATCCTCCGGCCAAAACAGCCTTTTTAATCATGGTCCTTATCCGGGATAAACTTCAATGACAATGAATTAACGCAATGACGGATATTTTTTGGAGTGAACCCTTCACCTGAAAAAATATGGCCCAGATGTCCTCCGCAGCGGGCGCAGGTAATTTCCGTCCGGCTTCCGTCTGAATCCAGGCTTTTTTTCACCGCAGAAGGTATTTCATCGTCAAAACCCGGCCATCCGCAGCCGGAT
>PWLI01000075.1 GCA_003559415.1 Clostridiales bacterium | reverse complement strand
AGCGCCCTGCTGTCGGGGGTGGTGGTCAAGGTTTATGCCGTGGCCATGGCCCGGGTGTTTTTCGGTTTGTTTGGCGTCGGCCTGATGGCTGCCCTGGGACTGACAGGACTGCTGAGGTTGATGGCGGTGCTGAGCATATTGGCCGGTTCGGCCTTTGCCCTGGTACAGACCGACATCAAGCGCCTGCTGGCCTATTCCACCGTGGCCCAGGTGGGTTACATTTTCCTGGGCTTTGGCATCGGAGGGGTGCTGGGCATTGCCGCCGCCCTCTACCATGTGTTGGCCCACGGCTTGATGAAAGTGGTGCTGTTTATAACTGCCGGAAAGGCCATAGAAGTTTCCGGCAACCGGGAGATCAAGAACTTCGCCGGCATGGGCAAACGGCTGCCTGTGGCCATGTCCGCCTTTACGCTGGCGGCGCTGTCCATGGTGGGCTTGCCTTTGCTGGCCGGGTTTGGGACCAAGTGGTACCTGTTCAATGCCGGTTTGAACGCCGGGATATGGTGGGTGCCGGTCCTGGTTATTGTCAGCGGTCTGCTTAATGCCGCTTATTTCCTGCCGGTGCTGCGAAGCATTTGGTTTTCCGGGGAAGAAGAAAGGGCGCCCTGGCGCCTGTGGGATATGCCGGGGTTGCCGCTGTTGGCGGCGGCGCTGGTGGCGCTGGGTCTGTTGCCCGGCCCGGTGTTGAAACTTTTGGAAACGGCCGCCGGCTGGCTGTTGTACTAGCGGGGTGAAAGCATGAGCTGGATAATTACCGCACTTATAGTTATTCCTTTGGCGGGGGCCGGAGCGATTTGGCTGCCGGCTTTGGCCAGGCGTCCTTTGGTGCCGGCCATGCTTTCTGCCGTTGCGGCTGCCGGGTTGGCATTGTGGCTGGCGCTGGAACATCCGGGTTTGTCTGCCCAGTGGTGGCAGGTGGTGCCGGGTTTGACGCTGGCCTTTCGGGCTGACGGCCCGGGGCTGATCTTTGCCGTGCTGGCTGCCGGTTTATGGGTGCCGTCCACCGTTTATGCCGGCAGCTATATCTCCCACCACCCCCACAAGGTGCAGCGTTTCTTTTGCTTTTTTACCCTGTCACTGGCAGCAACCATGGGCATCGCCCTGGCTGCCAACCTGTTCACCCTCTATGTGTTCTACGAAATGTTGACCTTTGTTACCTGGCCGCTGGTGATGCACAACCAGACTGATTCCTCCCGGGCAGCCGGGGCCAAGTACCTGGTCTACAGCCTGGCAGGGGCGGCGCTGGTGCTGGCTGCCATGGTGGTTATGTGGTGGACGTCCGGCACGCTGGATTTTGCCGTGGGAGGCAGTTTGGCCGGGGACACGCCCCTGGCTGCTGTGGGCCTGCTGGTGCTGCTGTTGACAGCGGGATTTGGGATAAAGGCGGCCGTTATGCCCCTCCATGGCTGGCTGCCCTCCGCCATGGCTGCGCCCACCCCGGTCAGCGCCCTGCTCCATGCAGTGGCGGTGGTCAACGCCGGGTGCTTTGGCCTACTGCGGGGCATGTACTTCGTGGTGGGGCCGGAGGCGCTGAGTCAGACAAATCTTTCCCGCCTGTTGCTGGTGGTGGCCTTTGTGACCATTTTGGTGGGGTCGGTGTTTGCCCTGCGCCAGGATCAATTGAAGAGAAGGCTGGCTTACTCCACTGTCAGTCAGTTGGGGTACATAACCCTGGGCATATTTTCCGGCAGCCCGATATTGCTCTTTGGCAGCTTGCTGCACTTTGTCCATCACGGGCTGATGAAGATAACTCTGTTTTTCTGCGCCGGAGCGGTAATAACCCACGGGGGCGTGGACAAGGTCTCCCAGATGATGGGCATCGGCAGAAAGATGCCGCTGACCATGGGCGCCTTTGCCCTGGCTTCCCTGGGCATGGTGGGGATTATTCCCATCAACGGCTTCCAGAGCAAGTGGTACTTGCTCCAGGGGTCGCTGGCTGCCGGGCATCCGGAAATTATTGCCGTTTTGCTGCTAAGCGCCTTGCTCAATGCCATGTATTTTTTCCCGATAATCGGGGCGGCCTTCTTCTACGGCGATGGGTCCTGGCAGCGGGAACGTTTAAGCGATGGGCTGGTGTGGCCGCCGGTGCTGACGGCGCTGCTGTGTTTGGTGTTGGGATTGTTGCCGGCATTGTTCTTGCCGGCCATTGAACGAATAACCCAGGGAATGTTTTAGGGAGGGATTGCCATGTGGACGCTGGTATTGCTGCCGCTGTTGGGAGGGCTTTTGTGCCTGGCTATGGAAGATCTGCGCCGCCAGGTGGCGTTGTCTGTAGGCGCCTGTTTGGCGGCCGGTGGCGGGCTGCTTGCTGTGTACATGGGCTGGCTGGCTCCCGGGTCTGCTGCCCTTGTGCTACCGGGCCTGGAATTGTCCCTTTCTGCTGACGGGTTGGGCTTGCTGCTGGCAGGCGTTGCCCTGTTGCTGTGGGTTGCCTCGCTGCTGTTCAGCCTGGGCTGGTTTGCCCCCCACCGGGACACCCGGCGGTACATGCTGCTGACGGGCATGACCTGCAGCGGCATCCTGATTACTTTCCTGGGCGGAGATTTCCTGACGCTGTTTCTGGGATTT
>PWLI01000002.1 GCA_003559415.1 Clostridiales bacterium | reverse complement strand
GGTATAGGGAGGAAATAATTCCTGGTGTTTCAGCAACAGTTGCCGGGCCTGGCCCCGGGATATCTTTAACTTTCTCAAACGGCACCTCCTGGGAAAGACTTGCACGCTATGTTAATTATATCGTACTTGACTCAATTTAAGGCCCTAGGTGTGGGATTTCGAATCTCCTCATCGGCACTACACTAACACACCTAATCATTTGGAAAAATACCATTAGGCACATGTTCACTGGCCGGACGAAGATTTGATAGCTCTCAAAACCCAAAAAGGACTGGACCTATCACAAAGGGCCCAGTCCACAACAGTATTTTAGACGGCTCTGTCTAACGCTGGAGAGCCAGCTTAGACCGTTTCTTTTTGAAATGGTTTGGTTTCTTTACTCGTCAACAGTCAATCTGGCCTTAAACTGTGCTTTCCAATTAGTGTTGCCACTTGCGGTGGTTTCAACTGCCATATCAACCTGGTGGGCATTGGCAGGAATATCTACCGTATAGTCATATTCATAGGTGCTGCCTCCGTATAGCAGAAGAATCCCCGTATCCACAACATCATTGCCATGAGGATGATCACTGCTCCAGATTGTGATCCTCACTCTAATCATTAACTCATTGTCATATCTGCCCTTGTTTTCAATAGTCCCCCAAAGACGAAAGCTTTGTCCGGGATTTAATCCCCCTCTTAAATATTGGTGAAAATCTTGTCGGGGAGTTGTAAGTTCTCCCAGGTTGGCATCCCTCACATTATAAGTTACTTTTGCCTGGGAGCCCGGATTTTCCACAGTTCCACTTACAACACCGGCTTCACCCTGCTCGTCATCTTCATTTCCTGTTGACACGCACCCACACAGCAATACAATCAGCACAAGACACGCTAGAACTTTTAACGTTTTCAACTTTACCCCCCTTGTCTATTATTT
The DNA here is from genome assembly GCA_003559415.1 of Clostridiales bacterium. Taxonomy (GTDB): domain Bacteria; phylum Bacillota; class Proteinivoracia; order UBA4975; family PWLI01; genus PWLI01. The sequence goes on along the minus strand of PWLI01000002.1, from coordinate 1,653 downwards.
CTTGCACCGCTGCCTGGCTTTAAGCTTTTAGTTCCTGTAAGGACTCCCATATTTCTGTTCTAAAAACAACTCTGACTCACTCTTAACCTACACGTATTTTATCACATTACAGCAAGAAAGATATATAGCAAAAGGCCAGCTTTTTTCATGGGAGCAGAACTTGATCAAAATCTCACCAGATTCTCCAAGAAACTTAAAACCAAGAGCCGAGGGCTCTTGGTTTTTTTACCGGGAAAGTATCTCCTTTAGCTCTTCCACTGACGGCAACTTGCCGCTGACCCGGATGTCTCCGTCCACGGCCAGGGCTGGCGTGAACATAATCCCATAGCCGGTAATTGTCTTCATGTCTTCCACTTTTACTACTTCAGCACACTGCCCCAGCTCCTCCAGGGCTTGCCTGGTGCGCTTTTCCAGTTCATTGCACTTGGCGCAACCTTTTCCCAGCACTTCTACTTTCATGTTTTCCCTCCTGTAGTTTTATTTTATCCTGCAATCGAGCCGTAAACCAGACCCGAAAGCGTTGCCATAATTACAACCAGCGCCACAAAAGCCAACGTCTTTTTGTTGCCCAGCACGCTGCGAATGACCAGGATGTTGGGCAAACTCAGGGCAGGCCCGGCCAGCAAAAGCGCCAGCGCCGGCCCCTGGCCCATCCCTGCACCCAACAGTCCCTGCAGTATGGGCACCTCAGTCAGGGTGGCAAAGTACATAAACGCCCCGGCCACAGCGGCAAAGAGGTTGGCAAAAATTGAGTTGCCACCTACCAGGCCGGCTATATACTGGGCAGGAATAAGGCCGGCATCGCTTTCCGGCCGCCCCATCAGCAATCCGGCAATCAACACACCGACAAAGAGCAACGGAAGTATCTGGGCAGAAAACTCCCAAGTGGTGGCCACCCAGTCCCGGCGCTCCTCTGCCTTAAACCAACGGAGCAACATAACCGCAAGCAGCAGCAACAAACCACCGGTTACATACCACTTGACAGACCATATTGCATTAAAGAACCCCACCGGATCTTCTGGCCGGCTCCAAGCGGCAAAAACCAGTACTAGCACCAGCACCAGAAAGAATGAAATATTCTGCAGTGCGCTGCGGCTGTCTTTCTCTGTTTCGAACTCCGGCATGGACTCCTGAGCCCTTTCTGCCTCTTCTTTCCTAAAAAGCAACGCCATCAAAAGTCCGATAACAATGGCAAAAACTATTGCGCCGATGGCCCGGGCCAAACCCAACTCCCAACCAAGGATTCGGGCGGTAAGAATTATAGCAAGCAGGTTTATGGCAGGGCCGGAATAGAGAAAAGCAATAGCGGGGCCCAACCCTGCACCCCGCCGGTATATGCCGGCGAACAGCGGAAGCACCGTGCAGGAACAAACCGCCAAAATCACTCCCGACACCGAAGCCACCGAGTAGGAAACCCACTTTCGGGCCTGGGCGCCGAAGTATTTCATTACTGCCCCCTGGGATAAAAAGTTGGCAATGGCCCCGGCAATAAACAACGCCGGCACCAGGCAATGAAGCACATGCTCACGGGCATACTCCTGAAGCATGTGGAAGGCTTCCAGGATGGAATCTGCAACCTGGGGATGGCCAAAGGGCACGAAGTAGGCCGCCAGAAAAACACTGATCATTATCAGCAGCTTTTTCCAGTCTTTC
>PWLI01000007.1 GCA_003559415.1 Clostridiales bacterium | reverse complement strand
CATCTTTGCCAATGCGCTGGGCAGCGGAAGAAATTACTCCTGAGGGATCGTCCACAACCACCGGTTTCTTGATCTCCGACAGCAGCAACTGGGCTGCATGCCAGGAAACAACCGGGGCAGGCAACTCCTGATTTCCGGCCAAACTGTTGGCACAATCCACCAGCAGTTGGACTTCTTCTGCTTCCATGCCTTCCTCAACCGAAGCATAGACGGGAACCGACAGTTGCTGGGCGTCCTCCGGTGCCACCACCCAGCGAATGTCCATGGGCAACTTGTCTTTCACCTGTTGCCAGTCTGTTTCCGGGGAAAGAACGACGGCAGCCTTCATCTCAGCGCACCTCCCAGTTCAATGGTTTGCAGATAACTTCCCGCACCTGGGTGCTGAAAAACTCCTTGGCGTGGGCCGGCCTGATTACCATGGCGGTATCGGCTCCCCGGGCGGTGCCGCCGATGGCAATAACATCCTCACCCCAGGGTATGGCCCCGGCATCTAAGGCCATGGAGGCAATTTCCAGGCAAACCTTGGTGCCCTGCCCGAAAGTGCGCAAAGTATGGGCGATCAGGCCGCCGGTATAGACACCGCCAAACTTGGTGCTGGCCGCCCGGTCAACGCCGCCAAACAGATGGGTGGCGGTAACGACCTTGGCTCCCTGGGCTGCCAGGTAATCCCTTTCATCCCGGGACATTTCATCATCCCCCGGCTCCCGGAAACCCACCTCATGAGTCACAACCGTCAAACCAGGTATCTTGCCCACCAGGTAACGGGCGGTGTAACCGGTGTTGGACGCCACCACAATATGCTTTATTCCCTTTTCAGCGGCCCACTTGATGGCCAAAGCACAGGTGGCTTCGGTGTTTTCCTTTCCTGCCTGCTGCCAGTATTCGGTCATTTCCATCCCCCTTTAATCTATTACACAATTATTGCGGTATTCGCTAATTTAAGTTTATCAGAGCTCACATATTTTGCAACACAGCTATTGTGGCAACTCAGTCAGGTCTTTTAACCCAAAGTGGCGCAAAAATTCGTCGGTGGTGCCATAGAGAATGGGGCGGCCAGTTGTGTCCAGCCTGCCCACTTCGGTAACCAAGTCATAGGACAGCAAGGTGCTCAGCGCCCGTTCCACCTTTACACCCCTGATCTGCTCTATCTCAGGCCGGGTAATCGGTTGCCGGTAAGCAATGATGGCCAGCGTTTCCAAAGTCGGGGCGGACAGGCGGGATGGACGCATTCCCTCCAACAATTGTTCCACATAGTATGTATAGGCAGGACGGGCTTCCAGCTGAATGCCCTCTTCCCCCCGGCTCATCTGTATGCCCCGGCCCTTTAACTCCGTTTCCAGGTTGTCCAGCCACTGATTCATCTGCAACGGTGTAACCTCAAAAATCTCGCACAGCCTTTCCATGGTCACCGGGTCCCCGCTGACAAACAACACCGCTTCCAGGGCAGCGACTTTATTTTCGTCAATCATTGCACATCCCTCTCCAGTACATCAATTGTTATCGGCCCAAAAAGCTGCCGCTGAGAAAAGGACACCTCACCCAACCGCACCAGCTCCAAAAGGGCCAGGAAGGTGGCAATTTTCTCCATAATCCCCGAATCCCTGACCAGTTCGGCAAACTGGACGCTGCCGCCGCCCAAATGGCTACGGATGTAGTCCATGCGCTCGGACACCGGTATCGGACGGGTGGCGATTTCCCTGACCTCCACCCGGGCTTTCTCCAAAGCGCGCTGGTATGCCGAGTACAGGCTGTCCAGCAACATGGGGGCCAGCTGCCTGACCCTCTCCAGGCTGTCTACGCCCGGGGGCCTGGTCAGCGGCCTTTGCCGTTCCAGGGCCAAGTCGCCCAAGCGGGCTGCCAGCTCCTTGAAGTACTTGTACTCCACCAACCGGGCAATCAGTTCCTCCCGGGGGTCAGGGTGGTCTGCCAGCTGTTGGCGGGACGAGCGGGGCAACAGCGACCGGGACTTAAGCTCCAGCAAGTACGCAGCCATGTAAATAAAATCGCTGGCCACATCGGGGTCGTAGTCCTCTATCTGTTTCAGCGTTTCAATATAGCTGCTGGTAATCTCGGAGATTACTATGTCCTCAATTGCCAGCTTGTCCCGCTCCACCAGGTATATCAGCAGGTCAAAGGGGCCGTCAAAAACTTCTTGGTGGACATGAAGGCCGGCAGAGCCCAGGGATTTTGTGTTCACATCGCTACACCCCCAACAACCAGGAAAATCCAAACAGGCTTGACAAGAAGTGCAGCATGTAAAAAGCCGGTTGCAGCAAATACTGAATGGCGCCGGTGAAAATCAGCAGAATCAGGATGAAAAAACCATACTGCTCAATTTGAGCAAAGAAAGACGAAAAGCTTCTGGGCAACAGGTTGGAAAGGATTTTGGACCCATCCAGGGGCGGCACCGGCAACAGGTTGAACATGCCGAGAAAGACGTTGTAAATCATCAGCATCAGCAGAAAGTTCAGCAGGAAAATCGCAAAACCGGTCATGGGCATGTAGCTTAACACCATGGCCACCAGGGCAGCCACCACAAAGGCCAGTATAAAGTTTATAGCAGGGCCTGCCAGCGCCACCAGCACCATGCCCCGGCGCCGGTCGCCCCGGAAGTACATGGGGTTGACTGGTACCGGTTTGGCCCAGCCAAAACGGAAGATCAGAAGCATAAGCGCCCCCATGGGGTCAATGTGGGGGATGGGGTTGAGGGTTAAACGTCCATGGTACTTGGCAGTGGGGTCGCCCAGCCGGTACGCCACCCAGCCGTGGGCAACCTCGTGAAATGTTATGGCAATCAGCAGGGCGGGCACTCTGTACACCGCTTCCTGCAAAAAAGATCCTATAGCTTCCATTGTCTATTCCTCCTCTTTGTCGCTGAGCAACTGCTCGGCAAACTTCAGTTGCTCTTCCCGGCTGTGGACTTTTCCATCCAACCTGGCCCGGCGCACGCTGTCCAGCAGCCTGCCCAGGCGGGGCCCGGGCTGGCAACCCAGCCGCACCAGGTCATGGCCGGTAATTTCCAGTTCCATGTCCGCCAGGTCATCCAGGTAAAGCATGACCCGGGCTTTGACAGTGCCGTCATCATGGTTGGCCGCCAACAGTGACAGCAATCCTGTCACCGGCAGCGGTTGCAACATATGGTAGATGTTGCTGGGCTGGAGATCTTCCCCTGCAAGCTTGTCGCTGACTTCTGCCAGATGTTCGCACACTGACAGCACATCCTTTTGCTCCCGGGGAGTGAGGCCCAGGCGCGGGGCAACGGCGGCCCGCTGTTCCCGGGTCAAAGGCTCCAACAGCAACACCGTATACACATGCCATGCTTCATCGACCAAAATATTGCCCATCCGCTGGTTCCACTGGATAACCCTGGCCGCCGCCGGCAGTCTTGCCTGCAACGTCTGGGAATAATCCAGGCCGGGTAGCACAGATTGCAACGCACCCAGTTCATGGGCCATGTCTATAAGGATTGGCACATTGGCCTCCTGGAACAAGTGGCGCAGCTCGGCGCCCATGCGGGCTGGCGATACTTTTTCCAGCATCTTGTCCCTGATGGCGTTGAGCAGAAATGTCTTGGTCTGTTCCTCCATATTAAAGCCATAGCGCCCGGCAAAGCGAATGGCCCGCAGAATGCGGGTGGGGTCTTCGACAAAGCTCAGGTTGTAAAGCACCCTGATAACGCCCTGCTTGATGTCGTCATATCCCCCGAAAAAGTCCAGAACGCTGCCGAAATTGCTGCTGTTGAGGCAGAACCCCAGCGTGTTTATTGTAAAGTCCCGCCGGTACAAATCATGTTTGATTGTTGTCTGCTCAACCTCAGGAGCGGCGGCGGGGAACTGATAGAATTCCAGCCGGGCAGTGGCAAAATCCACCTGGTAGCCGTCGGGCAAGGTCAGGGTGGCGGTGCCAAACTCCTGGTGTTCATGGAGCCGCCCGCCAATCAGCGGCGGCAACGTCCGGGCGAATTCGATGGCATTTTCCTCCACCACCAGGTCCAGGTCATAGTTGGGCACGCCCAACACCAGGTCACGGACAAACCCGCCGACAACATAGGCCATAAACCCTTCCTTGTCGGCTTTTTGCCCCAGCAACAACAACAGGCCCTGGATACGTTTGGGCAGGCGGCTGTTGATCAGCTCGGTAATATTCTCCATGGGTTCGGCCAGCCGGTAATCCCGGGGGTTGAATAGCGGGCGGTGCCAGCTGGGAGCGCTGTCTCCGTGAACCTGGCGCAAAACATCGGTGCGGGTGATGATTCCCACCAGTTTGCCGCCGTCCAACACCGGCAGCCGGCCGATGTCGTGCTGGGTCATGGTCCGGGTGATTTCCCCCCAGGTAGCCTGGGGGCTGATTGTGACAACATTTTTAGTCATATATCCCCTGACCGGTGCATGGCCCAGATCATGGCGCACCGCTTTGTCCACATCCCGTCGGGAAATAATTCCCGCCAGGCGCTGATTGGCATCCACCACCGGCATGCCGGTGTGGCCGTAACGCAACAGCAGACGGTTGGCTTCATTTATCGATGTGCCATCGGGGATGGATTTTACCGGTGTTGACATAATGTCAGCCGCACTTATGCCCCCTGTCAGCTTCTGTTGCAACGCTTCCCTGACCCGGGCAGACAACTGTTCAACCGACAAATCCCTGAAGGTGGCCGCCACAGCCGCTGCATGGCCTTTTACCGACAGGTCAGACAAAACGGCAGTAAGGTCAATTTCCGGGCGGGTGCTGCGCCCCACCAGGTACACCCGATCCTCCATGGCGGTGATGGTCACAGCCATATCGCAACCTTCCAACTCAGCAAGTCGCTGGGTAATCCGGCCCAAACCGCCAACATAGTCTTCTGCATCAGTGCCGGCAATCATCACTGTCCGCCCATTGATTGTCATGGCCTGAGAGGCAGCAAGCAGCTGTTCAAGGAGCTGGCGTTGTTCCGGACTGTAGGAAAGCTTGACGTATTTGTTTACCTCAGTCAACAGCGCCCCCTTTTCCAACAACCAGGCTGCAGCGTGCAAATCCCGGGGGGTGGTGCCGGAGTTGGTCAGACAATTGGTGTCTTCATATATGCCAAGCAAAAACAGGGTGGCGTCCAGCGAGCTGATCTCTACCCCCTGCTCCCTGATCAATTCCACCAAAATGGTGACTGTCGCTCCCAGTTTCTCTCTAATCCCTTCACCCTCCAATGTTCCCGGGTGATGGTCGTAGTAAACTATCTTTTCTGCCTCTTCACATAAATAGCCCAGCTCTCCCAAGCGGCGGCAACTGTCTGCATCAACGATGTACAGCGTTGAAACCCTGTCGTGTTTCAGTTGGTTTGCCTGGTGGAAACTGAAAGAGTCCTTGTGAAGGGAAATGAACTGACGCACATTATAGCGCACCGTTCCGGGCAACACCATAGTACTCTGGGGATGCAGCCGCGAACAGGCGACCATGGAAGCAAGAGCGTCAAAATCTGTACCCACATGGCTGGCTATTATTTCCATGGCTCCACCTCCATTCGCTTACAAACAGTATTATATCACAACAAAAAAGACGGTTGTGCTGTCCCTATGGGACAGGAGAACCGTCCCCGTGGCTCACCCTGCCGCAGATTAACGGCAGGGGTTGGGGCTGTTCTTGGCCTATGTGATAGGCAGCACCCACCATGGCAGCTGCTTCTTCCAGCTTTTGCTGGTCATTGGCATGGATTTCCACCAGTGTCTGGCCCTTTTCCACACGCTGCCCCGGTTTGGCCTTGACAAGCAAGCCCACGGCCAAGTCAATTATATCGTCCTTGCGGGAGCGGCCGGCGCCCAACAGTTGGGCCGCCAGTCCAATATCTGTGGTTTCCACCGACTCCACCCAGCCACTTTCCGCCGCCATGACGCTGTGGCGCAGTTTGGCTGCGGGGAACAACCCGGGGTCATCAATCTCCCTGCCCGAGCCCCCCTGGGCGGTGACCATTTCTTTGAGTTTGGCCAGGGCCGAACCATTGTCCAGGTTGTTGGCCAGTTGCTGCCGGGCAGCGTCCAAATCCTCGTGCTGGCCAGCCAGCACCAACATGTTGGCGCCCAATTCAAGGCACAGTTGACGCAAATCATCAGGCCCCTCGCCGGAAAGCACTTCCACCGCCTCCCGGGCTTCCAGGGCATTGCCCACGGCACAGCCCAGGGGGCGGTCCATGGCGGTGAGCAGCGCCACCGTCCTTCTGCCCAGGTTCTCACCTATTTTCACCATTTCCCGGGCCAACTCCAGAGCCTGGTCTTTTTGTTTCATAAAGGCGCCGTTGCCCACCTTGACATCCAACACCAGCGCATCGGCCCCCGAGGCCAGTTTCTTGCTCATCACCGAGCTGGCAATCAAGGGGACGCTGTCCACCGTGGCAGTAACATCCCGCAACCCGTAGAGCAAGCCATCGGCCGGGGCAATCTTTTCGGTCTGGCCAATGACGGCAACTTTGATGCTGTTTACCTGGTCAATAAAATGCTGGGCCGGCAGCTGGGTCTTAAACCCCTGAAAAGATTCCAGCTTGTCCAGGGTGCCGCCGGTGTGACCCAGGCCCCGGCCGGACATTTTGGCCACCGGCACTCCGGCGCTGGCCACCAGCGGAGCCAGCACCAGGGTGGTGGTGTCGCCCACTCCGCCGGTGCTGTGCTTGTCTACTTTTATGCCCTGTATTCCTGAGAGATCCACCTGTTGGCCCGATTCCACCATGGCCTGGGTCAGCCAGGCCAGTTCCTGTTCTTCCATGCCCCGAAAGAAAACTGCCATGGACCAGGCTGCCATCTGGTAGTCGGCAATGTCGCCAGCCACATAACCGTCAATCAAGAACTTCAATTCTTCCAGGCTATGGCTGCCGCCCTGGCGTTTTTTGAGAATCAAGTCATAGGCGCGCATCAGGCATCGACCTGTTTCAGCCATCCCCGAACCAGCTTGATGAATTTGGGACGGGTTTGGTTGGCAATCTTTACCACCTGTTCATGGGTCAGGGGGTGCAGGTGATCGGGCAGAGCCATGTCGGTGACACAGGAAATGCCCAGCACCCGCATGCCCAGGTAATTGGCGACGATTGTCTCGGGTATTGTGGACATGCCAACGGTGTCTGACCCCATGGCAATCAACATGCGCAACTCTGCCGGGGTGCTGTACGACGGCCCGCTGATGGCCAGGTAGACACCCTGCTGCAACTTGATGTCCAGCTGCTCTCCCACTTCCATCGCCAGTTGCCGGTAATCCGGGTCGTAGGCGGCAGACATGTCGGGGAATCGGGGTCCCAGCTCTTCATGGTTGGGCCCAATCAGCGGATTGGGCAGTATGTTGATGTGATCAGTGATCAGCATAAGATCTCCGGCGGAAAAGTGATGGTTTAGCCCGCCGCAGGCATTGGTAACCACCAATGAGCGGCAACCCAGGGCATGGAGCACGTACAGGGGAAAGGTAACCTGCTGCATGCTATAACCCTCATAGTAATGGAAGCGGCCCTGCATGGCAGCCACCCGCTTGCCCTCCAGCGTGCCCAACACCAACCTGCCGGCATGGCCGGCCACGGTGGATGCGGGAAAGTGGGGGATGTCCTTGTATTCCACTGTCATGGCGTCACTGATTTCATCGGCCAGTGTGCCCAGCCCCGAGCCGAGAATCAGAGCAATCTGGGGCTCAAAACCTCCGATTGTCTTGCGAATTTCAGCTGCAGATTGCTGTATTTGTTCCGGCAAGCCCACTGCTATTCGCCCCCTTGATCAAGATTGGTTATTATCCGGGTTACAAGCGCTTCAAAATCCGCCCGTACCTTCCTGGTCACTTCAATTACCTCTTCGTGGTTCAACTTTTCTTCTCCCAGCCCGGCAGCCACGTTGGTTATGCAGGATATTCCCAGCACCTCCATGCCGCAGTGCACTGCGGCGATCACTTCCGGCACTGTGGACATGCCCACCGCATCGGCACCCAATCGTCCATAACACTCTATCTCGGCAGGGGGTTCAAAGCTGGGCCCGGACACTGCCATGTATACACCCCGGCGCAGGACACTGCCCAGGGAACGGCCAGCCTCATCAGCCACGGCCATTAACCGGCGGCTGTATGCCTGGGACATGTCGGGAAAGCGGGGTCCAAGTTTGTCATCATTGCGGCCAATCAGGGGATTGCCCCCGGTCATGTTGATGTGGTCGGTTATCAGCATCAAATCGCCCACCGAAAAATCCCGGTTGATGCCGCCGGCGGCATTGGTCACAATCAACCGCGGGGCGCCCAAGCGCTTCATGACCCGCACAGCATGGGCAATCTGTTGCTGACGATGGCCTTCATAGTAATGAAACCGACCCTGCATGGCCAGGACTTTTTTGCCCTGCAAATAGCCCTGAACCAGCTGTCCGGCATGGCCGACAACGGTGGAGCGGGCAAAGCCGGGAATGTCATCGTACCGGCAAATCAGCGGCTGTTCCAGACGGTTGGCCAATTCGCCCAACCCGGAACCCAGGATGACAGCCACATCGGGCTGGCCAAACCCCTTGCTTTTCAACAGAGAAACAGCGGCAAAGCCTAGAGAAGCGCCACTCATCATTCCACCTCCCCCAGGTAGCCGGCAAAGGAAGTGCCCGGCCCCTGGTAATCAACAGCAAATATATCTGCCAGCGTTGCAGCCACATCGGCAAATGTCCTGCGGGTTCCCAAATCACTGGCCTTGCGCATGCAGGGATGCCAAACCAGCAACGGCACATATTCCCGGGTGTGGTCAGAACCGGGATGGGTGGGATCGCAACCGTGATCGGCGGTAATTATTATAACATCATTTTTTGACATTGCTTCCAGCACCCGGCCGATCCCCTGATCTGCCGCCTCCAGCGCCCGGGCGTAACCCTCCGGATTGTTCCTGTGCCCATACGCCGAGTCAAAATCCACCAAATTTACAAAGATCAAGTCTCCCTGGCCAGCCACGACAACGTCTTTCAACATTTCCAGCCCATGGGCATTGTCCCGGGTTTTATGGGAAGTCGTTACGCCCCGGCCGGCATAGATATCCTTAATTTTGCCAATCCCAATTACTGCCCAGTCGGCGGCGACCAACAAATCCAGGATGGTGTCGGTAGGCGGTTCCAGGGAAAAGTCCCGGCGGTTGGGCGTTCGTTTAAACTCTCCCGGCTTTCCGACAAAAGGCCTGGCAATAACCCGTCCCACCTTGTCCCGGCCGCTCAACAGCTCCCGGGCCTTCTGACACATATCATACAGCTCATCCAGGGAGATAATCTCTTCATGGGCAGCTATTTGAAACACGCTGTCCGCTGAGGTGTAGACTATCGGTTTTGCAGTTTCCATATGTTCGGCGCCCAGACGGTCAATGATCTCTGTTCCCGATGCCACCTCGTTGCCCAGCACGCCCCTGTCAATCAATTTGCTGAACTGCTCAATAACGCGCTCCGGGAAACCATGGGGATAGGTCTTAAAAGGTTGGTCCAAAATAATGCCGGCCATTTCCCAATGCCCGGTTATGGTGTCCTTGCCCGGCGAGGCCTCAGCCATCCGCCCGTAACAGGCCTTGGGCGGGTTGGCGGGCGTCAGCCCTTCCACAGGAATTATATTGCCCAGCCCCAGCCGTTCCAGAACCGGCATGTTCAGTCCACCCACCACCCGGGCCACATTGCCCAGGGTATTGCTTCCTTCATCGCCGTAGCGGTCGGCGTCGGGCATGGCGCCCACACCCACGCTGTCCAACACCAGCAGTACTACTCGTCTTTGCATGCTCAGTCCCCCTGTTTGCCCGCCCGGGGATGGTGTTGCCGGTAGACATCGCGCAGGCGGTTTGAAGTAACTTGTGTGTATATCTGTGTGGTGGAAATGTCCGAATGGCCCAGCATCTCCTGGACTGAGCGCAGATCAGCGCCGTTTTCCAGCAGATGGGTGGCAAAGGAATGGCGCAGCGTATGGGGTGTTACTTCACCCTTAAATCCGGCCTTGCGCACATATTTTTTCAATATTTTCCAAAACCCCTGGCGGGTCAGGCGCCGGCCATGGACATTGAGAAAGGCGGCCTTTTCCTGACCATCCCGCAACATGCGGGGACGGCCATGGGCAAGATAGGCATGAATGGCATCGTTGGCCGCTGTGCCCAGCGGCACAATCCGTTCCTTGGACCCCTTGCCGATGCAACGCATAAACCCCATTTCCAGGTTAAAGTCTGTACAGTTCAAATCAATCAGCTCGGAAACCCGGACGCCGGTGGCATAGAGCAACTCCAGCATGGCGGCATCACGCAATCCGGCAGGCGTGTTGGCGTCGGGCTGATTTAGAAGTCTCGTTACCTGGGGTACAGAAAGTACGTAGGGAAGCCGTTTGGGGATTTTCGGTGAATCAAGTTGTTGCGAAGGATTGTCAACAATAATACT
>PWLI01000049.1 GCA_003559415.1 Clostridiales bacterium | reverse complement strand
GTTGACATCAACGGTACAGCAGAAATCCTTTATGCCTCCATTCGCCTGGGCAGAAAGGGAATTGACGTCAGCAATGCCTCAGCTGCATCTATTATCGCGAACATAGATGTGGAAACCGGGGTGCTGGGTACGGGAATCGTAAAGCCGGAATACGGCTTTATCGAACACACTGTCCATCCCGACAGCAATGTCAAGTTCGCCGGGGAGACTGTGCCCATGTGGTCAGAAGTAATTGAAACTGCCAAGCAGGCGGCTCTGGCCGCCCCCGGCCACCGCTCCGTCGGCTGGGACATGGCCCTGACCCCCACCGGACCGGTGATAATGGAAGGGAACCAGCATTGGTCTTTGCCCTCAAACCAGGCAGTAGCCGGCCAGGGGTTCCTGACCCCCCAACGACGCCAACAACTGAAAGAAATGGGACTGGAGTTCCCCGCTGGCGGGGTTTCGGCCTTGCTGGGCAAGCGCCTGTTGCGATTGAAATAGAAAAATGCCCCTGGCACCAGGGGCATTTGCATTTACTTGAGCTTCTCGATAATCGCCCGGCAAAAGTCCGGCAAATCCGGCGGACGACGGGACGAGATAATGTTCCCGTCCACAACCACGGGCTCATCCACCCAGGTGGCGCCGGCATTGGTCACATCGTCCTTGATCAGGTGCACGCTGGTCATGGTCTTGCCCTTGACCACCCCGGCTGAAATCAACACCCAGGCGGCATGACAGATGGATGCTACCACCTTGCCCTGCTCCGCAGCGCCCTTGACCAAGTTGAGCATGCCCGGCACCGCTCGCATGATATCCGGGGCGTAGCCGCCGGGAACGATGACAGCGTCGACGTCCTTGGGGTTCACATCTTCTGCCTTGACATCCACCTTGACGGGATAGCCATTTTTACCCTTGTGGGTGTCGGCCCGGCCGGAACCTGCCACCAGCACCTCAGCTCCCGCTTCTTTCATACGCAGCAGCGGGTACCACAGTTCCAGGTCATGGTAGTTGTCTTCCGCCAACACAACAATCCGTTTGCCTTTCAGTTCCATAATATCCTCCTTGGAATATTAGAATTTAATGGTAAACTTCCCATCCTTGTAAATACTTTCTCCGTCGGCAAAAATTTCTCCTCCCTGACGCATGTCACACAGCATATCCCAGTGGATGCCCGACTGGTTTTTGCCGCCACTTTCCGGGTATGACGCGCCCAGGGCCAGGTGGACGGTGCCACCGATTTTTTCGTCAAACAGCATGTTGCGGGTGAACTTTTGGATTCCGAAGTTGGTGCCCACTGCCACTTCGCCCACATACCGGGCCCCTGCATCGGTTTCCAGCAGGGCCTGTAGCAGATCTTCGCCCTTGGCGGCGCTGGCCTCAACCACCTTGCCGTCCTTGAAGGTCAGGCGAATATCTTCAATCTCCTTGCCGGCATAGATGCCGGGGAAACTGAAACGGATGTGTCCGTTGACACTGTCCTCCACCGGGCCGGTGAACACTTCACCATCGGGGAAGTTTTCCTTGCCGCTGCAATTGATCCATTTGCGTCCGGAAATATCCATGCTTATATCGGTATCTTCTGATACAATCTGCAACTTGCTTTTGCCTTCCAGGTAGCGGCAAATGTTGGCCTGCTCCTCATCTATGCGCCGCCACTGGGCCACCGGGTCATCTTTATCCAACAAGCCGGCTCCAAAAACAAAATCCTGGTACTCATTCAGCGACATGCTGGCATCCTGGGCTGCTGCATTGGTGGGGAAACCGGTGAGCACCCAACTCAACTCGCCCTTGCCTGCCCGTTCCATGAACGTTTTCTGCAGCTCAGCGGTGGCCCGCCGGTTGATAGCGATACGCTTGGGGTCAACCCCCGACAGGGCCTTGGTGTTGAAGCTGGACATTATGTTAAGAAAGGCATCGTAATTCTCCATAACAAACTTCTCACCCGGGCTTACATACTCCAACTGCTCCTGGCTGGCGTTTTTGAAGAAAATCTCCTGGGTGTTGGGCGAACCGACCATTACCATGGGGTGAGCCCCGGCCAAAATTGCCTCCTTGTAGGCCGCCTCAATCAGCGGCTCCGCCAGGCTGGTGCCCCTGATAAAAACATTCTGGCCCTTTTTTACCCCCAACGAGTAATGAACCAACAGCTTTGCCAACTTCTCGATTCGTGGATCATACATGCCGATTACCTCCTCAAACTAAGATATTACCAGTATAACACACTTGTTGCTCTGCTCTGTATTGGCAAACCCCTGTGGGTTTGCTACACTTTAAGCAAACAATGACAGGAGCGGATGACCTTGAACAGAATAAAGAGAATCCTTGGCCACGTCAGGGCTACCCGCCAGCCGGGATTCAAACCTGCCTGGCGGCAAGTGGCGGAAATGCTTTTTTACCTGATCTTTTGGCCTCTTTCACCCATCGAGTACAGGGCATACAGATTTGGCCGCAAAGGCATAGGCCCCAAAAAAATGAGAAGTTATCTGCGCATCCGCCATGCAGAAAGGGTTCTTCGGCCACGGCTCAATGACCGAGAATGGGCTCCTCTACTGGAGAACAAGTTGTTTTTCAACAGTTATTACAGCCAACGAGGGTTGCCGGTAGCCAAGGTCTTTGGCATGTTTCATCCTCTTTTCGGATCGG
>PWLI01000077.1 GCA_003559415.1 Clostridiales bacterium | reverse complement strand
TTTGTCATAGTACCCCGGGTTTAGAAATGCTTCGCTGTCGGCGGATTCCACCGCATCCAGCAACCGGGCAAAGGCCTGGAGGGACTGTTGCTTGAGTTCATCGACATTGGTCAGCTGGTGATGGCGGCGGATTTGTTCATCCCGCTCCTCTGGTTCCAGCGACCACAGCGGTGACTCTTCCATTTTGCCGGAACGCAACATCTCTTCCGTTTGCCGGTCGTACCAGGTTATGTGGGCGATTATATCCTTGACAGACCATTGGCCGCAGACCCCGGGCTTTGCCAGGTCTGCTTCACTGAGGCTTTTGATCAGCCTGTCCCAATCCCGTCGGGCGTACAGCAGGTTGTTGAGCACATGCTTTTTGACGTTGCGCAATTGCCATCTCCTTTCGGGTTGCCGCCTCACGGCGGTTTTTTGCATTATACCACATGCAGCCCGCCAGGTGACGGGTAATCGTGCCAGCAATAACGGCACGAACCGACAACAATGTCGCTATTGCGACGGCATAACAGTTTCCAGCTGTCTGGCCGCCTGAGCGAACCAATGGCTGCGCCGTTGGTCACCGCTTTCGGCCATGACTCGAGCCAGGGTGTTGAGGGTGCTGGCACACTTGGGATTGTTTTTTAAAAGTCTGTTGATATAGAACTCGGTGCGTGCCTGATCTTTTTTGCTGGACAAAAAGCCCAGCAACACTCCCATTGCATAGTACGAAGGTTTGTCAATCTCCATGATTTGCCTGATGCAAGCTTCGGCTTTTTCTCTTTCATTAAGTGCCCGGTGCATCTCTGCTGCCCCGGCAAGACAGCGGCTGAGTTTGAGGTCATCCTTTACAGATGAGCAGCCTGCCTGGTAGTGTTGCAGGGCTATTTCGGCTTTACCCAGCAACATAAACATTGTTGCTGCCAACAGATGGTTGCCTGCCAGCGGTGGCTTGCCAAGCCGGGAAAGGATGTCCAGATAGGTTTGTCCACCCATACGGGGAGCAATGTTGTCCAGCAGGTATTTGTCGTGTGGGTCAATGCAAAGCCCTTCCAGATAGGCAAGGATTGAGTTTTCCACTTCTCCCACCTGATCATAGTATGCACCAAGGTTGAGCCAGCTGCCAATTTCGTCCGGCTGGAGACGGGCCTGCCACTGGAAACAGAATGCAACTTTTTCGGTGTTTTGTCCCCGTTGCCAGTAATTGGCCAGGTCTTCCCAGATGTAGATGTCTTTGGGTGTTAGGAGCTCGGGAAAGTCCCGGGAAATCTGCTCGGCATAGAATGTCATTTCCCGGAGAACCTGCATTTTTTCCACAGGGGCAACAAGTGGATGCATAATCATCCGGATGTTGATTCTTAGTGCACGCAGGTTTAGCATCGCCTTGGTTCGTTCCGGCAAAGGCACGTTAGTGCCCATGTGTTCCGTAGGGAAAGTGGCCAACACCTTGTCTCTGACGGCAGCGCCGGCTCTGGTATGCCTGAGCTTCAGCACCAACCAGTGCCCCGGGCGGAGCTTATAGGACTTCTGGGTGTAGATGCGGCGGAATCCCTTTTGCCACACATGATACTCCTGGAATTGAAAGGGTTGCAAGTGATGGTGGGGCTTCTGTTGTCCCAGGTAGAATTCCTTTTCCAGCCGGAACCAGGCGACCCGGGTCTTGCCGGCGTCCAGGCTGTCCAGGTAATGCTGTTGTTGCTCTCTTTCCGTAGCGTCCTTCGGCGAGGGGTCCAGGTCCAACAACTGTTCAACAAAACGCCTGCGCTCTTCACTGTTTTCAAACCACAACCAAAGATTACTCATTTTTACACCTCCCTTGGTATTGAAATAATACACGAAGGATTTTGGAGCGGTTACAACCCCCCAAAAAGCAGAAAAGCTCCCGAAGGAGCAACCAACATTATTTACCGGTAAAGGATACCATTTGTGTGAGACAGAAATAGTCACAAAAAACCGGGCTTGCGCCCGGTTAGCCTGCCGAGGGGAGATCTTCGGCGAATTGGATGTCATGAAGCCGCTTGTAGAGGCCGTTTTTCTCCAGCAGTTCGTCGTGGGTGCCCTGTTCAGCCACCTGACCGTCGGCGATTACCACAATGCGGTCGGCGTCCCTGACGGTGGCCAGGCGATGGGCGATGACCAAGGTGGTTTGGTTGGCCATCAGGTTGGTCAGGGCCTGTTGTACCAGTTCTTCCGATTCGGTGTCCAGGGAAGAGGTGGCTTCATCCAGCAGCAACAATGGAGCCTGGCGGACGATGGCCCGGGCGATGGCGATGCGCTGCCGCTGTCCTCCCGACAAACGGCCGCCCCGTTCGCCCACCGGTGTGTCGTAACCCTGGGGCAGTTGAGTTATGAAGTCGTGGGCATTGGCTGCCTGGGCGGCGGCAATGATCTCTTCCTCGCTTGCCCCCGGCCTGCCCATGGCAATGTTTTCTGCCACAGTGCCGCTGAAAAGATAGGGAATCTGGGGCACCAGGGCGCTCAGTTGACGCATTTGTGCCAGTTGGTATTGGTCCACCGGTTTGCCCAGGAGGGATATTGTGCCTTGGGTGGGGGGATAGTAACCCAACAGCAATTTGAAAATTGTGGACTTGCCACCGCCGCTGGGGCCCACCAGGGCTACTGTCTCGCCGGTTTCCACCTGGAGGTCAATGTCTTTCAGGG
>PWLI01000094.1 GCA_003559415.1 Clostridiales bacterium | reverse complement strand
GGCCACATAGTCCAGGGCCAGCCCGTTGAGGACCTGCTGGTCATCCGGCCCGACGACGAAGAACTGGAGCGCCAGTTCATGGAACGGCAAACCCGGTTCACACTGAAGAACTGTGGGATTATCGACCCTGAGGACATCGACAGCTACATCGAAGTAGGTGGCTACCATGGCCTGGAAAAAGCGTTAAAGAGCATGAGCCCCGAGCAAGTAATTGAACAGATAGGCCAGTCAGGCCTGAGAGGCCGGGGCGGCGCCGGCTTCCCCACCCATTTAAAATGGAAATTTACCCGTCAGGCCCCGGGCGATGTGAAGTATATAGTATGCAACGCCGATGAGGGCGACCCCGGCGCATTTATGGACCGCAGCATACTGGAAAGCGATCCCCATGCGGTGCTGGAAGGAATGCTGCTGGCCGGTTACGCCAACGGCGCCTGCCGCGGGTATATATATGTCAGGGCAGAGTACCCCCTGGCCATCAAGCGTCTGGAGCTGGCCATTGCCCAGGCCCGTGAGAAAAAAATGCTGGGCGACAACATCTTTGGTTCAGACTTCAACTTTGATATTGAGATAAGGGAAGGGGCCGGCGCCTTCGTCTGCGGTGAAGAAACCGCTTTGCTGATGTCCATCGAAGGCAAGCGGGGAATGCCCCGCTTCCGTCCGCCATTTCCGTCGGAAAGGGGCTTGTTCACCCACCCCACATCAATTAACAACGTGGAGACACTGGCCAATGTGCCGAAGATAATCCACCAGGGGCCGGAGTCCTTTAACCGCTACGGCACCGAGAAGAGCAAGGGCACCAAGGTGTTTGCCCTGGCCGGCAAAGTGCGCCGGGGCGGCTTGGTGGAAATCCCCATGGGTATGACAGTGAATGAGATTGTGTTTGACATCGGCGGCGGCATTTCTTCCGGCAAGCCATTTAAGGCCATCCAGACCGGCGGACCCTCCGGTGGCTGCATACCCGCCTCGCTGGGCGATGCCTCAGTTGACTATGAGAACCTGGCAGCCCTGGGCACCATCATGGGATCCGGCGGCTTGCTGGTTATGGATGAAGAGACCTGCATGGTCAACGTGGCCGAGTACTTCCTGACCTTTGGCCGGGAAGAGTCTTGCGGTAAGTGTACTTTCTGCCGGGTTGGGACTGAACAAATGCTGCGCATTCTGCACAGGATAACCCAGGGAGAAGGAAAACCGGCCGATCTGGACCTCTTGGAAAAGCTGGGCAAAAATGTGGAAAAGGGCTCCCTCTGCGGGCTGGGCCAGACTGTATCCAACCCGGTGCTGACAACGCTGCGTTACTTCCGCGATGAATATGAGGCCCATATCAACGACAAGGCCTGCCCAGCCAAGCGCTGCAAGGCGTTGATCAAGTATGAGGTGACTGATGCCTGTGTGGGTTGCACGCTATGTGCCCGGGCCTGCCCCGTGGACGCCATCAGCGGCAAACCCAAGGAACTGCATCATATAGACCAGGAAACATGCGTTAAATGTGGACTTTGCACAAACAGCTGTAAGTTCGATGCGATAACGGTATCGACTCCCGCCGGGAAAGATACCCCGTTGGAGGTGGAAAAGTGAGTAAAGTAACCATCACCGTTGACGGCAAGGCAATTGAAGCTGGAGCGGGAGCCAACCTGCTGGAAGTGGCGATAAAGAACGACATAGAAATTCCCCACATGTGTTACGACCCCCGTCTGGAGCCCTTTGGCTCCTGCCGGCTGTGCTTTGTGGAAATTTCCGGGCGGCCTGACCCTGTGCCGGCCTGCTCGGTGAGCATAACCGATGGATTGGAAGTTGTAACAAACAGTGGATCCATACGCCAGTTGCGCAAATCGGCACTGGAGTTGCTGATGTCGGAGCACTGCGGCGACTGTGTGCCTCCCTGTCAGATGGCCTGTCCTGCAGACATCGACATCCAGGGGTTTGTTTCCTACCTGCGCAACAACCTGCCTGGAGCCGCCGCCCGCCTGATTCGGGAGAAAATGCCGTTGCCGTCCATTTGCGGCCGGGTTTGCCCCCGTTTCTGTGAGCACAAGTGCCGGGGCCACTTGCTGGACACCCCCGTTGACATTTGCGGGCTCAAGCGCTACAGCGGCGATTACTGGCTCAATGAACTGAGCGAACAGACACCCAAGGACGTGCCCAGTTCCGGCAAGCGGGTTGCCATCGTTGGCGGTGGGCCTGCCGGCCTGACAGCTGCCTACTACCTGGCCCAGGAAGGGCACCAGGTGGTGCTCTATGACGGAGACAGGCACCTGGGCGGCATGTTGCGCTACGGCATACCCGAGTACCGGTTGCCCAAGGCATTGCTGGACAAGGAAATCAAGGTCATTACCGACATGTGCCACGAAGTGCGGCTGGGCCAGACGCTGGGCCAGGACTTCACTCTGGATCAGCTGAAGGAAGAATACGATGCCGTATTCATCGGCGTCGGCTGCCAGCAAGCTACTGAGTTGGGGCTGGAAAACTCTGACCTGCCCGGCATTTACACCGGTGTAGGGTTTTTGCGCGACGTCATAGCAGGCAAGGCGCCCAAGTTGGGCGACCGAGTGGCCGTCATCGGTGGCGGCAACACCGCCATGGACGCTGCCCGCACCGCAGTCCGTCTGGGCGTCAAAGAGGTCATGGTGTTCTATCGCCGGG
>PWLI01000166.1 GCA_003559415.1 Clostridiales bacterium | reverse complement strand
TTAAACAATACTGCATCTGATTCCCCACGAATCATTAAATACACTGCAACCATTACGACACCAAAAGTAGCAGTCTTGATGCCGCCGCCGGTGGAAGCAGGGGATGCGCCGATGAACATCAAAAGAATTATGAAAAACTGGCTGGATTGGTGCAATTGGTCAGTGGGCAGCACATTGAATCCAGCGGTCCGAGGTGTGGCGGCGGTAAAAGCCGTGCTGAGGATTTTTTCCCCGACCCCCAAAGGAGCCAAAGTAGCAGGGTTTGAATACTCCAAAAGGAAAATTGTGCCAAACCCGACAATCAACAACACAGCTGTTATTGAAAGCACCAGCTTGCTGTGAAAACTCAGGTTGGACAAGTTTCTCCGACAGCGGAAAACATCCAGCACCACAAAAAATCCTAAACCGCTGCTGACAAACAGAGCCATGATGGTCAAATTTACCAACCAGTCCCCCTGATAGACAGTAAGACTGGTGAAATTGCCCATCAGGTCAAACCCGGCGTTGCAAAAAGCCGATATAGAGTGAAAGAGGCCATAATAAAAACCCTTGGCCCAGCCCATTTCAGCAGCAAACCGCACCCCTAAAATGACTGTAGCAACTCCCTGAACAATGAAAGTATACACCAATACTGCTCGAACCAACCGCACTACGCCGCTCAAGCTCAGATGATTCAGGGATTCCTGGATCATAATTCTGCTGCCTAACCCTATGCGCCGGCCCAGAGCTATGAAAATAAGGACAGCCATTGTCATAAACCCCAGCCCACCGATTTGGATTAGAGTCATTAGGGTCAGCTGGCCCATGGTTGTAAAGGCAGTGCCGGTATCCACCACAACCAGACCGGTAACGCACACGGCGGAGGTGGCGGTAAACAAGGCGTCAACAAAGCCCAACCGCTCACCCACAGTGGCCACCGGCAACATCAGCAAAGCTGTGCCAATTGCAATTAGCATTAAAAAGCCCAACACCAGTGCCCGGGCCGGATTAAATCGGCGAACTTCTTTCATTACTTCACCTTCCCGGTACAAAGTTCACTGTCAAAAAATCTACACAAAGAGCGCCCGTCAGGCGCTCTCTGTCATTTGTTGGCAGTAGCTTTCTCCACCAGCTGACTGAAGCCCTGGGCATCATGTACAGCCATGTCCGCCAGCATTTTACGGTTAATATTAATCCCTGCTTCTTTCAGGCCATGCATCAGTTGGCTGTAGTTGACGCCATTGGTGCGGGCGGCAGCATTGATGCGGGCAATCCAAAGCTTGCGGAAATCCCGCTTGCGGTTGCGGCGGTCCCTGTAGGCATAAGAAAGGGACTTGAGCATTTGCTCGTTGGCGCGCTTGAACACGCGGCTTTTGGCTCCGAAGTATCCCTTGGAAAGCTTGAGCACTTTTTTATGACGCTGACGGGCTTGTACACCCGGTTTTATTCTGGGCATGATAATACCTCCATAAAATTAATTTGGCAGCATGCGGCTGACTTTCTTTTGATCTGAAGCGCTGATGGTTGAGTTCTTGCGCAGGTTGCGTTTACGCTTGGCGCTTTTCTTGGTCAGAATGTGGCTGGTAAACGCATGGGCGCGCTTAAATTTACCGCTGGCTGTCTTGCGAAAACGCTTGGCTGCACCGCGGTGTGTTTTCATTTTAGGCACGTGAAGACCTCCAATCAGGTGTTGTTTTGTGTGGTTTCTGCCGCCGGGGCATCTGTGGGTTCAGCCGTTGGAGCAGCCGAAGCTGTCTGCCGCGGGGCAAGAATCATGATCATGTTGCGGCCCTCCAGCTTGGCGGGTTTTTCCACCACGGCCAATTCTTCCAGTTCCTTGGCCAAGCGGTTGCAAACGGCATAACCCTGTTCCGGATGAGTGACCTGACGGCCCCGGAACCGGACATTTACCTTGACCTTGGACTTGTCTTCCAAAAATCTCTTGGCATTACGAAACTTTACCTGGTAATCGTGTTCCTCGGTCTGGGGGCGCAGCTGAACTTCTTTCAGCGTAACGATATGCTGCTTGCGCCGCGATTCCTTTTCCTTCTTGCTCATCTCATACTTGTAGCGCCCGTAGTCCATAATCTTGCATACCGGCGGGCGCGCCTTTGGTGCAACGCTTACCAAGTCCAGGTTTTTTTCCCCGGCCAGGTCCAAAGCCTTGGCAAGTGGTACGATGCCCAGCTGTTCGCCGGTTTCACTGACCAACCTTACCTCTTTGGCCCCGATGGCATCATTGACCAACAAGTCTTTGCTAATGGCATTTCACCTCCTGAAATTAAAAACATGGGCAGGGAAACTACCTGCCCATGACTCCATGACGAAACAACGCATTAAGCGTTTGTCTGGACCCCCGTTCCTGCCGCAGCGTACTGGGGGGTGAGAAGCCAGGTAGCCTCTGCTTGTTTTGACTTACTTATTTTACACCGATAACCCTTGCCTGTCAACCGATTTAGAGGCTGCGCTGGCTGATTTCCAGGGCAATCATCTCCAAAAACCCGGCGAAATCGGTGCTGCCCTTGTCACCCTCGCCGCGGGTGCGCAGTGACACAGTGCCGTCTTCAACCTCTTTGTCGCCGGCAACCAACATGTAAGGGACCTTTTCAGTCTGGGCCTGGCGGATTTTATAGCCGACCTTTTCGTTTCTGTCATCCACTACTGCCCGGACACCGGCTTCAGTGAGTTTGTGTTGAAGCTTGTGGCAATAATCGTGGTGGCGGTCGGCAATGGGCAGCAACTTGACCTGGACAGGGGCCAGCCATGTGGGGAAGGCGCCGGCAAAGTGCTCTATCAGTATCCCCATAAACCGTTCAACCGCTCCGTAAACAACCCGGTGCACCGTGACGGGCCGGTGCTTTTGGCCGTCTTCCCCGATATAGGTCAAATCAAACCGCTCCGGCAGCTGGAAGTCCAATTGGATGGTGGAACACTGCCAGCTGCGCTTGAGGCAGTCCAAAATGTGGAAGTCAATTTTGGGGCCGTAAAAGGCGCCGTCACCGGGGTTTAGCTTGTAGGGTATTTGCTTTTCTTCCAGCACCTTTTCCAAAGCGGCGATGGCGTTATCCCATTGCTCCTTGGTGCCCATGGATTTCTCCGGCTGGGTGCTCAGCTCAACCCGGTATTCAAGCCCGAACACTTTGTACATGCGGTCCACCAGGTCAATGACCTTGCCCACTTCCTGCCCGATTTGTTCCGGCAGCATAAAGATGTGGGCATCATCCTGGGTAAAGGCCCGGACCCGCAACAACCCATGGAGCACGCCGGAAAGCTCATGGCGGTGCACCAGACCAAGTTCTGCAGTGCGCAAGGGCAAATCGCGGTAGCTGTAGTGGTTGGTCTGGTAATAGAGCATGGCGCCGGGACAGTTCATGGGTTTGAGGCAAAATGTCTTTTCATCCACCTCGGTGGTATACATGTTTTCCCGGAAGTTTTCCCAGTGCCCCGACTGTTCCCACAACCGTTTGTCCAAAATCAGGGGGGTGCGGATTTCCCGGTAGCAATCTTTGTCATGTTCTTCCCGCCACAGTTTCAAGAGCTCGTTCCAGATAACTACACCATTGGGATGCAGGGTGGGCATGCCCGGAGCATCTTCGCTGATGGAAAACAGGTCCAGGTCCTTGCCCAGACGGCGGTGATCCCGCTTTTTCGCCTCTTCCAACATTTCCAGGTGCTCTTCCAATTGGGACTTTTTGGCAAAGACGGTGCCGTAGACCCGCTGCAACATGGCGTTTTCTTCACTGCCCCGCCAATAGGCACCAGCCACTGAGGTGAGTTTAAAGGCCCTGATCCGGCTGCTGCGGCCAACATGGGGTCCGGAGCAAAGGTCGATAAAATCTCCCTTGCGGTAGCAGCTGATCTCCTCCTCTTCCGGCAATTGTTCTATCAGTTCAATTTTGTAGTCTTCTCCCAGCTTGCGAAACATCTCAACTGCCTCTTGCCGGCTCATAACCATCCGCTCAAACTCAATGTCCTGCCCAACCAGCTCCTGCATCCGCTGTTCAATCTTCTCCAGATCTTCAGATGACAGGGGTCGTTCCATGTCAAAGTCATAGTAGAACCCATCTTGGATAGCCGGGCCGATGGCCAACTTGGTGCCGGGAAAGAGTTCTTTTACCGCCTGGGCCATTACGTGGGCGGTGCTGTGGCGATATATATCCCTGGCCTCAGGGTCGTCAAAGGTCAACAACTCCAACTCTGCCTTGGCAGGCAGGGGCCTGTTGATGTCATAGAGCTTGCCGTTGACCCGGGCAGTGATAACTTCCTTGGCCAACCGGCCGCTGATTTCCCGGGCCACATCCAAGGCCGTCACCTTTCCGGAAAATTCGCGCACACTGCCGTCCTTGAGAATTACTTCCGTTACCTGGCTCATGTTAATCCCTCCTGAAATAAAAAATCATCCATCCCATTGGGACGGATGAACTCCGCGGTTCCACCCAAGTTGGAGGCATAACCTCCCACTCTTGCGGCTGAAACGGTGCCACCGGCAGGGCATTTCCTCCCTGCAGCTCAGGGGTGGTAGACAAAGGCTGTTGCCGGAGGAGGCTCTCAGCAAAACGCCCCCCTCTCTGACCGGTCACTGCCAGGCCCTTCCCCTTCAAAGCTGTTACACAGAATTATATACCCCTGTCACCGTATTTGTCAACACAGCTGGCGGCCAAAACAAAAGCCCGGCTTTTGCCGGGCGCAAATTATGGTGGGTCCGGCGCGATTTGAACGCGCGACTTCTACCCTGTCAAGATAGCACTCTCCCGCTGAGTTACGGACCCTTAGGCAATATTAATTTTAACTTCACAGGTTGGTCTTGTCAAGCTATCGACCCTGTCGCCAGCCCACCTGCAGAGAGCCTGTAACCACCTGGCTTGAGTTGCCGTCCACATGAACCTCCAGACGCCACTGTCCTGCTTCCGGGTTGCCAAAGGTCTGCCGGGCGGTTCCCCGGGTGAGACCCAGGGCCAGTTCCACTACCTGCCCGTCGGGCTTGTAAACATAGACGCTCACACTGCCCGCATCCAGGCCAGAGAAAACAGCAAATGACACCGGCTCTTCACCGCTTACATCCAGAGTGTAAGACCGGCTGACCGACGGATGGGCCTGAAATTCTTCTTCCAACAAAAGATTATAGTCCTGATCACTGCAACCGCCAGACAGCAGCACAAGCGTCAATGCCGCAACCAGCAATAGTTTATTCACAAAATCACCTTCCGAAATCTGTCCTGAAAATACACAGCCAGAGTATAGTAACCCACTCAGGGGATAATTGCAACTTACATTTCTGTTACCATGGAGCTTCTTACTCGCTTCAGCAACAATCCAAACCAAAGAATTCCCACCACGGCGAAGGCCAGGTCAGAGGCAGCCAGCGCCCACCAGAGGCCCACCGGCCCCATATCTGTCCAGCGGGTCAGGATGATGGCCAGGGGCAGCCCTATCAATCCCAGGCGGAACATGTTGACAAACAGGGCGGGAAATCCCCTGCCCAGCCCCTGGAAGGCAGAGCTGGTGACAATGCCCATGCCCAAAAACCCGTAAAAGGCCGGCACTATGCGCAAGTACAACACCGCCTGGTCAAACACGGCTCCCTGGGATATGAAAATGCCGGCAAAAAACTGAGGCAACGCCAGCACCAAAAGGCCCATGCCGCCCATGCTGGCCATGACCATTACCAAAGCTGTCCGCCATATTTTGCCCACCCGATCCAGCTTGCCGGCGCCAAAGTTTTGTCCAACCATGGTCAGGCCGGCCACAGCCACCGCCATGCCCGGCATGAAAGCCAGGGAATCGATGCGGAACCCCAGGCCCAGGGCTGCGACAACATGGGAGCCGAACTGGTTTGCCAGCACGTTGTACACAAACATCGTCAATGAAAGCATGGCATGGGATATGGCTGTGGGTATGCCGATGCGCATCACAGCCCGGATGACCTCCCAGTTCCATTGCCAGCGGTAGATGCTGAACACCACCGCCGACCGGGAGTGGCTGAAGTGGTAGAAAATCACCAGCAGGCCCACCAGCCGGGCCAACATAGTTGCCGCTGCGGCGCCGGCCACACCCAGGGCGGGAAAGGGCCCCAGGCCAAATATAAACAGCGGGTCAAGCACAATGTTAAGCACTGTGGCGCCTGAGAGGATGAGCATTGATGTCTTCATATCCCCTTCGCCCCTAAGCACCCCGTCCAGAGCCATATAGAGGAAGAAAATCGGGTTTCCTGCCAGTATTATTCGGGTGTACTGCACCGCATACTCCAGGGCCAGCCCTTCAGCGCCCATCAACTCCAAAAGCGGGCGGGCCAGGGCTGTGCCGGCAACACCGGTAACCAGACCGATAACAAAGGCCAGCGTCACCGCCTGCCCGGCCACCAGTGAAGCCCGGGCCATATCCCGGGCGCCCACCGCCTGGGCAACCAGCGAACTGGTTCCAACACTCACAGCGCTGCCCAGCGCCAGCACCACAAAGAAAATCGGTATGTTCATGCTGACAGCGGCAATGGCCTCCTCGCCCAAGCGACTGACAAACCAGGTATCAACCAGGTTGAACGCCGTTTGCAGCACCATGCCGGCCATTACCGGCAAGGCCAGGCGAATCAGGCTGCCGGTTACATTTCCTGTCAGCAAATCTATCTTGGGTTTCATTGGGTCACCTCCTGCCAACCAGAGAATTATACCACAACACGGGGGGCTAAAAGCAATTGCCACCCCAATCAGTTCATGTTATAATCATATGACTGACCAGTCACATGGAGGTGGTTCTACTGCCCCAGCAAACTTTCTTCAACTTGCCGGAGGAAAAGCGGCAAAAGGTGTTGCAAGTAGCCATGGAAGAGTTTGCCCGGAACACTTACGAAAATGCATCCCTCTCGCGCATTGTCAACAAACTGAACATTGCCAAGGGAAGCATGTATCAGTACTTCCTTGACAAAAAAGACCTTTACAAGTACGTGGTCCAGAGTGTGTACAAACAGAAACGGCAGTACCTCCAGCCAGTCTGGTATAAACATTCCCAGGACTTTTACCAGCTGCTCTCGGCCTACTACCGAAGTTCCTGGCAGTATGCCCAGGAACATCCGGTCCATCACAGGGTCATTGCCAACTTCTGGAACAGCCGGGACGCAGAAATGCGCCAGGAAATTTTACGGGAAAAGAAAATGCGCAACATCGAGTTCTTTGACCAATTGGAACAGGCCATGGCCCGGGGACAGGTGACCCGGGAACTCAACCCGGAAGCTGCCTGGTTTGTGTATCATGCAGTGGGCCGGGCGCTGGCGGACAACTTCCTGGAAGTGCCCGCTGAAGTTTCGCAGCATGAGGAGTTTATCAATTCAGTCCTCCACACTGTCAGGCTGGGACTGGAACCACGAAAGGGGAACATTCAATGAGCAAAAAACTTTTTTTGGCGTTGCTGTTGTTGGCTGCAGTTATAATTACAAGTTGTGCGCCCCGGGAGGAAAGCCTGGTTGTCGCAATACCGACTGATCCCGATGGGTTCCACCCCCATCAATCGGTGGCCGCAGCATCAGCAGAAATTGCCTTTAACATTTACGAGGGGCTGGTAAAGGCAGCTCCCGACGGCTCAGTGGTGCCTGCCATCGCCAGCTCCTGGGAAATCTCCCCTGACGGTTTGGTTTATACTTTCACTTTGCGGGAAGGGGTAAGGTTCCACAACGGACGCCTGTTGGAGCCGGAAGATGTGGTCTACTGCCTGTCCCGGCTTGTTGACCCGGAAGTTACCAGCAAAGCCCAGGAGTTCTCCGCAGTGGACACCATAGAAGCTGACGGCGATGATATTGTCATCACCCTCAGCCGCCCCGATGCTGCTTTCCTGGCATTGCTCACAGAGTTTGGAGCATCGATATACCCGCCGGAAGCAGAAGAACATCTCAGCACCCAGCCGGTGGGCACAGGGCCCTTTGTGTTGACCTCCTGGAAGCCCAACAACGAACTGGTGCTTTCACGGTTTGAACATTACTGGGACAATGATTTGCCAATGATGGACAGAGTGGTACTGAAAGTCATACCCGATCCTTCCACCGCCGTGACAAACCTGCGCACCGGGCACGTGGACCTAATACCCCGGCTGGAACCAGACTACCTGCACCAGGTGGAAGACGATGAAACCCTGACAATACTGGAGCAGCCCATGAACCTGGTACAGCTGCTGGTTGTCAACAACGCCCGGGAACCCTTCGACATTCTGGAAGTGCGCCAGGCAGTGGCCCATGCCATAAACCGGGATGAAATCATCCAGGGCGCCGCCTGGGGCAGGGGCACCCCCATCGGCAGCAACATGTCCGCCGCCATGGAAACATGGTATGTGGACGTAACCGACACCTATGAATACAACCCTGAGAAGGCCCGGGATTTGCTGGAACAGGCAGGATACCCCGACGGGTTTTCCGCTGTCATCCATCTGCCCGCACCCTATCCCCTGCACCGCAGCGCTGGTGAGATTATTGTCGAACAACTGGCCCAGGTGGGCATCGAACTGGACATCCAGGTGGTGGAGTGGAGCACCTGGCTGGAGCAGGTTTATTCCAACAGAGATTTTTCCCTGACGGTAATCGGTTTCACCGGGAAACTGGACCCCCATACCGTGTTGGGCAGGTACCAGAGCGGCTCTGGCCGCAATTTCGGGAACTTCAACAGCCCGGAATATGATGAACTGATTGTCCAGGGGTTGCTGGAAACGGAGTTTGAAGACCGCCACGAAATTTACGCCCGCATTCAGGAAGTACTGGCAGAAGATGTGGCCGGCGTATTCCTCATGGATCCCAGCCAATTGGTGGTCATGAACGAAAACCTCACCGGCTGGCAGCAATACCCCGTCTATGTGATTGACCTTTCCACCCTCCACTGGAAAGATCGCTGATGTACTGGCTTCAAAAAACATTCAACATGGTGCTGACCCTGGTGTTGGTCAGCTTTATCACCTTTGCGGCCCTCTATATGTTGCCCGGCGACCCGGCCCAGCTGATTCTCGGCACCGAGGCTGAACCCCAGGCAGTGGAAACGCTGCGCAGCCAACTGGGCCTGGACTTGCCCTGGTGGCAACAGTACGTCTCCTGGGCCACCGACATGGTCCAGGGCGACATGGGCCGGTCCATCACCTTCAGCAGAGGTTACCCGATTGGGGAGCTTATAGCTTCCGCCCTGCCTGTAACCCTGGCTCTGGCCCTGTCAGCAATGCTGTTGGCCTTTGGCCTGTCGCTGCTTTTGGGCATCAGCGCCGCCGCCCGCCAGGGCTCCTGGTGGGACAACCTGGTGCTTGTAGTTTCCCAGTTGGGCATTTCAATGCCCGCCTTTTGGGTGGGGATTCTGCTGATACAATTTTTCGCTTTGGGGCTGGGCTGGCTCCCCCCCGGCGGCATGCCGCCCTGGCACAACCCCGGGGCAGTTGTCGCCGCCCTGGTGCTGCCCACCCTGGCCCTGGCCATGCCCCGGGCAGGGATTATGACCCGCCTGGTGCGCAGCGCCATGCTGGACACCCTTGGTGAGGACTACATACGCACCGCCCGCAGCAAGGGTCTTGCTGAAAGGGTGGTGCTGTTGCGCCATGGCCTGAAAAATGCCATGGTTTCAATCATGACTGTGTCCGGCATCCAGCTGGTGCAATTGCTGGCCGGAGCCATTGTCATAGAACAGGTCTTTTCCCTGCCGGGCTTGGGCAGGCTGCTGCTGTCAGCTGTGCTGCTCAGAGACTTGCCGCTGGTGCAGGGCTTGGTATTTGCCGGCACCGCAATGGTGCTGTTCACCAACTTTGTCCTGGACATGCTTTACCCCTTGCTGGATCCCCGCATCACCAGAGAGGGGGTGCATCATGGCAAGGCGTAACTGGAGTTTGCTGCTGGGAATAATGCTGACAGCACTGATAATAATAACCACCCTGGCCGGGCTGCTGTTCACTCCCCACCCACCCAATGCCATGGACATCGAAAACCGTCTGCAACCACCCTCTGCCAGCAACCTGCTGGGCACCGATAATTTCGGCCGGGACATACTTAGCCGCCTGATGATTGGCGGCCGCGCCGCCTTTGTAGTGGGGCTGGTGGCGGTGGGTGCGGGGTTTGTCGTGGGGACGCTCTGGGGAGCCATTGCCGGCTTCTACCGGGGCTGGGCAGAAGAGGTGCTGATGCGCCTGGCTGACGGGCTCTATTCCTTTCCCGCCCTGTTGGTGGCGCTGCTGGCCATCACCCTGATGGGCCCGGGACTGCCGGGCATCTTGCTGGCAGTGGCTATCGCCAACATGCCCGTTTTCGCCCGCCTGACCCGGGGGGCCTTTCTAACCCTTTCCCAACGGGAGTTTGTCACCTCCGCCCGCTCACTGGGAGCATCGGACTTGCGCATAATCTTCCGCCACCTGCTGCCCAACTGCCTGGCCACCCTGGTAATCCAGGTCAGCATCAGTTTTGCTGCAGCGGTGCTGGCAGAAGCCTCCCTCAGCTATCTGGGCATGGGCATCCAACCGCCCAATGCCAGCTGGGGAAGGATGCTCAAGGAGGCCCAGGCCTTTGCCGGCCTTGCCCCCTGGGCAGCGATTTTTCCCGGCATAGCCATAGCCCTGACAGTCCTGGGATTCAACCAACTGGGCGAGGGCTTGCGAAACGCCCTGGACCCCCGTTACTAAATGCGGGGGTTT
>PWLI01000102.1 GCA_003559415.1 Clostridiales bacterium | reverse complement strand
TTTTTACCGTTGATGATACCTACGGTGTGGCAGAAATAGAAATTACTGAGACCCACCCGCTGGCAGGGAAAACCCTGGAGAAAGCCAGGTTGCGTGAACGGGATATTTTAGTGCTGGCCATTCGCCGCAGCGGATCTGCCATTTCTGCACCAGGGGCGGATGACCAAATGTTCCCGGACGATGTGTTGGTGGTTTATGGAAACCTGGAAAACATAGCTGTTTGTATCTCCAGAGGTGTTGACGATTAGTCGCAGTATGGGAGGAACATAGATGAAAAAACGCATAGCAGTGCTGACTTCCGGGGGAGATGCCCCGGGCATGAATGCCGCCATCCGGGCAGTGGTGCGAAAAGGCATCTTCCTGGATTGTGAAGTGTGGGGAATAAAAGAGGGGTTTCGCGGCACCATTGCCGATGACATGATCAAAATGGAACTGGGCTCGGTGGGTGACATAATCCAGAGAGGCGGAACAATATTGCGCACCGCCCGTTGTGACGAGTTTATGACCCCTGAGGGTCAGGCCAAGGCAGCGGCAAATCTAAAGAGGCGGGGCATTGAAGGGGTTGTCGTCATTGGCGGTGACGGTTCTTTCCGCGGTGCGGTTGACCTGACTGCTGCCGGCGTCCCCGCAGTGGGTGTGCCTGGCACCATAGACAATGACATCCCCGGCAGCGACAACACCATCGGATTTGACACGGCGGTAAACACCGCCGCCGATGCCATAGACAAAATAAGAGACACCGCCACCTCCCACCAGCGGACCTTTGTGGTGGAATTGATGGGCCGGCACTCCGGCGCCATCGCCCTGGCTGCCGGCTTGGCTTCGGGGGCGGAATCGATTCTCATACCGGAAAAACCCATGAGTTTGGATGAGGTGTGCAAGCGCCTGGATGCCGGGCACAAACGGGGCAAGTTGCACAGTATAATTATTGTGGCAGAAGGGGTGGCCAGCGGTTTTGAAGTGGCTGCCGAAATCAAGAAGCGCACCGGCCAGGAAAACCGGGTAATTGTGTTGGGCCATTTGCAGCGGGGTGGTTCCCCCACTGCCAGCGACCGGATTATGGCCAGTTGCATGGCTTCAATTGCGGTGGATCTGGTCCTTGACGGCCGGGGCGGCCAGATGGTGGTGCTGAAAAACGGCACCTACCAGGCCATGGACATAGCGGAAGCGATGAAACAAAAGCCACATTTTGATGAGGAACGTTACCGCCTGGCCAGAGTGCTGTCCATATAAAAGGAAAGGGTGTGGAACGGATGATTCGCAAAACAAAAATAGTGGCAACCATAGGCCCCGCCAGCCGCAACTTGGAAACTCTGGAGAAGATGATTGCTGCCGGCATGAATGTGGGCCGCCTGAATTTTTCCCACGGTGACCACAGCACCCATGGCGAGAATATCGACCTGATTCGCCAGGCGGCGGAAAAGGCCGGCGTGCCGGTTGCGGTGCTGCTGGACAGCAAGGGGCCGGAAATCCGCATTCGCACCTTTGACGGCGGGCAGGCCGACCTGTCTGCCGGAGAACGGTTTGTGCTGACAACCCGGGATGTTGTGGGCAACAACAGCATGGTATCTGTCAACCATCCCGGCCTTCCCGGCGATGTGGAAAAGGATTGCCGGGTGCTGATAGACGACGGCATGGTGGAACTCAAGGTAGATGAAATTACTGAAACTGATGTGGTGTGTGCGGTGGTCAACGGCGGTGTGCTCACCGACCGCAAAAGCGTCAACATACCCGGTTGTGAAGTGTCCATGCCTTCTTTGAGCGACGAAGACCGGGCTGACATAATCTTCGGGATTGAAAAGGAAGTGGACTTTGTCGCCGCCTCCTTTGTGCGCATGCCCGAAGATATTCTGGCCATCAGGCGGCTGATGGAAGAAAATGGCGCTTCCATACCGATTATTGCCAAGATAGAGAACCAGCAGGGCCTGGACAACCTGGATGCCATACTGCGGGTGTCCGACGGGCTGATGGTGGCCCGGGGAGACCTGGGTGTGGAGATTCCGCCTGAGGAAGTGCCCCTGGCCCAGAAGCACATGATAACCCGCTGCAACCAGCTGGGCAAGCCGGTGATTACCGCCACCCAGATGCTGGATTCCATGATCCGCAACCCCCGGCCCACCCGGGCCGAGGCCTCGGATGTGGCCAATGCAATCTTCGACGGCACTGATGCAATAATGCTGTCGGGCGAGACGGCGGCGGGGCGCTATCCGGTGGAGGCGGTGGAGACCATGGCCCGCATGGCGATGCGCACGGAAAAAGCGTTGGACTGCCAGCAGTTTTTGGCCAGGCACAGCGAATCCAGTTTCAACACCGTCACCGACTCCATCAGCTATGCCAGCCGCCAGACTGCCCGGCGCCTGGGGGCTGCCGCCATACTGACATCCACCCAGTCGGGACATACCGCTCGCATGGTGTCCAAGTACAGGCCGCCGGCACCGGTTGTGGCCATCACCCCTTCCATGAAAGTTGTCCGCCAGTTGCTGTTGTGCTGGGGTGTGGTGCCGCTCCAGGGGCGGAAGACAGACAACACCGACCAAATGATTTATGAGGCGATATCCACTGCCCTGGATAAAGAAATTATTGCCAAGGGAGACCTGGTTGTTATTACCGCCGGCGTGCCGGTGGGAGTTCCCGGCACCACCAACCTCCTCAAGGTGCACCTGGTGGGAGACGTAGTGGTAAGGGGCACCGGCATCGGCCAGCAGCCTGTTGTGGGCCCGGTTTGTGTGGCGGTAAATGCCCGGGAAGCCAGCGAAAAACTGAAACCGGGGCACATCTTGGTAACAGGCAGCCTGGATAGAGAGATGGTTCCCCACTTGGGGAAAATAACGGCAATTATCGCCGAAGAAGGCGGGCTTACCTCCCATGCGGCCATAGTTGGCCTGGACATGGGCATCCCGGTGGTGGTGGGCGCCGAAGGTGCAACTACTTTGCTGGACGATGGCCAGGTGGTAAGTATTGATACCGGCAGGGGCCTTGTTTACCGGGGAGAGGCAAATGTTTCGTGACAGTAACAACTTAAAAAAAATCAAAAAAAGCACTTGCAAAACATTCCTGATACAGCTATAATATCTATGGCGATAAGAAATAGTTATGACAAGCCGGGAGTTAGTCTCCCGGTTAACAAAAAACATGATTGTGCATGTTTTCTCAACCTTCCCGGGACATCTTATTCTGTTTGTCACAACCAGGCAGTACCCCGCTAATGCGGGATACCATACATTTTACATTTAGGGAGGAACCCAAGAAATGAAGAAAGTTTTAATCATTGGTTTGGCACTGGCTATGACCGTAGGTCTGCTGGCTGCCTGTACCCCGGACCCCACCTACCAGGATGGTACTTTTGTTGCGTATTCCAACGCACCGGAAACCACTCGTTCTCCGGCCGGTTTTGACGGACCTGTCAAAATCGAACTGACCTTTGAAGACGAGAAAGTCACAGCTGTCAAGATCACAGAGTACGACACCTTCGGTAATGCCAAGGACTACGCTTCCTACGGCAGCGAAGCTGCTGGCTACACCGGTGAAGACCTGGAAGAAGCCCACGTTGCACTGGCAGAAGCGATCATGGAAAACAACACCTGGGATGTTGACGTTGTTTCCGGCTCCACCAGCACATCCAACAAAGTCCGTGAAGCTGCTGAGCGCGCCTTTGAACTGGCTTTGGTTGAGCCCGCCAGCGACAACGAGTACTTTGACGGCGTTTTCATGGGCCTCAGCGATGTTGATGGCCGTGGCCAATGGCTGGTAATCTTTGTGACCATCGAAAATGACGAAATCGTTGATGTTGTCATGGCTGAAACCACTTTCAGCGATGAGACCCTGGTTTGGAAAGATTACGACGCCTACGGCAGCGAAGCTGCTGGCTACACCGGTGAAGACCTGAAAGAAGCTCACGAAGCTCTGGCTGAGGCCATGGTTGCTGCCAACAGCACCGAAGTTGATGTGGTCTCCGGCTCCACCAGCACATCGGAAAAAGCCATGGAAGCTGCTCAAAGAGCATTGGATGCAGCTCGCCGGTAATTGATCTGCAATCAAAAAAGACGGGGCAACCCGTCTTTTTCTGTGTACAGAAGGAAAAAAAGGACTTTTGTGTAATATAGCTAATTAAGAAGAAAATCTTTTTCCTGGCGCACCGAAGCTGTGTTTTGGTGAAAAGGAGGGGCGCAAATGTTTGGTTACCTGGAGCATCTGGCTGTCAATATCGGGCCCCGGGGGGCCACCAGCCGGGCTGAGCGCAATGCCGCTCAGTATGTTGCCGAAGAGCTGGAAAAAACCGCCGATCAGGTGGTGGTTCAGCCCTTCCGCTCACTGTCATCGACGGCCGGTGTTTATTTAATCCACTATGTTGTGATGATATTGGTGGCGTTGTTTGCCAGTCGTTACCCTCTGCCGGCAGCAATATTGGCCACCGTCAATATGATCGGTTACTTGCGTCAAATCAGCGCCCGGGAGTTTTTTGGCCAACTGTTGCCCCGGGACAAAAGTCAGAATGTCATCGCTGTCAAGCGTCGGTCGGGTGAGACATCGCTGCCCCGGGTGGTGCTGGTGGCTCATTACGATACTGCCAGGCCCAACTTGCTTTTCCATCCCAGCCTGGTGGGCGCTTACCGGACATTGTTCAACCTGACCAACCTGGCAATGGCAGCGGTACTGTTGTTGGCC
The DNA here is from genome assembly GCA_003559415.1 of Clostridiales bacterium. Taxonomy (GTDB): domain Bacteria; phylum Bacillota; class Proteinivoracia; order UBA4975; family PWLI01; genus PWLI01. The sequence goes on along the minus strand of PWLI01000102.1, from coordinate 5,964 downwards.
ATGGCCCAGGCTTTGGCAGCTTCTCCTGGCATGACGCTGCCGGCCTTGTTTAATGCTCTGCCCCTGCTCTTTGCTCTCTACCTGGCTGCCATGTCACTGCCTCTTTTGCAGTCGCTGTTTGGCGGGGAAGTTGCCGGGGCAAATGACAACGCCTCCGGTGTGGCAGTGATGCTCAATGTATTTGAAACTGTTGTGCACAACATGCCGGAGGGAGGCGAGTTGTGGGCTGTGGCCACCGGGTGTGCACATGCCGGCGGAGCAGGCATGCATGGGTTTTTGGAAGAGTATGGGGACCAAATTCGCAACAGCTATATTATCAATATAGACAGCCTGGCAGCGGGTACTCTGAACTACATAACCGGGGAAGGTTTGCTCCAGACGTTGCCTGCCGACAGGGAGTTGATGTTGGCTGCGGCTGCTTTTGCCCGGAAAAATCCCGACGTTTCGTTGTCGGGAAACGTTTACAAGGATACTCTCGGCGACGGCACGGTGGCAATAATCAAGGGCTATAAGGCGATTAGCATCATGGGCTTGGATGAGAGGGGCAATGTGCCCAATCGCCAGTGGCCGTCGGATACCATGGAGCATGTCAGTCAGGACAACATGGTTGCCGGCAGGAAACTTGTTCAGTCTCTGATCCGGCAGCTGTGGAGACAAGAATAACCCGCCTTGGAGGCAGGCGGGTTAACAGTTTTGCTGAAGCCAGGAAAAAAACTGGCCGGGTGAGTAGAATACATAATCGGGGCGTTGTGCCAACACCGCCTCTTTTTCTTGGGCTCCCCACAGAGCGGCCACTGACAGCACCCCGGCCCGATGGGCGGTTTCCACATCTCCCGGGGAATCGCCCAGGTAAAAGGCCTCCACCGGCGGCACCTCCAGTTTGTCCAGCGCCCGGAAGATGCCTTCGGGGTTGGGCTTGGGGCTTTTGATGCAGGATCCGGTGATTACCAGGGAAAACCACTTGTCCAACCCGGTTTTGGCCAGGGTTATTTCTGTGGCTTTGTCTCCTTTGCCGGTGATTATCGCCCGGTGAACTTTGCGCCGCTCCAGCAGCTCCAGTGCGGGCAAAATCTCCCGGTATAGCCGGGCATATCTTTTATGTTCTCGCTGATAAAATTCCAGGTAGGTTTTCATCATATCTTCAACATTGCCTGCTTCCAGACGGGCGAATATCAGCTCTTCCGGGGGGCCAAACATATCCAGCACCTCTTGGGGAGAGAACTGTTGGCCAAGGTGTTTGTCCAGTGTGTGTATGAAGGACTGGACAGAAAGATTCAGAGAGTCTGTCAGCGTGCCGTCCAGATCAAATAATGCTGCTCGATACATTTTTCCACCCCCATTGCTTAATCTTTCTCCAAAGCCCAGATGTTTCCCTTCCTGCCCAGGCGAAACTCTTTTGTTTTGTGTTTGTTGTGGTATAATATATTACGTATGTCGAAAGTTTTTGTTGCAGAAAAGAGGCAGTCTTATGAGCAGTGTAATCAGTGGAAACTTGAAAAAAACTGTGCTGGTGCTGGCGGCGCCGGTGGTGGCACGGATGGTTCTTCAGATGCTGGTGGGCCTGGCTGACCTGGCCATGGTGGGCAGAATAAGCCCCCAGGCTATTGGCGCGGTGGGGTTGGGCAACCAGCTGATGTTTTTTGCCATCAGCGGAGTGGCTGCCTTTACCATTGGTACCACCGCCTTGGTGGCCCGGAAAATTGGCGCTAAAGATGTGCGGGCAGCAGAACTGTATGCCCGTCAATCTCTTGTGCTTACCCTGTTGGGTGGCCTTATTTTGGGCACTGCCGTATACCTGGGCGCCGAACAGATAATCCGCTTGCTGATTTCCGGCATGGAGCAACCAGACTTGGAACTGGTGGAGCTGGGCGTCACTTATCTGAGGATAATAGCAGCTTCTTTTCCGTTTTTCTTTTTGATGATGAACATGACAGCCATACTGCAGGGTGCAGGGGACATGAAGACACCGCTGTACATCATGGCTGCCGCCAATGTGCTCAATGTGGTTGGCGACTACCTGCTTATTTTCGGTATAGGGTTTTTCCCGGAAATGGGAGTGGCGGGAGCTGCCTGGGCCACAGCCATGTCCCGCAACCTGGGTGCGGTGGCGCTGATGTGGTTTTTGTTCAGCGGACGGGGCCCGTTGCGCTTGCGCCTGGGTGACAGCTACCGCCTGCAAAAAGACCGGATTAAGGAAATTTTAAACATCGGCATACCCTCTGCCGTGGAACAGTTGGTGCGCAGCAGCGGTCAGATGGTGTTTACCATGCTGGTAGCTGGATTGGGCCCCATTGCCCTGGCGGCAAACCAGATTATAATGAAATGCATGTCCATATCCTTTATGCCTGGCTTCGGATTTGGTTTGGCGGCCACCACCTTGGTGGGGCAAAACCTGGGAGCCAACCAGCCGCAACGGGCGGAACAGAGCGGCTATGAGGCCACAAAGATGGCCGGAATATTTATGTCGCTGGTGGGCCTGGTATTTTTTGTCGCTTCCTACCCCCTGGCATCGGTGTTTACCAACGACGCTGCAGTAATCCAGGCGGCCGGGGCCAACCTGCGCTTGCTGGCCATCGCTCAGCCGGCGCTGGCATTTGTCATGACGTTGGCGGGGGCGCTCAGGGGCGCTGGCGACACCCGCTGGGTGATGTGGGTCACCTTTATCGGCACCTGGGGCAGCCGGGTTGTGATCGGCTGGTTTTTGGGAATTTACCTGGGCTTTGGCCTTTCCGGGGTGTGGACAGCCATGGTGCTGGACAACCTGGTACGTGCGGTGCTGCTTACCGGCCGTTACCGTACCGGACGCTGGAAAACCCTCAAGGTGGCGCCTGCCAAGGTGCCGGCATGACAACTGAAAACTCACATAACCCGGGTCACGACCCGGGTTTGTTATGATAAAATGTTAAGCAAAGGGGGTATTGTAATGGCAACTTTTCAAGTGGTTCCAGACGTACATGCAGTTGGCGTCGTGGACTGGGACATTCGCTACTTCCACGGCCCGACCTATTCCACCCATCGGGGCACAAGTTACAACAGCTATGTAATAGTTGACGACAAGGTGGCGGTGGTGGATACAGTTTACCAGCCCTTCACTGAAGAATTTGTAGAAAACCTGCGACAGGTGACAGACCCGGCCAACATAGACTATGTGGTGGTAAACCACATAGAACCTGACCATTCTGGCGCGCTGCCGGCGCTGATGGAGCTATGTCCCCAGGCGACGGTGGTTTGTACAGACAAGGCCCGCCAGGGCCTGTTGGCCTATTTCAACGGACAATGGGACTACCAGGTGGTAAAGACCGGAGACAGCCTGTCACTGGGCAAGTTGACGCTGCAGTTTATAGAGGCGCCGATGTTGCACTGGCCGGACAGCATGTTTACCTATGTACCTGAGCGCAAGCTGTTGCTGCCCAATGACGCCTTTGGCCAGCATTATGCATCTTCCATGCCCTTTGATGACCAGAACGACATGGAAATTGTCATGGCCGAGGCAGCCAAGTACTATGCCAACATTTTGGGCCCCTTTAGCCGTTTGGTGACGAAGAAGTTGGAAGAGATAACAGCAATGAAACTTGAGATTGAAACAATTGCTCCCAGTCATGGCGTCATCTGGCGCAACGACCCCGGGAAAATCATTGAGGCCTATGCCCGCTGGGCTGCGGGAGAGGCCAGGCCGCGGATGGTTGTGGTCTACGACACCATGTGGGGCAGCACTGAGAAAATGGCCCGGGCGGTGGTGGCCGGGGCTGCTTCCAGGGATGTTTCCGCCCGCCTGTTCAAGGCATCGATCAGTGACCGCAATGACATAATTGCTGAACTGCTGGATGCCCGGGCGCTGGTGGTGGGTTCGTCCACCATAAACAACGACATGTTGCCGGTCATAACCCCTCTGCTGGAAGAGTTAAAGGGTTTGAAGCCCGTCAACAAAGTGGGCGCTGTCTTTGGTTCCCATGGCTGGCGGGGCGGCGCCGTCGAAGGTGTTGAGAAATACCTGGAACAAGCAGGCATAGAGCTGGTAAAACCTGCTGTCAAGGCCCAATGGGCGCCCGGTGAAGACATTCTTGAGCAGTGTCATCAGCTGGGCGCGGAAATAGCCGACAGCATCAAGGACGACTGAAACTGAATTGAAAAGGACTGCTTTCGCAGTCCGCCGTCTACTCGTCTATGATCTCTTCTTTCTTGCCGAACATCTTGTTGAACACCTTTAGTTTGAGATAGCCGATGACCACAACACCTACACCAATCAACACCCACCAGTACCATGCCAGCTCAGGCATCTTGACCCCTCCCAGTGTTTGGTTTGGTTGCCTGCCTTTAATTTATTGCAGTTTGAGAAATTAGTCAATCCCCTGTGGATTTGCGGGGAAAAAAGCTGACAGTGCCGGTGGCTTGTGCTATAATTTACAAAGTCAAGGAAATGAAAGGGAGGGTGCAAATGGCTTTCAAAATCAATGAAGCCTGTATCCAGTGTGGTGCGTGTGTTGACACCTGTCCGGTAGAGGCAATCAGCGAGCAAGATGGCAAGCATGTAATCTCGGATGATTGCATTTCCTGCGGAGTCTGTGTGGACAGCTGTCCCGCCGATGCAATCGAAGAAGACTAGTATTAGCTTGCAACAAAGAGGCCAGTGATGGTCTCTTTTCAAAAGGGGTGGAAAAATGGCGGCATGCAATCAACTGGAAAAAAACAAGCAAAGGTGTACCTGTCTAAATACCGGCTGCAGCAACTACGGGCTTTGTTGTGAATGCATCGCCCGTCACAGAAACAACAACCAGTTGCCTGCCTGTTACTTTACAGACGAGCAAAAGCGCTCAGAACAGTTCTCTTCCCTGAGGAAGTTTCCCAGGTAATAGCGACAAAGAACCGGCCCTTGGGGCCGGTTCTTTACGTACGTTATGATTAAGGGTTTTTGGCGCTGATGGAAACGTCAGCGAATTGCATATAGGGCATCAGCATATTGGCGCCGGAGAAGAGGAAGCCCCATTCCCTTTGATCGCTGACAGCTTCAATGTTATCTTTGAAACCCTTGAAGGCGTTGATGGACAACATGCAGTCTTTGATGCGGCCGGTGATTTCCCCATTTTCCACCATGAAACCCAGGTCGATGTTGCCGCTGACCTGTCCGGTATATGGGTTGCCCGCCCAGGCGCCCATCAGCGAATGCACGACAATGCCCTTTTTGATGTTGCCGATAATCTCTTTCAGCGGCTTGGTCTGGGCATAGCTGAGCACTACATTGCTGGCGGTGGGCGCCGGCAACTCAGTGGCCCGGCTGCGCCACCCGTTGCCGGTGGGCCGCATTTTCAGTGTGTGGGCGGTGGCCAGGTCCAAAAGAAAACTGTTGACGGTGCCGCTCTTGATGATGGCAGTTGGTGCGGCAGGCATGCCTTCGCCATCAAATATGCCGCTGCCGGGGCCATAGGCAATGGTGGGGTCGTCGGCAAGTGAAAGGTGGGGGTTGAATGCCTGCTGCCCCAATTTATCCTTCCAGGGCGAGAACCCCTTTTCCACCGCCTTGCCATCGGCACAGGCCAGAAGCGGCGTGATGACATCGCCCATGGCCTGGGGGGTAAAGAGAACGCTGTAGCTGTCGCTTGTTATGGGCACGTTTTTTCTGCCCTTTTGCAGCACTTCTTCCAGATAATCTGCCAGTTGTTCATCCTGGCCATCCAGCTTGCCGGTGCTGAATCCCTTGTAGGCAGAGAGCAAATTTTTCTCTTCCACCAGCTCAAAGCTGCCCAACAGCCAGAACATGCTGCGGCTGTATTCACCGGCAAAGCCGTTGCTGTTAGTCAGGCGGACAGTGCTTTCCCTGCAGCTGACCCTGGCTCCGGCCAGCACGTCGGGATGGTGTTGTTTGAGCCGGTCGACAACCTTTTGTCCCATTTCCACCATTTGCCGGTTTTCAATGTCGGCGGTGGGTTGGTGGAAGAGGTTAATGTCGGGAAGCTGGGCCTGGGTTGG
>PWLI01000139.1 GCA_003559415.1 Clostridiales bacterium | reverse complement strand
CTGAGGTGTACCTGTTAAGGATTGCCTTCAGGAACCTCTTCCGCCGCCGGGGAAGAACCTTTGTCATTGCCGGCATTCTCGCTTTTGCAGTGCTGTTCTTTCTGTTCATGGAATCGTTGATGATGGGCATGATGGACATGACCTTCGGCAATGTCATCGACTTCGAGACCCCGCATATTGAGATAGCCAAGAAGGAGTTTCTGGAAGCTGACAATGAAGATGCACTGACCTCTGACAGGGTTTTTGTTCCCGACCGGCAGATGCTGGACAGCATTAGAGGCAGTGATGGATACCTGGCCATGACCACCGTCCTGGATTTCCCCGGGGTTTTCTTCGGGGGAGGCTATGACTACCCTGTCCAGGTTCGCGGCATAGACGCGGATAGCTTCAGCTCGGTGTTTAAAAACGAGGAATACCTTGTCGAAGGGGATTTTGTCGCTGCCGGCCAACTGGGGATTGTCATAGGCGACCAATTGGCTGAACTGCTGGATTTAGGCCTCGGTGATGACTATGAGCTGCGCTTTTTTAACCAGGCAGGTGCTACCCTGACCTTGCAGGGCACCATCAGGGGCATAGTGGCCATTCCCCACCCGGAAATGAGCCGGAACACTGTACTGGTTTGCCGGGAGCGGACAACTGAGGCCTGGGGTTTTGACAGCGATACCGCCACCCAAGTCATGGTGCGACTGGACGACAGGGACAAGGCGGCCAGCCAAGCTGCCTATCTAGGCGAGCAACTGGACAATGGAGAGTTTACAGTCCGTTCCTATCGGGAGGCAGCCAGGTTTTTAGTGTCACTGGAGACATGGGGCATGATTGAAACCTACTTTATCTTGGCCCTTTTTCTGCTGGTGGGCGCCATTGGCATAGTGAGCGCAGTGGTTTTGGCGGCAATCGAGCGTGTTCGGGAAATCGGCATGATGAAAGCCATGGGTCTTAAGGAAGGAGAAATTGTCCGGGTTTTCCTTTGGGAATCTGCCGGCATTGGCGCCATTGGCGGCGCCATCGGCTGTACCCTGGGGGCTGCAGCTGTGCTGGCCTTTAAAACCTATGGCATTGACTTTGCCGCCTTCTTTGACCTGGGGGCGCTGGGCGTTCCCATGGCAGGCCATGTCTATGGGGCCTGGAACACGGCCTCCTTTGTGTGGATATTTCTGTTTGTCGTTGTTATTGCGGTGGTTGCCAGCATAATTCCGGCGTACTGGGCTGCCCGAAAAGACCCGGTGGATGCAATTCAGCATAGATAGGGGATGGTGAAAATGCGGCTTGTGAAAATTGCCTGGCGCAACCTGGGACGCAACAGGGTCAGGACGTCCATTGCCGTCCTGGCCATAACGACGGTAGTGCTGATTGTTGTCTTTGCCCGGGGATTGATGGTGGGATTTATTGAATCCAGCTTTACCATAAACATTGACAATTTCCATGGACATGTGCGGGTTATCGATGAGGATTACCAGCGAAGAGAAGCGCTGTTGCCCTTGGATTACACTATTGCTGACTATACCGACCTGGTTGGGAGCCTGGAGGAGCTGGATTCGGTAGAGCACATATTGCCGAGGATTCGGTTTGGCGCCAGGGCCTATTTCAATAACAACCAGACAGCACTCGTTGTGGTAGGTGTTGACCCCGGCCGGGAAGAGAAACATGGAGTGCTGGAAAAAGACATAAGCAGCGGACGGATGCCCCAATCCGGCAACCAGGTGTTGGTGGGCGCAGGCCTTTTGGACAAGTTGGGAGCAGAGTTGGGTGAAAAGCTTACCTTGGTATATGCTGACTCCCAACAGCAAATGCAGCAGGCTGAGCTGGAAATTGTCGGTGTGCGGGATACGGGGATTGGAGAATTGGATGACAGCTTTTTGTTTCTGCCCCTGGAAACAGCCAGCGAAATGTTGGGCCTGGACGGCGAGGTAACGGAACTTCTCATCTTTGCATCCAACGCCCAGAGAACAGACACCCTGTCTTCAGAGGTTGAAGCGCTGTTTGCTGACCTGGGGGTTGAAACCCATCTTGTTATTCCCTGGAATGCTGCAGACCCCTTTGTGGAATTCTTTTCCGAGATGGCCGGTGAGATCATGGACATGGTGTATGTGATGTTTGTTCTCATGGGCACAGTGGTGGTAATAATTACCCTGACAATGATTGTCAGGGAGAGGACCACTGAAATCGGGTTGCTGTCGGCCATGGGGCTAAAAGGCAGGGAGATAATGAACCTGTTTGTGTTGGAAGGGGCCTTCATGGGACTGTTGGGCAGCTTTCTGGGCGTTGTCACAGGTGGATTGATTACATTCTACTACTCGCAACATGGGCTGAGGGTAGAGGCCTTTGCCGAACTGTCCGGTGACATGGACATCATCCTTGAGCCGGTGTTTCACATTGCCTTTAACCTGGAAAACTTGGTTGTAAGCTTTGTGTTGGGAGTTGTGATTGTCACACTTAGCTGTCTGTTCCCGGCCCGCAAGGCCGCCAGGATGGAGCCGGCAGATGCCCTGCACCATGTAGAAGAGTAGTTCCTTGCCCTGCAGGTAATGCTTGCAGGGTTTTTATTCGCTGTGTGGAAATAAATAGTAACTACTTTACAGGAGGTTTTGCAAATGGCTGACAAGCATGGGGCAAGTGTGGTAAAAATTATTGAGCTGTTGGGAGTTTCCAAAGAAAGCTG
>PWLI01000035.1 GCA_003559415.1 Clostridiales bacterium | reverse complement strand
TCTTTGCCGAAAAACACCAGGCTACTTTTCATCATCGTTCACCAACCTGACAAAAATGTCTTCCAGTGTCAGTTCCACCGGTTCAAACCGCCGCAGCGGCATTTTCATGTCGGCCAGCAACCGGGGGATTTCCAGCTTGGTGCGGTTTAAGTCGTTGGTGGTGACGAGAATTTTCTCTTCCGTCCGTTCCACCAGGTCCGACCAAGGCTGGGCGGCAAGTTTTTTCTCCAGGGCGGCTACATCGCCGTCGATCTCCAGCTCCACCGCCGACTGGGCGTACCTGGCCCTCAGGTCGCTTATTGACTCGTCGATGATCAGGCGGCCGTGGTTGAGCACTCCCACCCGGTCGCAAATCCTCTCCACATCGGAAAGGATGTGGGTGGAGAAGAATACCGTGCAGGTCGCCGCCAGCGTCTTGATGGTTTCCAACATTTCCTTCCTGCCGATGGGATCCAGGGCGGAGGTGGGCTCATCCAGGAAAATCAGCTCCGGGTCGTTTATCAGGGCCTGGGCCAACCCCAGGCGTTGCTTCATGCCCCGGGAGTAGCCGCCGATGCGGGTCTTTACCCCTGCCAGGCCGGTAACGTCCAGCAGGTGGGCTATCCGCTCTTTCAGCTTGGCAGGGGGCATGGAAAAAAGCCGCCCGGTTAGCATGAGGAACTCCTCTGCCCGCATCCAGTTGTAAAAGTCGGGCACATCGGGCAAAAACCCGATGCGGGACCTGTAATCGGGGCTGGGGCAGACCTTTTGCCCCAGCACTGTAGCGCTGCCGCTGCTGGGCCGGGTAATGCCCAGGAGCATGAGGATTGTGGTGGTTTTGCCCGCCCCATTGGGGCCGAGAAAGCCATACACAGACCCCTTGGGCACTTTCAGGGAAAGATTGTCCACTGCGGTGACTTGTCCGAAGGTTTTTGTCAGCTGTTCTGTCTGTACAATCCAGTCCACAGTCAGTCTCTGCGGCCCATGGCAAGATAGAGGATGGGGCCGATGAAGCCCACCAACACAATCACGATTCCCCACAGCAGCTTGTTGTCGCCCAGGACATTTTGGCGGCGCACCAAGTCAACCAGAGCCACCACCATCAGTGCCAGTTGGATGACAAACAACGGTATCAACAACGGCAGATATTCCATTACTTCTTCCATGACTTGCTCCTTTCAATTCCCGATGATGTAGAAAAGGCACCTTTCGGCGCCAGTTGAATCAAGAATCCCAGTAGGCGTCCATGCGGCTTTTGACGGACCGGGGAAGGTCAACCTCCAGCAACTGGGCCGTGCCTCTGATAACCTGGACCAGCTTGTAGAGCAATATAATGTCGCTGCGGCCGCCCACCAGCCCTGACACCAGCTGATGCATGGTGTAAAGACAATCCCATACTTCTTTCTCTTCTTTGTGTGGCTGAAAGTCCTCCAGCGTCTGGCTGCCCCAGATATCACCCCAGTCGGGGTGGAGAGCCGGGAGGTAAGCAACCTTTATCAACAGTTCTGCTGTTTGGTGAAACAGCTCCTGACCCCGTTTTTCACTCTGAGAGGCCATGGCAATGCCGGAGATGTTGCTGTGCAACAGAACTATTTGTTGATGAAACCCGGGAGATTCCCAGTTGAGGCCCTTTTCTTCCACAAGGTCACGGACTTGTTGCTGCAAATGAGACAAGCGCATAGAATCAACCTCCTGGGCCAGCATGCCGGCAAAAGTTTGTGTTTCTATTATATCCTTAGTTTGTTGTCGGTGTAAATGTTTTTAGCAGCGGTTCTTTTTCATCGTGAAGAGGGCGGCCCCAGCTATTCCCCGACTGTGAAGTTCATTTCAACAACACTTTCTTCGCTGCCATCCTTGGGAGACTGGGCATAGACTGTCAGGGTTATGGTCTCTCCATGCGGCACTTCTTCAGGCACTGTCAGAGATATTTCAAAAACTCCCCATTCAGTGCCATGGCCGCCGACAGCGATGCCGCTGTCCAATTCTTCTCCCTGGCTGTCCAGAAGGCGGTAGCTGACTGCACCCTCAAAGACCAGCTCGATGCCCTGGACGGTGAACTCCCTGTCAACTGAAGCGCCTGGTTCCGGTGACAGAATCCGTATGTCTTCTGAGCCGGCAACAATTGGCGGCAGCCAATCCAGGCCGTAGAGTTGTGGCAGGAAGAACATGTCGCCGCTGGCCTCAAACACCACCGGTAATTCCGTGGCCTCAATTTGCTTAATGTCGTAGGGATAGGTGGCAGTTGGCACCACTTCCTCATCTTCGCCGGGGGCGGAAAACACAACGCTGACTACCACAGAGTCTTGTTGTTCAACAACATCTGTTATCTCTACAGAATACCCGTCGGTGGGCCGCTCTCCATAAGTGACCAACAAGAAGACCTTTTCGCCGTACTCCCGTGCCTGTGCCAACAGCAGCCCGCGTGAGTAGTCAATCCATTCCCGTATCTCTTCAGGCAAGCGCAGTGGCGCCAGGGGCTGATCCCAGATAAAATGCCCGTCTTCCCAGTAATTTCCTTCAACCAGCACTATTACATCATCCACCTGCTCAAACTGGGTGGCGGTCCAGGTGACAGCTTGCATAAAAAGCTCAGAGGCCTGATGTCCGCCTGCCCAGTCGCCTCCATAGATTTCATCACAGATGTCGATTGTTGCTGTCCCCTGTTCGATTGTAATGCCCAGGATGTTGACGGTGTCAGGCATCACTGCCAGGATGTCGCCATCCTCCGGAAGGGGCCCTTTAATTAATTGCTCCAATGTTGCCTTGAGCACTGCTTCCGTTTCAGCTATCTCCCGGCTAACCGGCGTTACATATCCGTACTCACCCTGCTGGCCAGTTTCCATGGCCTGGGGGTCACCAAAGTAAAGGGTCACATCCATTGTCGGCTCAGGTTCGGTTTCAACGTCACAGCCCAGTGGGTAAAGAACCAGGGTTGCCAGCAAAAACAAAACCGCCAGTTTCTTCATTTTTAAACCTCCCCATAGAGTCGAGCTGAACCCAGGTTTGTGCAATCGGATTAAAAAAATCCTCATCTACGGAAATGATAACATTTTATGCCTCTGTTTCAAGCCCGGGCAAGGCAGGAAATAACGGTGGCTGTGGTGAAAATACAAATAGTAACTATTTGTGAGGAGATGGTGCTATGGAATTTAATATACGACTTTGCGGAGAAGCGGGCCAGGGCCTCCAGACAATCGGCAAGATACTGCTGGATGGACTGGCCGGCCAGGGATGGGAGTTGTTTGCCCATCAGGAATACGAATCGAGAATACGCGGCGGCAACAGCTATTTCCAAATAGCTGTGAGCAGCCAACCTCTCACCTGCCACAATCCCAGGCCCGACCTGTTGGTGGCCATGAGCGCCCAGTCCTGGCAGCAATTTGGGCCCGATCTGGCTGAGGATGGCATAGGGATCCACCCCGGTCCGGAAGATGACAAGGGTGGTTTGGTGTTGGATGCAGCTGCCATGGCCAGCGAGGCGGGCAGCGCCAAGATGGCCAGCGCCGTTGTGGCAGGCGTTGTCTGGTCGGTGGTGGGTGCGCCCCTGGAGCTGTTGCAGAAACAGCTGGCCGGAGTTTTCGCCCACCTGGGGGAAGAGATGGTCGAGAACAATAAAAAAGCGGCAGCCGTGGGCTACCAGTGGGCTCAGCAAAAGAATATCAATCGGGAATTATCGCCGCCCCAGTCGCCCCGGCAGCGCATGCTGCTCCGGGGCAATGATGCAGTGGCGCTGGGCGCCATGGCGGCGGGGCTCAAGTTTATCAGCGCCTATCCCATGACTCCGGCCACCAGCATTGTGGAGTACATTGCTGCCAATGCCGAAGCTGCCGGCATCCGGGTGGAGCAGGCAGAAGACGAAATAGCTGCCATAAATATGGCGCTGGGGGCGGGCTATGCCGGCGTCAGGGCCATGACAGCCACATCGGGCGGCGGATTCGCCCTGATGGTGGAAGCGTTGAGCCTGGCGGGCAGCGCCGAAGTGCCGGTGGTGGTGGTAAACGGCCAGCGGCCAGGGCCCAGCACCGGGATGCCCACTCGCACCGAGCAGGGCGACCTGCTGTTTGTGCTCCACGGCGGCCACGGGGATTTCCCTCGGGCGGTGTTGGCTCCGGGCAGCGTGGAAGAGGCCTTCTATCTTGTGCCCCACGCCTTCAACCTGGCGGAAAAGTACCAGACGCCGGTTATTGTGCTGACAGATCAATACCTGGCCGACTGTTTCGCCACCGTTGAACCCTTGGATTCAGGGGAAATAACCATTGAGCGTCCCAAGCAGGGGAAGCCATCTGCCGACTACCGCAGATACCAAGTCACCGAGGATGGCATATCACCCTTTGTGCCGCCCGGTTCGGAACCGGCGGTGGTGGTGGCGGTGGGTGATGAGCATGACGAAGAAGGGCACCTGATAGAGGACGGGCCAACCCGGGTGGCCATGATGGATAAGCGGATGGCCAAGGCAAAAGGCCTGGCTGCTGAGGCGCTGGAGCCCATTGTCCAGGGAAGCGACAACCCTGACCTGGTGCTGCTGACCTGGGGATCCACCTGGGGGGTAGTGTCTCAGGCGGTTGCAGACATGGTCAGTGAGGGAATAGCGGTCCGGGCAGTGCATCTGCCCCAGCTGTGGCCGCTGCCCAAGGACAAGCTGGGGGAATTGGTTAAGGACGTTAATGTTTATACTGTGGAGAACAACTACAGCGGCCAGCTGGCCCGTTTGTTGGCCATGGAGGGTATAACCACTTTGGGCAGCATTAAACGCTATGACGGCCGCCAGCTGGAAGTGCCGGAAGTTATTAAAGCAGCCAGGGAGGTGTTGAAATAATGAGTGACAGCAAGCAATTTGCAGCCAGGGACGATGCAACGGCCTGGTGCCCGGGATGCGGTGACTTTGCCATACTGGAAGCGATTAAGATGGCCCTGGCGGAGTCCGGACTTTCTCCGTCCAAGGCGGTGCTGGTGTCGGGCATTGGCCAGGCGGGCAAGCTTCCCCACTATATGCGTGTCAATACCTTCAACACCATCCACGGCCGCACATTGCCCACGGCGGCTGGAATAAAGCTCAGCAACCCCGAGCTGACGGTGCTGACGGTGGGCGGTGATGGTGATGGCTACGCTGAAGGCGGCAACCACCTGCTCCATGCCCTGCGTCGCAACCTGGACATGACAGTTATTGTCTGTGACAACCGGGTGTTTGGCCTGACCAAGGGCCAGGCATCACCCACTTCTGAGAAGGGCAGGGTGGGCGGCATAACGCCGGCGGGCACTGCTTATCCCGACTTCAACCCCCTGCTTCTGGGCATTGTCATGGAGGCGGCCTTGGTGGCCCGGGGCTTCTCGGGAGAGAAGGAGCATTTGGCAGACCTGGTTGCTCAGGGCATCAACACGCCAGGCCTGGCGCTGATAGACATACTGCAGCCCTGCGTGTCCTTTAACAAGGTCAACACCTGGCAGTGGTACCGCCAGCGGGTTGACAAGCTGGAGGACCATCAGCCCGAGGACAGGGAAAAAGCCATGGAGTTGGCCCGCCAGTGGGGAGACAACATCCCCCTGGGAGTGATCTACAAGTCCGGCAGGACCAGCCCCACTCCCACAGAAAACCTGGTGACGGCGGAACTTAACCCCGCTGATGTTGACAAATTGCTGGACCAGTACAGGGTTAACCAGACATAAGTAAAAAAGGAATTTTTTGCCTTTTTACTCCGGGGTCGTTGACTTGCCCCCGGGCGGGGGGTAAAATGAAAAAAAGAGTTGGTGCAGGGGGGATCCAAATGAGGCAGTTGCGGGTGATATACAATCCCTTGTCTGGACAGGGTAAGTTCCCGGCCCGTTTGGATGACCTGGCTGCCCTGGCTCAAAGACATGGTTACCGGGTAAGCTTGTATCGCCTGACGGGCGACAACCGTCAGGATTGCGAAAAAATGCTCGCCGGCACAAGCGACCAATCTGTCCTGGTTGTTGCCGGCGGTGATGGGACCATGCAAATGGTTGTGGACACACAGGTCAAGTGCCAGTTGGACCTGCCCATTGCGCTGATGCCCTATGGTACTTCCAATGATTTTGCCGATTTTGTCGGATTGGACACCAACCCCGCAAACATTTTCTCCAACATGGAGGACGGCAAGTCAACCCGGATTGACATAGGCACGGCTGATGGGACTTGCTTTGTCAACGTTTTCAGTGCCGGGCAGTTGACCAAGACATCCCACGGTGTGGATCGTCATTTCAAAAACCAGCTGGGCATGCTTGCCTACTACCTCCATGGAGTGGGAAACCTGCCCCGTATTTCCCCCTTTGAGGTGACGCTAAAAGGAGATTTGGAAGGGACATTGTCCTGCCTGTTATTGCTGACAGTTAACGGCGGTTCGGCCGGGGGGTTCAAGAATATGGCGCCCCGGGCCAGCCTGACCGATGGACTTCTGGAAACTATTATTGTTCGGGAGTGCTCGCTGGCAGAGATGGCGGGAGTGTTCTGGTCGGTGCTTCGGGGTGAGTACAGCAACAACCCCAGTGTTATATATGCCCGCACCGCCAATTTGGAGGTGCAGGGCCCGGAGCACATTGATACTGATGTTGACGGCGAACGGGGGCCGGCCATGCCGCTCAAGGTTGGCATTTTGCCCCGGAGAATCCAGTTGTTGGGAGCGGAACCTCAAAATAGAAGGGAGGGGAAAATGTGAGCAACACAGAACCGCTGAGTGGTGGGATTAAGGTATTGCTTGTTATTGTTACCATCCTGATTCCGATCGTTGGTCTGATTTTGGGCATCATCTACCTTAACAACCCGGTGGAAGAAAACAAGAAGTTTGGCAAGCTGTTGCTGATTCTGTCTATCGTGATAATGGTGCTGATTTGCATCTGTGCCTTCGTCCTGCCCATGTTGGGCATGGGTATTTGGACCATGCAGATTGAAGGGATTCTGCGGGATCTCCCCGGCTACTAAAAGGGAAGGGGCGGAATATCCGCCCCTTTTTACCTGTCTGGAAGTGGTTAGATGAGAGATATAATAATGTTTTTGGGCCGGGCGGTGTGTCACCAACTGCCGGAACGCAGCCTGGGTTTTGGCTGTTGTGGCATATTGCCTGTATGCTCCCGTTGCACCGGCATCTTCCTCGGGGTGCTGGTCAGCCACGTCTATCTTTACTTTTACCCCAACAAGGGCAAGACCATTCCGCTGTTGCCGGTCAGCCTGGCGCTGGTGGCGCTGATGGTGCCTCTGGCTATTGATGGCCTGACTTCCTACCTGGGGCTGCGGGAAACCACCAACCTGATTCGTCTGGCTACAGGCCTGGGGTTGGGTCTCAGCCTGCCGCTGTTGTACATGCCCCTGTTCCAGGACGATCCGGCCCGGCAGATTCCCGGACGTTTTGGCTGGTTGGATCTGGGCACAGTGGCGCTGGCTGCTGCCGCTGTCGGTGCCTTGGTCTATTCGGGGTTAATAGCCAACTGGCTGTTTTGGTCTTTGCTTATTATTGCCGGCCACTTCCTGGTATACTCCAACGTCATTGGTGTGGTGCTGGCCCGGTTCGGTGTGACCCACAAGGCATGGTCGCTGCTGGGTTATGTTTTGTTTGTGCTGGTGCTGTCCGGGTTGCGAAGTTTGATATACTAGCAAGGGGAGGTGTACCATGACTGACAATCAAAAACAATATGATTATGATAGCCAACAGCCACAAACTGTTCCCCCGCCTCTGGATGGAGGCATCGCCATTCTGTTGTACATTGCCAGCTTCTTTGTATTTATAGTTGGCGTAATCGGCGGGGTTGTTCTTCTAAACAGCCCCACCCCCCGCAATCGGGAAATTGGCAAGAACATGATAATAATTGCCCTGATTGGCCCGGTGCTGGCCTGTTGTATTTCTGTCTTTGCCCTGTTGACGCCGGCCTGCATGCTGGGTTTTGTTGGATACTGAAACACCTTGCTGAACACTCAGCAAGGTGTTTTTTTCTTAAACCGCTCCAGCGTTTCTGCCAGTTGCCTGGGCAGGCTGGCTTCTATGTCCACGCTGTCGCTGGTGAAGGCCAGGGGCTGAATTTGTCCCGGGTGTTCTTTGCTCAGTTTTTTGAACAGCTCCAGGGGGACGGTGGCCCGGAGAGATACCAGCGATTCCATATGGGAGGTAACTTCCTCCAGCAACCTGTCAATGTTGTGCCCATTGAGAGCGGAGACGCCAATCCAGGGGGAATTGTCTCTGAGCAGGCGCTCGATGTTGGTGTCTTCCGGCAACAGGTCCACCTTGTTGGCCGCGACAATTTGCTCTGTATTGCCACAACCCAGGTCGGTGAGCACCTGTTGCACCTCTGCCAGGCGCAGTTCCAGCTGGGGCTGGGCGATGTCCACCACATGGACCAACAGGTCGGCATTGACAACCACTTCCAGGGTGGCCCGGAAGGCGGCGATCAGGTGGTGGGGCAACCCCGAGATGAATCCAACGGTGTCGCTGATGATGATGGTGCCGTTGGCGCTGTCCAGACGTCGGGACAGGGGGTCCAGGGTGGCGAACAGAGCATCGGCGGTGTATGTCCCTGCGTCGGTCAGCCGGTTCAACAGCGTAGACTTGCCGCTGTTGGTGTACCCCACCAGGGCGACTTGGAAAATATCCGATTTTTCCCGGCGCTTGCGCAGTATTTTCCTTTGCCGGTCCACTTCCCTGAGTTCCCGCTCCAGGACAGTGATGCGCCGGCGTATCCTTCGCCGATCCACCTCCAGCTTGGTTTCGCCAGGCCCCCGGGTGCCGATGCCGCCGGCCAGGCGGGACAAGTCCCGGCCTCTTCCTGACAGTTTGGGCAGCTGGTATTTCAGCTGGGCCAGTTCAACCTGCAACTTGCCCTCCCGGGAGTTGGCCCGGTTGGCGAAAATGTCCAGGATCAGTTCACTGCGGTCGATTATCTTGGCTGGCAATACCTTCTCCAGGTTGTTGACCTGGGAAGGGGACAGTTCAGCATCCACTAATACAGTGCCTATTTCGTGGTCGCGGACGTAGTCTGCTATCTCCTCAGCCTTGCCGGGGCCAATGTAGTAGCGGGTGTCAGGCGAGGAACGAACCTGGGTAAACCCCTCCACCACCTCAACACCTGCCGTATCCGCCAGGCTGTAAAGTTCATCAAAACGCATTTGCTCTGTTTCACTGCCTCCCCTGGTCCACAGGGCCACGGCAACAGCCAGTTCGGTATCTCTTGTCATAGGTCACCTCCGCTATAATGATTTTATCACACTTTTTGCCGTCGGGAGTGTAGAATAGAAGTAGATGGAAAGGAGGAGAAGTATGCGTCTATATGTTGATCAGGATCTTTGTATAAGTTGTGGGGCCTGTGTGGGCATCTGCCCCGAGGTCTTTGACTGGAATGAAGAGGAAAAGGCCTGGGTGGTTAAGGATCCGGTGCCGGCAGAATTGATGGAAGTAAGCCGGGAAGCCATGGATGCCTGCCCCACTGAGGCGATACTGGAAAAATAACCTTGTTCCATTGTGTAGAAAGCAGAAAGGAGGTGGTGATGTGAACGGGTTTCTGCCTGTGTCCCGGGAAGAAATGACTCAGCTGGGTTGGCAACAGCCCGATTTTGTGCTGGTTACCGGCGATGCCTATGTTGATCACCCCTCCTTTGGTGCGGCAATTATTGGCAGGGTGTTGGAACGCCGGGGTTACCGGGTGGCGGTGCTGCCCCAGCCCCGTTGGCATGACACCACAGATTTCACTGCCCTGGGTGAGCCACGTTTGGGTTTTTTGGTAACATCGGGCAACATTGACTCGATGGTCAACCACTACACCGCCGCCAGAAAAAAACGCAGCCAGGATGCTTACTCACCGGCAGGGGTGCCGGGACGGCGCCCCGACCGGGCAGTTATACTCTATTCCCAGCGAGCCAAGGAGGCCTATCCCCATGTGCCGGTGGTGCTGGGCGGCTTGGAGGCCAGCCTGCGCCGCCTGGCCCACTATGATTATTGGTCCAACAAGGTGCGCCGGTCAGTGCTGCTGGATTCCCGGGCTGACCTCTTGGTCTATGGCATGGGCGAGAAGCAGATTGTGGAAATTGCCGAAGCCCTGGACAGCGGATTGCCGGTGGCGGAGATAACCTTCATCCGGGGCACAGTGTGCAAGACCAAGGACCGCAAGCGTTTTCACCACCCGCTGGTGTTGCCCCACTATGATGAAATCATTGACTCTCCCCGGGACTTTGCCCGCAGCTTTAAGTTGCAATTGGAAAACGCCGACATTTTTGACGGCCGTCCCCTGGTGGAGCCCTACCGCAGCTGGGATGTGGTGCAAAACCCGCCGGCCGCACCCCTGGACCAACAGAATCTGGATGATGTGTACTCCCTGCCCTACATGCGCCAGGCCCACCCCATGTACAGCAGCGATGGCGGCGTGCCGGCCCAGGAAGAGGTGCAGTTCAGCCTGGTCAGCAGCCGGGGCTGTTTCGGCGGCTGCAGTTTCTGTGCCCTGCACTACCACCAGGGCAGGGTTGTGCAGTCCCGCAGCCATCAGTCGGTGCTTGACGAGGCCCAGCTGCTGATAAAACATCCCCAGTTCAAGGGCTATATCCACGATGTGGGCGGCCCCACCGCCAACTTTCGCCAGCCGGCCTGCCAGCGTCAGGCAGAAAAGGGCGCTTGCCCCCACCGGCACTGCCTGTTTCCCGGGCCCTGTGAAAATCTGGTGGTGGACCACAGCGATTACCTGTCGCTGTTGCGCAAGCTGCGGAAACTGCCGGAGGTGAAGAAGGTGTTTATCCGTTCCGGCATCCGCTATGACTACCTTGTCTATGATGACGACGAAACATTTTTCCGGGAGCTTTGTCAGTACCATATC
>PWLI01000041.1 GCA_003559415.1 Clostridiales bacterium | reverse complement strand
GCTGCCTTGAGAAGCACTGGGTAGCCGATTTTTTCGGCCAACTTGCCTGCCATCTTTCCATCTTCCACTGGTCCGGGGCTGCCGGGAACAACCGGGACGCCGGATTGGGCCATGGTTTGCCTGGCCCGGTCTTTGTTGCCCATTTGTTCTATTGCTGCCGGTGAGGGGCCGACAAAGGTCAGGCCACAGTCCTGGCAAAGCTGGGCGAACCCCGGATTCTCTGCCAGGAACCCATAGCCGGGATGGATGGCATCTGCTCCGGCGCCCACTGCGGCGGAGAGCACCGCCTGGACATCCAGGTAGCTGTGGGTTGCGGCAGCGGGGCCGATGCACAGCGCCCGGTCGGCAAACTCCACGTGGGGGGAGTGCTCATCACCCTGGGAGTATATTGCCACCGACTCCAGGCCCAACTCCCGGCAGGCCCGGATTACCCGGAGGGCTATTTCTCCCCGGTTGGCAATCAGGATGGTTTTCATGTCTTGACCGGCCGAAGGGTTATCAGCAGTTGGCCGAATTCCACCAGCTGGCCGTTTTCCACTGCCACTGTTACCACTTCTCCGTCGGTTTCTGCTTCAATTTCGTTCATCAGCTTCATGGCTTCCAATATACACAGGGTGTCTCCCGATTCCACCACATCCCCCGGCTTTACGAATGGTTCGGCGTCGGGGGAAGGGGCACGATAAAAAGTCCCCACCATTGGTGCGGTGACTTCAATCAGCCCTTCTTCCCGGGTTGGGCTGTCTTGGGTTTGAGCTTGCTGGACCGGGGGAGAAGGGGGTAATGTTTCTGTTTTCTGATAAGTGGTGAGTGGCTCCCGGGCGGTTTCTGTGCCCCGGCGCAAGGTAAGCTGGATGTCCTGGGTTTGAAAGTGGAACTCGGAGAAGTCACTGTCTTTGACTGTATCGATGAGTTTGAGCAATTCATTTAGTTTCATTGGAATCCACCTCCGATAGCAAGGCAAATTTCAGTTCTGCTTCCATCACCGGCAGTCCGTCTACAGTTGCCGTGCCCTTGCCTATGCCAAAATTGCCCCGGGCCCGAAAGATTTCCACCTGCAACTGGATGTTGTCTCCGGGTTTGACCTGACGGCGGAACTTTACCTTGTCCAGTCCGGCAAAGAGCGCCAGTTTGCCCTGGTGCGAATCTTGGCTGAGTATGGCCACCGCCCCCAGTTGGGCCAGGGCCTCTACTTGCAGGACTCCCGGAAATACCGGGTATCCGGGGAAGTGGCCCGGGAACCAGGGGCCTGCATCGTCTACTTCATATGTGCCCTGGGCAGACTTGCCCGGTTCCAGGCTTGACACAGAGCTCAACAGCAGAAAGGGTTCCCGGTGGGGAATGATTCCCTTGATTTGCTCGCGGTTCAGCATGCTAACCCTCCCAACGGGCCAATGCCAGGGTGGCATTGGGACCGCCAAAACCCAGGGAGTTGGTGATGGCTCTGGCCACCGGAGTCTGACGGTAATTGTGGCTCACATAGTCCAGATCACATTCCGAATCGTGATTGTCCAGGTTTATGGTGGGGTGCACCACCCCTTGTTGGACAGTCTTGACGCAGACGATAAACTCAACAGCGCCGGCGGCGCCCAAAAGGTGGCCAATCATGGACTTGGTGGAATTGATCATCATGTTGTATGCATGTTTGCCAAAGACCGTCTTGATGGCTGTCGTTTCTAACCTGTCATTGAAGGGAGTGCTTGTGCCGTGTGAGTTTACATAATCTACAGCTTCTGGTTGCCAGCCGGCATCGGCAACGGCAGCTGCCATGGCGGCTGCGCCTCCTGCTCCCTGGGGATGAGGCTGGACCATGTGGTAAGCATCGCCGGCGGAGCCATAGCCCGTTATTTCGGCCAGTATTGTTGCCCCCCGGTTTTGGGCATGTTCCAAATCTTCCAGCACTACAATGCCGCTTCCTTCACCCATGACAAACCCATCCCTTTGGGCATCAAAGGGCCTGCTTGCCCCTGTTGGGTCATCGTTGCGGGTGGAAAGGGCGCGGGCAGAACAGAAGCCGCCCACTGCCAGGGGGGTAATGGTTGCCTCGCTGCCCCCGGCAATCATCACATCGGCTTCTCCACGGGCAATTACCCGGAATGCATCACCAATGGCATTGGTGCCGCTGGCGCAGGCTGTTACCACAGAACTTACCGGCCCCCTGGCGCCCAGGGCGATGGAAATATGTCCCGCTGCCATGTTGCTGATAATCATTGGTATAAAATAAGGGCTGATACGCCGGGCACCTTTTTCCATGTACAGTTGGTGCTGTTGCTCCAGGGTGGTCAGCCCCCCGATTCCTGAACCGACCATGACCCCTGTGCGCAGCGGGTCAAATTCGTCATTCTCCAACCCCGCCTGGGTCCATGCTTCTTTGGCCGCTGCCAAGGCATACCAGACAAAGGGGTCGGTTTTCTTGATGTCCTTGCTGTCCATATAAGCTTCTGGCTGGAAATCCCGGACTTCTGCTGCAATGGTGGTGGAAAACCCACTGGCGTCAAATTTTGTGATTTGCTCTACACCGCTTTTGCCTGCCAACAGGTTATCCCATGTGGCAGCTGCATCATTGCCCAGTGGCGTAACTGCCCCCAGGCCCGTTACCACAACTCTGCGTTTCATTTTCTGCCTCCTTACATGGCCATGCCGCCATCAACGGCGACAACCTGTCCAGTAATGTAACTTGCTCCCGGGCCGGCAAGAAATTCAACGATTGCCGCCACGTCTTG
>PWLI01000162.1 GCA_003559415.1 Clostridiales bacterium | reverse complement strand
AGCCCTGTTGTCCCTGCGCCGCTGCTTTAGGCTGGAAGTTTCCAAGCCTATTTTTATAGCAGAATTAACAGGAGATTATCTGCGGTGATTTATATTTACAACAGGGGAGCAAACAGCCTTAGCACATCCTGAACCCGGCGGGTGAAGGCATTGCCGGCGCAGTCTTTCCAGGATATCTGGTGGCATTGCTCCAGCGTTTCAAGAAAGTCCATTTTTACCTGCTCAACTGCCTTTGAGTTGTACAGCACTGCCCCGCATTCAAAATGCAGATAAAGGCTGCGGAAGTCCATGTTTACTGTGCCCACCGTGGCCACCCTGTCATCGGCCACAAATGTTTTGGAGTGCATAAACCCATCGCTGTATTCGTATATTTTTACCCCGGCTTCAATCAACTCCCGATAATAGGACCGGGTGGTGAAGTGGACCAACATCTTGTCCCAGTGGTGGGGCGTGACAATCCGCACATCCACACCGCTCTTGGCCGCCCGGGCCAAAGAGCCCAGCATCGAGTCGTCCACAATCAGGTAGGGCGTGTTGATATACAAGTAATCCCGGGCGCCGTTAATGATTTCCAGGTATACCCTTTCCCCCACATGTTCATCGTCAATGGGGCTGTCAGAGTATGGCTGCACCCATCCGTCTCCCGGTGGGGGAAAGTGTTGGCTGCGCCGGGGGCGGAAGGTTCGGAAATTCTCCGCGGTCCTGGTAACCAGCGACCACAACTGCAAAAACATAACTGCCATGCTCCAGGCGGCCTCGCCCCGCAAAACTACCGAGGCGTCCTTCCAGTGCCCAAACCGGTTGACCACATTGATGTACTCGTCGCCAATGTTGATGCCTCCGGTGATTGCCACCTTGCCGTCAATAACGGTAATTTTGCGATGGTTGCGGTTATTTTGCAACGTGGACAGCACCGGGCGGAAACGGTTGAAGGCCACACATTTTATGCCATGGCGTTTAAGTTGCCGGGGAAAATTCAGCGGCAGTTGAAACAAATTGCCCATGTCGTCGTACATCACCCGGACATCCACGCCTGCGGCAGCCTTCTCCTTGAGTATGTCCAGAATGGAATCCCACATAACCCCTTGGTTGAGGATGAAATACTCCAAAAATATGTAGTGCCTGGCTTTTTTCAGCTCTTCCAGCATTGTAGAATGTTTGACCTCCCCGGGGGAGAGGTATTCTGCCACAGTATTGCCGTACAGCGGCTGTTGCGCATGATTTTGCAGGTAGCGGGCAAGTCGGACAGAATCCCGGCCATGTTCTTTTTCCATCAGGGGCAGGCAGTCGTTTTGCGGGACTGTCAGGGGTTGGGTGTGCTCCACGATGGTCTGCAAGGTTTTCTTGGCCCGCCGGGTGGTGGACTGGAAGGTGAAGAGCAGAAACAACAGGCCGCCGAATATGGGAAAGGCCAGGATAAGAAACACCCACAACGTCTTGTAGGCCGGCCGGGTTTTACGGCTTATGGCATACAACACCACCAGTATGCTCAGGACCATGAGAGAAATGCTTATCACTTCGTAGCGCTGGCTGTAGGTAATGGGAAGCATGATCAGCAAAAAAATCTGCAACAGCAACAGCAGCGACACCAGCACCCGCTGGGAAAAGATCAACGAAAGGACTCGTAAAATCAACCGCGTCACCTCCCAGGCATGTCCTGGGAAAAGTATACCACGTTAAACTCTTTCGGTCATCGTTCCCGGCAGCTTGCCCACCCGGCTTGTCGGTGCTATACTGTCTTTGGCGATGGAGTTCGCCTGGCTTTGCCGAACTGCCCCCGGGGCTGATGACTCCTGTTGCAAAGGCAGGAGTTTTTTTGTTGGGAGGAAAGCGTATGCTGATGAGTTTGGCTCTAATTCTTGCCCTGGGTGTGGCTGTAAAAATAGGGATGCGACACTTGCCGGTTCCCGGCCTGCTGGGCTTGCTGGTGCTGGGTGTGGGCCTGGGCCCCCAGGGACTCAACTGGTTGGCCCCCCAGCTGCTGGAAAATGCCGCTGACATTCGCATGATTGCCCTGATAATTGTTTTGCTCAAGGCCGGCCTGGGGCTAAACAGGCAGGTGCTGGCCCAAGTCAAGGGGCCGGCAGTCCGCCTGGGAGTGTTGCCCTGTATAACTGAGGGCGCCGTTGCTGCTGTAGCGGCACACTTGGTCCTTGGCTTTTCTTGGGCTTCAGCATTGGCCCTGGGCTTTATACTGGCTGCAGTTTCCCCGGCCGTTGTTGTGCCCTCCATGTTGTACCTGAAGCGCAAGGGCCTGGGCATGGACAAGGGGATACCCGTCATGATACTGGCCGGCGCCTCGGTGGACGATGTGGTGGCCATCACTGTGCTGACCAGCGTGTTGGGCTGGGCTGTGGGCACCGGTGCCAGTATTTATTGGCAATTTTTGCTGTTTCCCGCCAAAATTTTTGGCGGCATTGCCTTGGGCCTGGCCGGAGGCTGGTTGCTGGCCAAGGCCTTGCCCCTGATACTTTCCCACTCCAGGGGCTATGGCGCCCTTTCTGCCTTTGCCCTGGCCTTTGGTCTGGTTGCCCTGGGTGAGGTTGTGGGCGTGGCAGGGGTGCTGGCGGTAATGGCCTGTGGCTTCCTGGTGGTTGAGTTGGGCGGCAGAGATACAGAGCCAATAGTAAAAGCCACTGACAGCGCATGGCAGGTGGCTCAGATATTTCTTTTTGTGCTGTTGGGTGCCATGGTTGATTTGAACGTAGCTGTGGGGGCAGGCTT
>PWLI01000095.1 GCA_003559415.1 Clostridiales bacterium | reverse complement strand
TGTCGACCAGCTCTAATTTCTCCATCGTATGCCGCTGATATATTTAAATGTGGATCGTAAACAAGGCTTCTTGCCACTGACTCATCTATCTGCCTAGAAGGATCATAAGAACCTCTTTTATGTTTATGTGGATGTAGACCTAACATCATCCTAACCGCATCTGGTGTTTCTAATCCTAGCATATTAGCATCAACAGGAAATGTATGTCTAACATCTCTAGCTGTTTCATAGCTATTATGTAATACAGCACTGTATGTTGTAAAACTATGATTTTTATTCACAGAAAAATCATATACAACACCACAATACTCTTCTACGTTGACAGTCTCAATCTTCTGATATAAATATCCGTCTTTAATAAAATTAATACCATGATTTTGTTTTAATGATTTATCTGATTTAACCATCTCGTCCGCAAGAAACTCTACCTTTGACTTCCCACCAACAATCGCTAATTCATAGTTGACTCCTGTCTTAATGGTTTTTCCCTCGTAGGCCGATTCGCGAGAATCTCTTCGGTGTAAAGTACTAATAATACCATATTGTAGCAAAACGTGTCGAATTGAAATCAATATATTTAGCTCTTTTGAATAAAACTTTAGTTGTTGTTTGTTTCCTCGTAAGTCATTATGACCATCTCCATCAAAATAATTCCGTAATACATCCAATATGAATTCGCGTTTTGCTGATTTAAGCAGTGGTGGTAATTTTTTATGGCCCTCCTCAATACACAATTTTTCAAATAAAGCTGCTAATATGTTCGAGCCAATTGATAAAACAATACCACCTTTTCGGGTTCGAATCGTATATGGAGCATCAAAATTTTCCGCAAAATAACTACCTATTTCCTCAGCGACATTCCTTTCATCAGTATGCAAATAATATATTATCCGTCCTGGTTTTCCCCTTGAATAATTTATATAACCCTCGGCAATAAACCACCCTAATGCTTTCGCGAAATCCCCATCTAAGTAAACACTCTTCTTTGATATTCCTGCCGATGGATGAAACTGGTAAGTTTTGTTGTGAGGATGATAATATACCGTTCTAATGCGTTTATTTTTTTCATCCCATTTATAATCTCCACCATTAATAACATTTAAAATTTCAATAGATGAAATTGTATCAATGTGTTTATCTCCAGAATCAACAGGATAAAGTAAATAATCTCCGGGTTCCAGATCCTTAGCTTTAATCCATTCAGGTTTATACTCTTCAAAAAATCTAGATTGGCATTTTTCGCACATTTTATAAGAAAGATTGTCCCTACATGGTCTTCTCTTCTTAGTTTCTGTTTTGTGGTATTTACATTTATTGATTTTAACAGCATAAACTTCATGGTTCTCAGTAACCTTAAAATCATCAAAAGAACAACCATAATATCGAAAAGAATATACATCACCATGATATTCTCTTGTGTATATGTTCTTAACATTTGAAATATCTCCCGTATATGTCAAAACGCTATCGTCTATCTTAACATCTCTCGCTTTCTTAAATCCTTGAATTGTGAATATTTCAGTATCAGGTGTTAAACATCTCCCAGGTAGTCTAAACTCGGCTTCTGGTATAGCATCAACTGGTGCTCCAACATGGAACTGCTCTGGTAACCAAGATGGCATAGTATTTAATAAAGGATTAACTCTATTTACTTTATCTGTATATCTCTCTTGTGGAACAAATCTACGAAATAACTCACTACTTCCAGCTAATCCGCCCAACTGCATATCCCAATATTCTCTTCTAAATGAATCTATACTACCAGCACTAGCCATATATTTTTCACTTTCAAAAGGAGATCTCATTCCTATAAGATTACGAGTGACCCCAGCACCTCCAAACCCCCATAGACCTAGAGTTTTCTCCATCTTATAAAACTGCTGATCAAATAATCTTTGTCCGGATGCTGCACCCACAGGATTTTCTCCGGGTAATACACCAACTTCTCTATCTCTACCTATCCCTGTATATAAACCATGTTGTGCAGAGGTAAACGGCCTATCAAAACCAGCTGGCTGGGTTTGTAATGTCATTCTTTTCAATTCTTCTCTATGCATCTTTCTAGGTGGTGTCATTACCCTACCAACTGTAGCCGCCAGAGCCGGACCAACAAGTGGAAACTCCTCAAAAGCAACACCAGTGTTGTGTAACACAGCAGAAACTGAACAAAAACTATGATCACCATCTACAACAAAATCTATCATTTTATCATCATATTTTACCTGATTAATATCTAAAATTCTATAATATACATAATTATCATCAAAAAATGCTCGGTATTTTTTCCTTATATTAGATGGTGTATATCCAGATATCTTAGATTTAATTTCACATAAGTTATACAACTTCTCAGCATCTTCTCCGTAAACATATAAACGATAACCCCGATCAGACCTTCTAGTTATGTTAGAAATGATTTTGAAATTAAGCAAAAGATTCTTTATTTGTGTTAGTAAAAATAAATTTACACTAGTAACAGATATCGCATTATGACCATTTAACCCGCCATCACTTACAATATAGCCATTAATTAGACCCTTTATAAATTCTTTATTGCAATCATATAATGGAAAAACGCAATGTTTATCATAAGACCCATCGCCCATGAACCCTTTAAAAAAATCAGATAAAATGGAACTACAAAATGTTAATTCAGTTGTTGAGTCGTCAACTGAAACATATGGAGTCAATTCGAATTTTTCTTTCATAACATTAATAATTTTATTAATAATA
>PWLI01000008.1 GCA_003559415.1 Clostridiales bacterium | reverse complement strand
GCTCGAACCTGTGACCCCCTGCTTGTAAGGCAGGTGCTCTCCCAGCTGAGCTATTCGCCCATGGTTGCGGGGGCAGGATTTGAACCTGCGACCTCCGGGTTATGAGCCCGACGAGCTACCAGCTGCTCCACCCCGCGTCACAGACATCATTCTACACCACAGCCCATTGCCTGTCAAGAAACCCGGGAGAAGCAAGTAACCCCCCATGCTCAAAAACCTGCCCGACGACCTCCACGCCCACCCCGTTTGCCTTCTGTGTTCTTCTTCAGATCGGAAAGCCGCTCATCGCTTTCCTTAATAAACCGGGCCAGACGATCCTCAAAAACCTTTTGGTTGTTTCTGGACTTCTCTTGGGCCTTTCGGATGGAAAGGCCAATCTTTCCCTTAGCCATGGAAATGACCTTGACTTGTATTTCCTGATTCCTTTCCAGGTGATCATTTATGTCCTTCACATAGCTGTCTGCCACCTCAGAAATATGAACCAATCCTGTGCTGTTGTCTGGCAACAGGACAAAGACGCCAAAGTCAGTTATTCCTGTAACTTTGCCAGTAACAACCTGGCCAACCTGCAATGATGACATGCTGTCGATAATCCTCCCCATATTTTCAAAAGTCAATCGTTGTTGCGTTGCGACACAATATATACTCGCTCTCCGTCACGCACCAGTCCCAGTTCCCGGCGGGCAAAGTTTTCAATATATAACATGTCGTCCGCCAGGTGTTCCACCTGTTGTTCCATCAGCTTGCTTTCCCGTTCCAGTCGTTGCAACTCTGCCTCCAACTGGGCAGCCTCAAGGGCAAGACGGTCCAATGATTGCTGTTGGCGATAAAAAACCGTAGAAAAGTAAAGCATAACGAATACAATCAGTATAGTAATCCATTTATGCTTTTTTGTAAAGTCAACACGCCTTGTATCAGCAGCCATGATCATCCCTCCGCCCCTTGCTGCCGGCCATCAACAGAAAACCAGGCCGCCGGCGGCCTGGTCCAGAAATTACTTAAGGCGGTCTTTAAATGCCTTTCCGGCCTTGAAGGCAGGCACACTGGTTGCCGGTATTTGAATTTCTTCCCCGGTGCTGGGGTTGCGGCCAGTCTTGGCGGCCCGGTGGCGCTTTTCAAAATTACCGAATCCTATTATGGCAACTTTCTCTCCCTTGGAAACCGCATCCACAATCCCATCAAAAACTGCGTTGACAGCCAACTCGCTTTCCTTCTTGTTCAGATTAGCCTTTTCGGAAACCAAATGAATCAGGTCTGCTTTATTCACTATATTCCCTCCATAAATTATTTGATTGTCGCTATTTTCTTATTCTCCGTCGGCCTTGTAAATCCTTCCCAATAATTAAAAAAAGCTGATTACTTTCTTTTGCCAAGTTTAGACTTTACTTTTCACTCTTTTTCACATTCCTCCATAGCTTTTCAACATCCCCGGGCGTTTGGGCATTTTCCTGTCCAAAAATGTGGGGATGGCGGCGGATTAATTTCTCGGTAAGGTTCAAGACAATATCATTAAACTCAAAACAACCCCGCTCCTGGGCAATCTGGGCATGAAAAACAACCTGCAGCAGCACGTCTCCCAATTCATCAACCAGTTGTTCTGTGCTGCCTGAATCAATTGCCTCCGCCGCTTCCTGGGCTTCCTCCAACAAGTTTGGCCTGAGAGATGCATGGGTCTGTTCACGATCCCAGGGGCAACCGTCCGCTGAACGCAGAAAAGCCATGAGCCCCAGGAGGTTGGAAAGATGAGCGCCGGCACTGGGCTCAGCCAGTGGAGGGATTACAACTGCCCCGGGCACCTGGCTGCCTGGCTCCAGGTCCGCGAGGGCCATGGCGCTGTCTTCTGATAGCTGCCCCCGGGGATTGAGCACGTACACCCAGTGTTGGGGGGGATACACACGCAACAATTTCTCCTTCAGGTCATCTGCCAAGTCAGGAGAAATGTCGACAACAACCAGCAAGGTCGCAGGGTCGGCAGTTATTGGTTGTTTGGCGGAAATCACCTGCAAACGTCCCTTTTCCTGCCACCACGGCAATTGAAACAAGGATTGGGCACTCAGTGATTGGGACATGTTACTTCCTCCTCAATCCCAGCTTGTTCATAAAAGCAGCAATTTTTTTGCCCACACGGGGTATCATTTCCAGTTCACGGGTGGTAACCGCTCCCGAGAAGAAGGAGGCCAAGCCGTAGACTGCAACACCGACAATAATCGCCACAGCCAGTCCGATGGTTGCCTGGCCCCGCAGCGACTGTACAGCCAAAGCTGCTGCGGATTGAGCCAGGGGATAAGTGCCATATACTGCCGCCCCCATCAGGCAGGCATTGACCAGCGGCCGGCCCAGGGCTTGCCAGAAAGAATCTTGCCAGCCCACCAAGCGGTATACTGCTGCGAAGTTTAATCCGCTGGCAATGACAAAAAACGTTATTGTGCCAATTACGGGGCCAAGGATATTTACCCCCGGCATGGCGGTCAGTGTGTAGTTAAGCGATACCTTAAACAACAGGCCAATGAAAGTGTGCAGCACAGGAAGATACGTTTTGCCCAGTCCTTGCAACACCGGTGTTGTGGTTTTCTGCAACGTCAGGAAAATTATTGCCAAGGAAGCCCATTGAAGCGGCAGTGCCACTTCTGCATTATTAAACAACACCACACTGATGGGCTGGGCCAGCAAAAACAGGCCAACAGTAGCCGGGAGGCCTATAATCATGCCGATTCGGGAGGCAAGGCTGCTGAGTTTGGCTACCAGAGCTTTGTTTCCCACAGCGTCGGCATTGGAAATGGCCGGTATAAGGGAAACGGCGATGGCCATGGTGATTATCGTCGGCAACCCGACAAGGGGCATGGCCGCGCCGGTAAGGTTGCCGAATAATTCCAGCGCCCGGGTTTCAGCAAAACCCGCCACTTGCAGACGGGGGATGATAATTGTCGAGTCCACGGCATTGATCAAGGGAACGACAATGCTGCTTATGGTAAGGGGCAGAGCCAGCCACATAATGTTACGCAGAACCCTGCCAAAGGGTTCAAGCTTGTTGTTGCCGGTAGCCGCCAGGGTAAAAAAATCCTTCCGTTGGCGCCAATACATGCCTGCCAGCACCAACAAAGCGGTGGCAGCACCTGTCACCGAGCCAAAGGCAGCGCCTGCGGCGCCATACTCCAGACTGACTCCCACCAAGGTGCTGGCCAGCACAAACAGCGTCAACACCCTGATAAGCTGCTCCATTACCTGGGAAAATCCGGTGGGCATCATCTTTTGCTGGCCCTGAAAAAACCCCCGAAAGGCAGACTTGACGGCAAAGAAGAAAACGGCAGGTGAAATAGCAATCAGCGGGTAGAATGCTCCGGGAGCCTGCAGGTAGTTTTCAACATAATGCCGTGCCCCCAGCATCAGTACCAGCGTGACAGTGGCCCCGGTAATGGACATCAAAAGCAGCGATACTTTAAACACCTGATGAGCGCCCAGGTAATTTTTCCTGGCAATATTCTCTGCCACCAGCTTGGACACAGCCACCGGCACCCCGGCAATGGATACAGCCAGCATCATGGAATAGAGTGGATAGGCAGCCTGAAACAGGCCCATGCCCTCTGGGCCCAAGATGCTGTACAGCGGAATGCGGTAGATGGCGCCAAGGATTTTCACTATGGCGCCTGCTATCGTCAACACAACTGCACCTTTGAGAAAGCGGCTGCTTTCAGCACTCATTTACGGCCCTCCACTGTCTGCCCTGATTTTTCAATACTTTCCTATGTTCATGAGAAACCGGGACCCATGGGTCCCGGGAGCTTTCGGGTCCTGCAGAACTACCACCGGATGTCTATATCTGCCCGGCGGCGGATGCGGTTAATGAATTCTGTCGTCCGTTGCTCCTGCTCGTTTTTATACAGGTGTTCAGAAATACTTTCAAAAACCTCTTCCACCGGACGGTAGTCAGGCGCTTTTATGTCCAACACTTCCACAAGGTGCAACCCATGCTCTGTTTCTATTGGCTGGCTGACAATGCCAGCGTCCATTTCAAAAACCACCTCGGCCAACTCCGGAAACATGTCGTCGTACTCAAACCAGCCCAAGTCTCCACCATGGCCCTTGCTATAGGAGTCGGCAGAATATTTAGCTGCCAGTGCAGCAAAGTCTTTACCCTGGCCCAGACGCTGATAGATGTCCTGGGCCATGGCCTCGACATCTTCATACTCATCGCCCAGCGATTCTTCTGTTATGAGGATTTGCCGAAGATGGCGGCGCTCACCGATACGAAACTGCTCCTTGTGGCGCTCATAAAAGGCCTCTACTTCCTCTGCAGTGGGGGGAAGCACCCTGGCACCCACATCTCTCATCAATTGCTGGGCAGTATTAAACCTCTCCACCCATTCCAGCACCATCTCTTCGTTCAGGCTTAACTCTTGCAGATGCAACTGGTAGCGCACTTCACTTTTTTCCAACAGATGGTCCTTGATTACATTTCTGTACTGCTGGTAATCGCGGTCAACAAGTGCAGAATCCGGCTCAAATCCCCGCTCAACGGCCTCATAGTACAACAAAAGGTCCGTTATCATTTCGTCAAGGATTGCCTTCTTCTCATCTTCATCAAATACCCGTTCCGAATCGGCTATGCGCCGCATATTCATGTATACTTCCCACTCTTGGTAGGTAATCTCCCTGTCGTTGACCACTGCCACCACTGCCGGCGGTTGCTCTGTGCAGCCAGAAACAACCACTGGCAGCATTAGTCCCAGCAGCAAAACAACACCGGTCATTGCCCTGCCCATAGCAAACACTCCCTTGTCTGAACTGTGATAATAAGTCTACCAAATATCCACGTGTTACTCAATCTTGTTGCGCTTTTAACTGGTGTAAAAGTTGTTCCAATTCCTCCAGGATGTTTCCGTTTATTTTCCAAATGGCCACAGTGTCTTTCTGGCGGCGGAAATCAAACTGCCCGTTGTGCGCAGACCATAATTTCTGAAGGGTTGCACTTTCAGGCTCTTGCCCTGGCGCGAAAGAAAGTTGCAGCATTCTTTGTCCCGAGAGCTTGTCTCTGGTGTAATCAATTTCTGCGACACCCGCCCGGGCAGCCAGCACCTTGATCCTGGTCACATTGAGAAGGTTGTTCAATGGCTGGGGCGGCGGCCCGAATCTGTCTCTCAGCTCATCCTCAATATCATCCACTTCCGGCAGCAACTGGGCGCTGCGCAGACGGCGGTACAGGTAGAACTTGTCCTGCTCCGGCAGATAGCTGTCGGGCGCATATGCATCAACGGGCAAACTGATGCTAATTTCCGGCGGCTGAGCCCGGGGTTCGGGCTTGTGGCCAGACAACAGGTTGACCTGTTCTTCCAACAATTTGCAATACAGGTCATAGCCTACGGCAGAAATATAGCCATGTTGTTCCGGGCCAAGGATGTTTCCTGCCCCACGGATTTCCAAATCTTTTAATGACAGCTTGTACCCGGAGCCCAGCTGGGTAAACTCTTTTATGGCAGCCAGCCGCTTTTGTGCTTTTTCTGTAAGCACCTTGTGGGGACGGTAGGTAAAATATGCATAGGCCAAACGCCTGCCCCGGCCTACCCGGCCCCGCAACTGGTAGAGCTGGGAGAGGCCCAGCCTGTCTGCGTCAAAAATAAACAGTGTGTTGACGTTGGGGATGTCCAGGCCATTTTCCACAATCGTCGTGCTGAGTAAAACCTGGTGTTCTCCCTCATGAAACTTCAGCATTGTTCTTTCTATCTGTGCTTCAGCCATTTGCCCGTGAATTACAGCAATATTTGCATCCGGCAACAATCGGCGGAGGCGGGATGCAGTTGCGTCAATTCCCTGGACACGGTTGAAAATAACATATACCTGGCCGCCCCGATCTAATTCGCGGCTGATTGCATACACCACTGCATCATCCGAGTACTCAATCACATATGTCTGCACCGGGTAGCGGCCTTCGGGCGGCGTGTCAATGGTGCTGAGATCCCGGATGCCCATCAGGGCCATTTGCAACGTTCGGGGAATGGGAGTTGCCGTCATTGAGAGGACATCAACATTTGCCCGGAGATTTTTTAAGCTTTCTTTGTGCTCAACCCCAAAGCGCTGCTCCTCGTCAACTATCACCAGGCCCAATCGCAGCAACTCAACATCCGGCTGCAGCAAACGGTGGGTGCCTATCACTATGTCAATATTCCCTGATTTCAGTTGCTTGACAATCTCTTTCTGGCGGGCCGGGCTCCTGAACCTGCTCAGCACCTCTACCTTGATGGGGAAGGGGGCAAAGCGTTCGCTGAAGGTGCGGAAGTGCTGTTGAGCCAACACTGTGGTTGGCGCCAGCAACACCACCTGGCGGTCATCCATTACCGCCTTCATCGCCGCCCGCAAAGCCACTTCTGTCTTGCCATAGCCCACATCCCCACATAAAAGGCGATCCATGGGCCGGAAACTTTCCATGTCTTTTTTCACTTCTTCGATGGCCCGCAATTGATCCGGGGTCTCCTGGTAGGGGAAGCCTTCTTCCAATTCTCTCTGCCACGGCGTGTCCGGCGCAAAGCCGTGCCCCTGGGTTTTTTCCCTTTTTGCATAAAGCTGCAAGAGGTCAAAGGCCATTTTTTGCACTGATTCCCTGACCCGGGTCTTGACCCTTTGCCAATCTCCACCGCCCAAGGAATACAGCTTGGGAGGCTTGTCTCCGCCGCCCATGTACCGCTGCAGGTACTGAACCTGGTCGGTGGGCAGAAACAGCTTGTCCTGGCCGGCGTACTTTATGTAAAGATAATCCCGCTTGGAGCCGGCCACTTCCCTGGTCACAGTGCCGATGAACTGGCCGATACCATGGTTTAGATGGACAACGTACTCCCCTGGTTGCAGGCTCTGAACCTCGCCCGGCTGCATCCCCTGCTTGCCAGAGGGCCTGCTGCTTGCTTGCCGCCGGCCGGCGACCTCGGACATGCTGAGCACAACCAGCTTTTGATCCAGCAGTTCAAACCCGGCACTGAGTTGGCCCTGGACAATATTCACTGCCGAACTCTTCAGCCCTTCAGTATCTGTCAACACAGCGGGTATGTCTTCGTCTTTTAGCACATCTGCCAGCTGCCTGCTTCCTCCAACAATCACAATAGTTATATCTCTCTGCAGCCAGGCCCGTATTTCTTCCACCAAGAGTTGTTGCTGGCCATAGAAGCTGGGCACCTGCCGGAAAGGGATGCTGCCCATTTCCTGTAAGGCAAAGGGCCCGGGAGACCGCATTAACACACCGGTGTGTACGGTGGTTTGTTTTTGCCAGCGGGCAACCAATTCAGAGCTGTGAAAGTAGGCTCGCAGTGAAGGAAGCAATTTTCCCGCCTCTATCAATTGCTTTTGCCTTTCAATCAACTCCCCTGAAAGCAGTTCAACTGTTCGCAGCAAATCCGGCGTTTCCGCTGTTGCCACATAACCGTCAGGGAAGTACTCCACTAAACTTTGAGGGTTTGGATACATGAATGAAAGATATCTCTGGCAGCCTGGCCAGTAACCCTGGCTTGAAAATCTGTCCCGATCCTGCTCCAGCTGAGTGCGGAAGAAATTCCCTGACTCCGATATGGCCTGGTCCAGTTTGCCCAGCGTGCGGGTTAGCACTTCTTCCGGCAACGGCAGCATGCGGGCTGGCCCCACATCCACGTGATTTCTGGAAGTCTTTGAGCGCTGGGTTTCAATATCAAATTCCCGCACCGACTCCACTTCAACATCATAAAACTGGATGCGCCAGGGGTGTTGCTGGGCCGGGTCAAAAATGTCCACGATATCTCCCCGCCGGCTGAACTGGCCGGGTCCATCAACTCCTTCTGTCTTTTGGTATCCCAATGCAGAAAGAGCTGTGGCCAGTTGGGACAAATCGTGGGTTTGGCCAACTCTGATGGAAACGCTGTGTTCACTGAAAACAGAAACCGGCGGCAGCAGCTCCAGCAAGGCGCTGACAGGCGCAACCACCAGGCAGGGCTCAGAAGATGTCAACTTGCCTATTGCCCGAAGCCGCTGGCTGTCTGTGTCCCGGCTTTCAGCCTCTATCCCTTCAACCAAGACGGGACGGGCAGGGTAGAAATACCCCTTGTGACCGGAAAAGAATTCGTAATCCGCCAGCACTGTTTCGGCTTCTTTAATCCCCGAAGCAACAAACAAAACATCTTTTCCGCGCTGAACAAGATGACTTAACAGCATTGCCCGCTGGCTGCCGCCCAATCCGTACAAAAATTGGTGCCCGCCCGGACTCAGCTTGCGCATTAATTCCTGCAACGGAACACTTTGGGAAAGTATTCTGTTTAGACTGTCACCGCCCATGAAATCTCACCCCAAGTTACTCTTCCAGGTTTTCAACGCTGCCATTGTGCTTGTTCATGGCGGCATAAATCCCCTTCTTGACCCAGGTCATGCAGCCGAAAACGGATTCAGCAATCACTTTACCCAGCACGGTCAGTTCATCAGCTTCAAAGGGCTTTAGCACAAACTCCCGGGGGTTAAGCCTGCTCTCTGCCCCGATGCCAACCCTCAGGCGGCAAAAATCCTGGCTGTCCAGAAAATCGATGACGGAGTCCAAACCCTTCTGGCCTCCACTGGACCCGCCGGCTCTGAATCTCAACACCCCCAGCGGCAACGCCAAGTCATCGCAGACTACCAGCACCTGGTCCAGAGCAATATCCAGCCGTTCCACTGCCAATCTCACCGACTTGCCACTTCTGTTCATATATGTTTGGGGCTTGAGCAGCCAGATTGTTTCTCCACCAACTTCGGCCTTGGCAGTTACCCCGTGCCAGCGCTTGCCGCCTTCTTGGGCATTGATTTCAACCGCCAGGGCATCGACGACTTTAAACCCGGTATTATGCCGCGTGTCGGCATATTTCATACCCGGGTTTCCCAAGCCAACAATCAATTTTGGCATCAATCATCACCACCCAGTGGCTCGCTAGAAAAAAAGAGCGCGATGCGCCCTGTTATTCTTGCTCTTCCTCTTCCTCAGCTTCTTGTTCCCCTTCTTCTGCAGCCTCTTCGCCCTCGGGCAATTCGCCTTCGTCTTCAAGTTCTTCTTCCTCCGGCATCCGCGGAGCGAGGACAGTGACAACTACTTCAGATTCTGGTGTGAGAAGCTCAATATCTTCCGGCAACTCCAAATCAGCAACTGTCCTGGTATCACCAATGACCAGCTCGCTGACATCAAATTCGATACGCTCAGGAATATCTCCAGGCAGACATTTAACTTCAATTTCCCGGGCCTGGTATTGGACAGTTCCACCTTCGCTGACACCGGCGGCTTCTCCGACAATTGAAATCGGAACCGTTGTGGTAATCGGCCTGTCCATGGCAACCACATAAAAATCTATGTGGGTTATATCCCTTTTGATTGGATGGAGCTGAATGTCCTTGAGCATGGTGGTATACTTTTTCCTTCCTACCGAAAGGTCAATCAGTGCGTTGGCTGATCCTGTGTTGATAATCTGCAGAACTTCTGACTGGGAAACGGAAATCTGTTCCGACTCCATATCCCTTCCATAAAGCACCGCCGGGACATGCAGTTGCTGACGCAGTTGCCTGCTGCTGCTTGTGCCGGTTTCGGCGCGTTTAGTGGCTTTTAGTTGATATCGTTTCATCCATGTGCCTCCTCGAGCCAATTTCCAATACAGTATACTCCCTTGCACCAGGCAAGTCAAATACTAGGTAGCGTCAAAAAGTGTGCTGATAGAAAGGTCTTCATGTATGCGGATAATAGCATCCGCCAACAGTTCTGCCACCGAACAAATCTTTATATTGGGCAGCTGTTTCTCTTCCGGCAGCAGTATGGTGTCACAAACGACCAATTCACTGATGGGCGCCTTGGACAACAGATCAATAGCCGGGCCGGAAAAAACAGGATGCGTGCAACAAGCATAAACCTTTTTTGCCCCCCGGTCGATAAGAGCCTTGGCAGCCAGCGTTATAGTCCCCGCTGTGTCAATTATGTCGTCAACCATGATGGTATTTTTGTCCTTAATGTCGCCAATAATGTTCATAATCTCCGAAACATTGGCCTGTGGGCGGCGCTTGTCAATAATCGCAAGTGGCACACTCAACCGTTCAGCCAGGTCTCTGGCCCTGGTAACCCCGCCGATATCCGGAGAAACCACCACCAGGTCGTTGGTGCCCTTGTTGGTGAAGTAATCAGCCAGCAAGGGAGCCGCCGTCATATGGTCAACAGGTATGTCAAAGAATCCCTGGATAGCGCCGGCATGGAGGTCTATAGTCAATATGCGGTCGGCGCCAGCAGTTGTCAGCAAATTGGCAACCAGCTTTGCAGTAATGGGATCCCGGGGCCGGGTTTTCCTGTCCTGCCGCGCATAACCATAGTAGGGCATTACAGCTGTAATCCGCTTTGCCGAAGCCCGCTTGAGCGCATCAATCATTACCAGCAGCTCCATAAGATTTTCATTGCCAGGAGCGCTGGTGGGTTGAATCACATAAACATCAGATCCCCGGACGCTTTCCCCTATGCGGATGGAAACTTCACCGTCACTGAAACGAATCACTTCGCTGTCGCCCAGATTGGTTTCAATCTTTTCTGCAATGCTTTTGGCCAGTGGAACATTGGCAGTACAGGAAAAAATCTTTAGCTTGCGATCGTAGTACATCAGTCTTTTCTCCTCCACTTCTCTTTCACTGACTGGCGGCTCCTGGCTATGGCCAGACTGCCCTCAGGCACATCACTGGTTATAGTGGAGCCGGCGGCAACATAAGCTGATTTGCCTATCCTCAGCGGCGCGACCAGGTTGGAGTTGCATCCAATGAATGCTTCATCACCAATCTCTGTAATATGCTTTTCCTTGCCATCATAATTGGCAGTTATCACTCCGCATCCAATGTTGACACCGCTTCCAACCAGGGCATCTCCCACATAGGACAGATGGGGCACCTTGCTTCCATCGCCGATGCGGGTCTTTTTCAGTTCAACAAAGTCTCCTATGCGCACCCCGCTGCCAATTTCGCATCCTGGCCGGATATATGCGTAGGGGCCCACTGTGGTTTTATCGCCAATTGACGAGCCCTCTGCAACAGAGTTGCGGATGGTAACTTCATCGCCCAGAACACAGTCTTCAATAAAAACGTCCGGCCCGATTATGCACCTCTCTCCAACCCGTGTTTTACCTTTGATGTGAGTGTTGGGAAGCACAGTGCTGTCCTGACCCAAGCTGACATTTGCATCAAACCAGGCAGTATCGGGGTCAAGTATTGTCACACCCTGAAGCATCAGATCAGTGGCTATCCGCTTTTGCATTTCTTTTTCAGCTTGGGCCAGCTGAACTCGGTCATTTATACCCATAACCTCTGAGCTGTCAGAAACGGGCAAAGCCTCGACCTTGCCGCCAGACTGCCTGACTGAAGAAATGATATCGGTCAGATAGTATTCTCCCTGGGAGTTGTCATTGTCCAACGAAACCAGCTTGTCAGCCATAGACTGCCAGCGGAAGCAATAGGCCCCGCTGTTTACTTCCCGGATGGCCTGTTGTTGCTCAGAGGCATCCCTGTGTTCAACAATTGCCCGGACTTTGTTTTCCTCTCCCCGGACAATCCTGCCATACCCGGTGGGGTCATCAACAACAGCGGACAATATCGTTGCCTCAGCGGCTCTGTCCCTATGGGTTTTTGCCAAGTTGTTTACTGTTTCAACTGTGACAAGCGGGCTGTCCCCGCAAAGCACCAGCACATCTCCTGAGTAACCGGAAAGTTCTTGGCAGGCCTGAAAAAGGGCGTGCCCTGTGCCCAACTGCGGATGCTGTTCAAGCCAGGTTATATCGCCCTGAATCTGATCTCTTACCTGTTGGCTGCCATGTCCTGTGACAACTATGATTTTTTCCACCTCAGACTGGTTCAGCACATCAACGACGTGTTGCAATATAGGCTTGCCTGCCAGGGGGAAGAGAACCTTTGGCAACTGTGACTTCATACGGGTTCCCTGCCCGGCAGCCAAAACCACCGCAGCCAACTTGCCCATTCCAACACCTCCTTGTAAATGCTCCTTGTAAAAAAAATATACCCCATAGTTTTTGCAGGGTCAAGAAATGATAAAAGGGAGCGTGGCTCCCTACTCTTCTTCAGCAATCTGAGCGTTGTACTGGTCCAGAATCGCTGTTTGAATCATATTTCGGGTTTCAGTCTTTATGGGGTGGGCCACGTCCCGGAACTCCCCGTCTGCACCCTTGCGGCTTGGCATTGCTACAAAGTATCCATTATTGCCTTCCACTACCTTGATGTCGTGAACAACAAACTGATCGTCAAAAGTCACAGAAACAACCGCCTTCATCCTACCTGCAGAACTTACCCTCCGGATCCTGATGTCAGTAATTTGCAAGTTTTCACCACCTCGATGAAGTAAAATAAGTTCAATTCATTACTTCTCCACCGGGGCAAAAATTCCTGCAAGATACTGAAATTTTTAAACAATTTTTGTCGACAAGTTTTGACCTTGGAGGCTTTGGACTATTTGTTCCAAATGCTGGCTGTTTCTTATTTCCACAGACAGCGTTAGCTGAGTCCACTGCAGGGGCAAATCCTGTTTTAAGCGGTCATGATCTATGGATATTATATTCGCCCCATTGCCGGAAACAGTGCTTAGCACCCGCTGCAAGCTGCCGGGGCGATCAGGAACCCGGATCTGCAACCGGGCAAGGCGGCCAGTCTTGACCAAACCCCTTTCAATCAGCCTGGCCACCATGTTGACATCCACATTGCCGCCGCTTATCACTACTGCTGTAGGTCCATTGTGCAGCTTTTCCTTGTGGTACATGACAGCAGCCAAACCCACGGCGCCGGCCCCTTCCACCACTGTTTTCACCCTTTCCAGGGCCACCAACATGGCCGAGGCAATCTCTTCTTCACCAACGACAATCATGTTGTCCAACAAGTCCATTAGCATGGATGTGGTCAGTTGACCCGGGCGCTTTACTGCAATTCCATCAGCAATGGTGCTGACATGTTCCGAGAAAGAAAGTTGGCCCCTTTTCAGTGTGCGAACCACCGCATCAGCGCCGGCAGCCTTAACTCCGACAATTCTGACCCCCGGCTTTTTGCTCTTAACAGCCAGGGCAATCCCTGCTGCCAGGCCGCCGCCGCCCACAGGGATAATTACCTGCTCCACTTCTGGAAATTGTTCCAGTATCTCCAGCCCAATAGTCCCCTGTCCGGCAATTATCCGGGGGTCGTCGAAAGCATGGATGTACTCCATGCCCTGTGCCTCTGCCATCTCCAGGGCCAGCTGGTAACAGTCGTCATAACTGTTTCCTTGTTGGATAACCGTGGCTCCATAACTCCGGGTGGCCTCGGCCTTGGTAAGGGGTGCCCCCTCAGGCATGACAATTGTTGACCGCAACCCCGCCTGTTGAGCAGCAAAAGCCACCCCCTGGGCGTGGTTGCCGGCAGAGGCTGCTATTACCTCCTTGCTCTTTGTGCCGCCCATAATTCTGTTGGCAGCACCCCGCAGTTTAAAAGAACCGGTCTTTTGTTGGTTTTCCAACTTAAAGCGCACCTCAAACCCTGCCATCCTGCTCACTGTTTCAGAATAACGCATGGGCGTGGAGCGTACTACCCCGCGGATGCACTCAGCCGCACCAACCACATCATCAATCTCTGGCGCCTTGCTAATTTTTATCACCCCAGACTATACGGGCATTGGTTTGCCCTTCCTGTGACAAGTCCAACTCCAACAAAGCAACATAGTCAGACACCAATTTTTGCTCAGGCTCCCGGGTAACGGCCATCACGCCCGTTCCCACCACAGTTGCCTCAAACTCACCCGCCAGCTGGGCAAGACCCCGGGCCGCCCCGCCCGCCTTCATAAAATCATCGATAATCAGCACCCTGCTGTCCTTTTCCAGGCTGCGCCGGGGCAAAAACATCGTCTCAATCCTGCGGGCAGAACCGGTCAGGTAATGGGTGGACACAGTGGGCCCCTCAGTAACACGGTTGTTTCTGCGGGCCACCAACAAAGGGCAGTTTAAATAGTGGGCAGTGAAAAGGGCTATGGGTATGCCCTTGGTTTCCAATGTCAGAACACAGTT
This sequence comes from Clostridiales bacterium, assembly GCA_003559415.1. Taxonomy (GTDB): domain Bacteria; phylum Bacillota; class Proteinivoracia; order UBA4975; family PWLI01; genus PWLI01. The sequence goes on along the minus strand of PWLI01000008.1, from coordinate 20,310 downwards.
TGGTTGACAGCATGAAAAAACTCCGGCAAACAACCTGCCCAGGGCAGATGCCACAGAGGGGTTGGAAATTAAGTCAGAGTAAAAAACAAACCCCCCTGCCAGTTGCCTTCGCGGCTCCACCAGTTGTTCTGACAACTGCTCCAGCACATGATGGTAGCGGCTTATGTCAGGCGCCGGTCGGTAGCAAATTCCCCCGGCTGCACCGGCAAAAGAAGCAATGCTGCCAAACCCGTTGTCCCTAAAAGCCTGGTCAATCACTGCCATGTCCTCACTAACGGTGGACTTGGCCAGGCTAAATTTCTCGCTGAAATAGTTCAGCGAAAATATGCGGGCGGGATTCTCTGCCAACTCTAAAGAAATGGCTGCCAGCCTGGACAATCTGTCTGCCTTGCCCATCATAGCCCCCCTTTCAACTAACTATTATATCGTTGAAACAACACCCTCAGCAAGAGTAACCCTCCCCGTCGGGGGAGGGCTTAAAGACCTTTTAGCCGGGATGCAATATACGTATAATCACTTTCCTTGTCCAGGTCAATGCCTATCTCAGCATACCGGGAAACCACCGCTCGTGACTTGATTTTGAAAATATGAGACATTTTTTCTTCCAATTCTGCCACAGACAGCCTCTTTGTCAGCAGCTTAATCATCGTACCCAGCCCAATCAGCTTGGCCATGGCAACGGGGCTTTTGCGGGACTCAACAAACTGCAAGGCAGCAGGCGCCGCAATCGGCACAGCTTCGGAATGTACAAGGATGATATTGCCGCCTGTGAAGGTGCCTTCTTTCAATTCAACGTAGGTCCTGGTCACCCCTGGGTATTTGTTGTCGTTATCCTCTTTGGACACAAGAGGATAAAACAATTGGGCATCCTCACACATGGCAACAAAATCCCGAACCGACTCCGAGGTCAGCAGTGGCGTGTCAGAGGAGCATATCAACATCCAGCCGGGAATTTCTTCCGCTGCTTTTGTCACATTCTCCACTACCGTTCCCTGTTGAGGAATAATTTTTATATGGGAGGGAAGATGCTCAGCCAAGCGTTCAACCGGGCCGACAACAGCAATTTGCTCAAACATGCCGGTGTTTTTCAAACACTCCAAAACATAATCCAGCATTACTCTTCCGTTGAGTTCCAAAAAAGCTTTGTTGTCTATAACCCTGTCCTTTATTATTTTTCTTTCTTCCTGATCCCCCGCCAAAACAATGGCGTTTAGTGGTTTCACTGACACTCACCTCTGAATTTTACGACATGAGAACACTCCACCAAGGGAGAAAGGCTGTTGGAAATTGCAACAGCCCTCTGGTAATCGGCTGCCAGGGCAAAGACAGTGGGCCCGCTTCCAGACATAAGAGCAGTCAGGGCGCCGGCGTTCACGGCTTTTTCTTTGATTGCCGCCAGCATTGGCAACTTGCGGAAAGTTACACTTTCCAATACGTTGGCCATGGAATTGACCATTTTTTCTGTTTCCCCTTTTTCCAGCGCCGCTACCAGCCCTGGGATGTCCGGCCTGGTTTCCACCTGGTCCGGGCAAAAGGAATTATAAATTTCCGCGGTAGACACACTGAACTCCGGCGTCAACAGCGCCACCCAAAGGGGTGGCGGCGGTGTCAAGTCCTGCAACACCTGGCCAATGCCCCTGGCCAATGCCGTCCCGCCCTTTATACAGAATGGGACATCTGCCCCCAGTTGCAGACCCAGCTCAACCATTTCATCATGGCTCAAACCAAGCTCAAGCAACTGATTCAACCCCCGGATTACTGCTGCCGCATTGGCGCTGCCACCGGCCAGTCCGGCGGCAACAGGGATTCGCTTGTTCAGGCTTATTTTCACTCCTGAACCGCAGCCTGATTGCCTGAGCATAAGCTCCGCTGCCTGCCAAGCCAGGTTTTCGGCACCCAGTGGGACCTGGTGATGCTGGCAGTCCAACTCAACAATGCCACTGGATGTCAATTCTATATATAACCTGTCCCACAAATCGACAGTTTGCATAACCATTTCAATCTCATGGTAGCCATCACTTCGTTTGTGCAGCACATCCAGGGCAAGATTAATTTTCGCAGGCGCAAGCACTTCCAGCATACCAACCATCCCTCTAGCAGATTATACTCTTATAATTCTCAACTTTAAAAGAGATTCCTGCACGCAAGTCAAGGGGCTTGTAAAATAATGTCCCCGCCAAAGGCAGGGACAATGTTTATCCGCAACGGGAAAAGCCACAGCTGAGGCAAATGGCGCAGCCGCTTTCAAATTTTACCGGCTGGCCGCACTCGGGGCATCCAGCATCAGGTGTCGACCCTGCGGTGGCAAACTGTTGCAAGGGTATGCCTGCTGACGACACCTGTGAACCGTTCTTCTTGATTGCCCTGGCAATTGCATCGGGACAGGAAGTAACCTTGATTCCCGGGCGCCTTATGCAGGCGGGGCAGCGAATGCCACGCAGCTGCTCGACAATGCTTTCCACTGAAATTCCTGAACGCAGTGCAATGGACACCAGGCGGCTGGTAGCTTCTGACTGAGAAGCACATCCACCTTCCCTGCCTGTGTTGGTAAACACTTCACAGATGCCAATTTCATCGGAGTTGACACTGATATACAAGTTCCCGCAACCAATCTTGATTTTCTCTGTCCTGCCGGTGGTCACCTCGGGACGGGGGCGGGGAACAATTCCCTGCTCTGTAACCTGGAGCTGCTTGTCCTCGCCCAGGGTAAGCACCTGGCCGTCGCGGCTGCCATCCCGGTATACTGTAACCCCCTTGCATTTCAGCTGATGGGCCAGCATAAAAACCCGGGCCACATCCTCGCGGCTGGCGTCATGGTGCAAGTTAACTGTTTTGGAAACGGCATTGTCGGTATGCTGCTGGAATGCTGCCTGAATCTGTACATGCCACTGGGGAGCAATATCGTGGGCAGTGACAAATATATTCTGGATGTCTTCAGGCACCTCGGGCAGGCCCCGGACGGTGCCCAGGCGGGCCACCTTTTCCATAAGTTCTTGGGAGTAAAAACCCTGCTGGCATGCCGATTCTTCAAATCGGGGGTGAGTCTCCACCAGACGGTCATTGTCCAAGACATTGCGATGATAACAAACTGCAAATAACGGCTCAATCCCGCTGGAGACGCCGGCAATGATGCTGATGGTGCCGGTGGGGGCAATAGTTGTGGTGGTGGCATTGCGCAGCGGCGGGCCTCCCTGTTGATGGTCCCTGCTTCCCGTAAAATTGGGATATGCCCCTCTTTTTTCCGCCAGAGCAGCTGAAGCCTCTTTGCTGGTGTGCTGGATAAAACTCATAATCTCTTTCGCCTTTTCCACCGCTTCCGAACTGTCATAGGCAATGCCCATGGCCAGCAAAGCATCGGCGAAGCCCATGACACCCAAGCCAATCTTCCTGTTGTTTTTAACCATTTCTGTTATTTCCGGCAAGGGGTAGTCGCTCATATCAATTACATTATCAAGAAAATGTACCGCGGTTTTTACAACCCTGCCCAACCTGGAATAATCGATGTCGCCATCTAAAATGAAGTTGGCAACATTCAGTGAGCCGAGGTTGCATGCTTCATATGGAAGCAGGGGCTGCTCACCGCAAGGGTTGGTGCTTTCCATTTCCCCGATATGGGGAGTGGGGTTGTCAGCATTTACATAGTCAATAAACAGTATCCCCGGCTCGCCGTTCCGCCAGGCTGAATCCACCAGCTTTTCAAACACCATCTTGGCCGAAAGGGTTGCAACAACTTCGCCGGTACGGGGGTTGAGCAAAGGATAATCTTTCCCCTGGCCAACAGCGGCCATAAACTCCTGGGTGACAGCCACTGAAATGTTGAAGTTGGTCAGCTCACTGTTATCTTCCTTGGCAGTGATGAAGGACAATATATCCGGGTGGTCAACACGCAATATGCCCATGTTGGCTCCCCGGCGGGTTCCGCCCTGTTTGACAGCCTCGGTGGCTGCATTGAAAACCTTCATAAAGGAGACCGGCCCGCTGGCCACACCGCCGGTTGATTTGACCCTGTCATTGTGGGGGCGCAACCGAGAAAAAGAAAACCCTGTTCCGCCACCACTTTTATGTATGAGTGCAGAATTTTTGATGGAATCAAAAATGCTTTCCATGGAGTCTTCAACGGGCAAAACAAAACAAGCTGCCAGTTGCTGCAACTCGCGGCCAGCATTCATCAAGGTGGGGGAATTGGGAAGGAAGTCCATGGAAACCATCAACTGGTAAAACTCTTCAGCCACCGCTTCCGGGTTGTCATTGCCATAGAGGGTTTCTGCTTCAGCAATGTTGGCGGCAACTCGCCGAAACAGGTCCTCGGGCTGCTCAATGACTTTGTCATTTTCCTTGATCAAGTACCTCTTTTCCAACACAGTGCGGGCATTGGCAGAAAGGTCCAAACTCACACCCCCTACAACATATTGTGTCCTAAAATTATATCACCCCAATATATTGTAGTCCACAAACACATCCAGCCATTTTGCACGCTGAGCTCACTAAAAACAAATCAGCCTCCCTCATTCAGAGCCGGAGGCCGTTTTACAAAGATGTGGATTAAAAAGAAAACCGCTGCAGCGGCTAAGAAGCGCTGCAACGGTAACACTCATCTCCAAATGTCAGTTCCACTGTCTTGGTCAGAACGTCTGCGTAAGAGAAGGACATTTTTCTGTTGAAGAAATCCTCATCAAGTTTTACAAGGAAATGGGAGGGATACGTTTTCTCCAAAACCCCGGTTCTCTCTATAGACTTCTTCCGGCCCCGGTTGGCTTTGAGGGTGATCCGCTGCCCAATGTACTCATCCAAGTCTTGTTTTATGGACGCCAAAGTATTTTTATCTGCCACACAATCACCCCATAACAGTTTATAGGAAAGTGTAACATACTCTTACCCTGTTGTCAATATAAGAGGAAATTATAACAGTTAAAACTTAGACTGTCAAGGGCAATTTCTGATTATTTTTGACGTCTGCATATTGCCCTGCTGACCTACCTGTGTATCTTGGTATGCTTGTCAGCCACATTGAAGGCACCGAAAGAGTCAGGCTTTATTCGGGCAGCATACCCACTGCCGATAACCATCCCCACCAGTTCCTTTATCAGCGTTCGGGTCTCACCCCTCTGGCCGATATCCAGATGTATTTCCAGCTGCAATTCGCCGATGTCCGAGTGGGCCATTTCCCCAGTAAGCCGGGAGGCGATGTCCAGGCTTAAAGAGGTTTCGTAGTAGATCCTTTGCCGCATGCTTTCCATTGCCCTTTCGTACCGTTTTACATAAAAATAGCGTCCACCTTTTCCCAACCGATGGATAATAACCGCCGTCACAAACACCGTACGGTGGCGGACCTGGGAGTCTGTGCCGATAATCAGCCGGTAATGATCTTCGGCAGAGCTTTCCATATATGATTTTATATCGTTAAAAACCTCGTCCAGCGTCATTGGCCCCCGGCTGGGGCTGTAAAATTTCATCGGACTGCCTCCCTGATTTTGTCAGACAACCGGGCAAAGTCTTGGACAGAAAGCCTTTCGCCCCGCACATCCACCGGCAAGCGCGCCTCAAGCATTATCTTCTCAACCTGGGCAGGAGAGATTGAGTAGTGCCTTGCCAGCAAACCTTTAAGCATCTTCCTTCGCTGCCCAAATGCAACCCTGACCACATCAAACATCAAATCAACATCCTGGACAATGACAGGCGGATCGGCCAGTGAGACCATCCTTACCACAGCAGAACTGACCTTGGGCGGAGGGTAAAAGTTGCCCGGGGGCACCTTGCAGATGATTTCCGGGCGGGTGTTGTATTGGATCAGCACCGACAACGCCCCGTAATCCTTGGTGCCCGGCAATGCCACCAGGCGTTGGGCCACTTCCCACTGGACCAGCACAACTGCCAAATCCGGCTGGGGACCCTTTTCCAACAAGCCTGCAAGAAAGGGGCTGGTAATATAGTAAGGCAGGTTGGCCATCAACTTGTAGCTGCCGCCAACCAAGGATTTTAAATCTGCTTTCAACACATCTGTTTGAACTATTTCCACATTGCTGTGCCGGTCAAACTGCTCCCGCAAATATTCACACAGGTGCGGGTCAATCTCCAGACAAACAACCCTGCCAGCCAGTTCAGCCAGACGCTGTGTCAGGCATCCCAGCCCAGGACCCACTTCCAGCACGGTATCCTGTTGAGATATTTGCCCGGCATCAACGATTTTGTCCAGCACTCCCTGGTTGACAAGAAAATTTTGCCCCCATGCTTTTCGGGCACTTATTCCATAGCGGCCAAGCACCGACTTGATTTCATTGGGACTGGCGGGAATCTTTGCTTTCATGGCCTTCCAACTTTCTTAATGCCTTGTCAAACTCTTCCCGGGTCACCCCCAGGGCATTCAGCCTCTGCAAAAAGTTCTTGCCGTTGGCATAGCCAACAGACAGCAGTTCTCCCAACTGGCGCCGCCGTCTGGATGCCTGGACAACACCTATTAAACCATGGGCATAAAGGTCTTCTATTGTGAACTCCTGGTGGCTTTTGCCCCGGGTTCGAAGAGCGGAAAGGACCTCTGCAACGGTGTCGGGAGAAGAATACTCCACGCCGGTCTTGCCCTTCTGCTCAGCTTGCTGACGGGAGAGGTAGGCGTGTTTGCAACCTGGGACTTTTTCCGCAAGTTTCTGGCGGATTTGGCGCCCGGCGTGATCAGGGTCTGTAAGCACTATTACACCCCGCCGCTGTTGGGCCAGCTGCAGCTGCCTGACCAGGCCCGGACTGATATGCCAGCCGCCGGTCACAACAATGTCTGCGTCAGGAAACGCACGGCGCACAACCTGGGCGTCTTTTTCTCCCTCCACCACTATAAGCTCCTTCATCGGAAGTCCTCCCCAGTGTCCAATACCTGAAACGGGACAGGTTTCCCCATCCCGCTCTGAGTTACCGCTGTTCAACATCCTCGACAACAAAAACCCTGACCTGTCGCCGACCAAAAGACCAGGCGACATTATGGGAGTCAAAAAGTACATCGATACGGTTTTCCTTAATTGCTCCGCCTACGTCAGCGGCTATGGCGAACCCATCTCTGATGATTGTCCCATGCCTGGTGGTAACCCTGCCGCGGGGGAACTCCAACCAAAGCAAGCTGCCCATGGGAATAACCCTGGGATCAACAGCAACAATATATGGGTCATTCAGCGTGCCGGATCCCTCTATTGCCCGGGTTCCATCAGCAGTGCGGCCGGTGTTGTAACGGCCAGTACACTGGGAGTGGCCGTGTTCATCAATCGGGCAACCTGAACCGGGAGTCCCCGGACAGTACCCAGTAGCCACAACGTCCAAAACCTTTTCCAGCCGAATGGAATAATTCCCTCTGGTTATGCTGCTTATTGTGCCAACTTCGATTTCCCGGTCTCTTTTGCTGACAATCTCCCGGCTGTCCACAACATTGCGCTCTGCCACCTGGCCGTCATGGTAAACCATCTCGATGGTGTTGATGATTACACCATCCCGGCCCGGGTAGCGCAGCCGTTGCTGTCCCCGGTACATACTGTAGTTCGGTATATGCCGGGTAGCATATGGCAGTATAATTTTTTCCTCAACCAGTTCTGATTCCACCCGAATGACACTGATTGGGTTGGTGGCATCAGCGGTTGTTTCTGCCCCTGGCACCACAAGATCATGATTGTAGTACTCCACACCTGCATCTGCAAGAATATCTGACACCTTGCTTCCCACTGACCAAACTTCAGTGGTGTTGCCTTCATAATTGACAATGTATGGTTGAGCTTTTATTACAACTATACCCATGCCCCGGGACAACGGTTGTTCTCCAGGGGGAAAGACATAGTCCTGGGAAAGCAACTGCACATTCATTCCGGAAAGCACGTCATCCACTTTGGAAGCAGTAGTAACAATCTCATGAGGATGTCCGTCAACAAATACTGTAACCCACTTATACCAACTGAGATAACCCACCACAACCGCTGTCAGGATAATTGCCAAAAGGAAGAAGGCTGCAAGGGACAGGACATGCGGCCGATTGGCCACAGGCTGTACCATAGTAAAACCTCCTCTTCTATATAGCGGCTTTCATCATTTTAAGCTAAAAACAGGGCTCCGTCAATCAAAAAAGCCCCTGACAGCAGAAGTGGCCTGAATTTTCAGCTTATACGGAACAGCTTGTTGGCATTGTTTGTTGTGGCAACAGCGACTTCATCCAGGGATATTCCGCGTATTCTGGCTATTTCTTCTGCCACCAGCCGCACATATCCCGGCTGGTTTGTCTTGCCCCGATGGGGATGGGGCGCCATGTATGGTGCATCGGTTTCCACCAACAATTTGTCCAGCGGAACTGCCGCTGCCACCGCCTTGGGTTTTTTGGCGTTTTTGAACGTTACCGGCCCGCCCAGGCCTATGTGAAGATTGTGGGACAAAAACTCCCGGGCCGTTTCCACCGACCCTGAGAAGCAGTGCATTACCCCCGAGTATTCCAGTGTAAACTCCCGCAGAATTGCCAACATGTCGGAAGCTGCATCCCTTTGATGTATTACCACTGGGAGTTTATGCCGGCACGCCATGTCCAGTTGCAGCCTGAACACCTGCTTTTGATCTTCCCGGGGAGAGTTGTCGTAATAATAATCCAGGCCTATTTCGCCAATGGCAACCACCTTGGGCAGGGAGATCATCTTCTCGATATCTGCCAACCAGCCCTTTTCCAGGCATTCCCTGGCGGAATGGGGATGGACTCCCACCGTTGCAAAGATATCATCGTTGCTGGCTGCCAAGTCTGTCGATGCAATGCTGGACGCAACATTGTGACCTATATTTATCATCTTCAATACATTGTTCTGTCTGGCCAGCTTCAACACTTCTCCAAATATGCCCGCCAGACGGGGATGGTCAAGGTGAACATGGGTGTCAATCAGAAATGGCACGAATACTGCTCCCTTCAGCAACGCTTAACTCAACCTCTATCAGCTTTTGCATGCCGTCTTCAGTGTCCAGCAAGAGAACTTCCCCTTCGTTTACCAAGCCCTGCTGAGTCACCGGCCTCAGGTTGGCCAACATTATTACCTTTTTCCCTGTGAGGTCAGAGGCCCGGTAGGCCCCTCCGATGGGAGCCAACACCTGGCGGCGCTGAGTGCCGTCATAGAGCACCAACTGCACCATGCGCCGGGATCCGGGAACAACTTCGGCGGAAACAACCCTGGCCACCACCATCCTTACCCTTTTGAGCTCATCCCGCAACACCATGTCTTCTTCGTGAGAAGACTTGCCCGGAACAATCCGTGGAAACAATGGCGGCATGGGCATAATCCTTGTTCCTGGCCGCAACCCTCCCCATTTTTCACTGTACTCATCCCGGGCAGAACTCCATCCCTGGGGCAGTCCCAATTGTTCATAGATAATTACTGACGTTTCCGGCAACAGCGGTTCCAACGCGGAGCCCAAAAACCTTAGGGCCTCACACAGGCTATAAAGAACTGTCTGCAACCTTTCCTGGTTGGCCGCTCCTGTAACCAGCTGCCATGGAGTGGTTGTTTCAATAAACCGGTTTGTTTGAGCAATCAACCGACGCACTGCGGCAACAGCCATATGGGGTTCCAGCAGTACAACATGATGACGGACGGTTGAAGGCGTTACCAGTGCCACTTCCCGCAACTCCAAATCTGCCGTTGTGCGGGTCAACACGTCTGGCCGGGGAATGAGGCCATCGGAATAGCGCTCAACCATGGAAATTGTCCGGGAAACAAGGTTGCCCAGCTCGTTGGCCAAATCTTGGTTGATGCGCTGTATTATGCTGTCCTCATTGAGAACACTCTCGCCAGCAACAGGCTTCAAACTCAGCAGGGCATAGCGAATGGCGTCTGTGCCATAGTTTTTGGCCAACAAAAGCGGCGAAACCGGCTGCTCTTTTCGGTCAACAACATTCGGCGGTTGGAAAGCAACGAAGGCACCAGGCAGAGCAACATCCATTTGCTGCAGCAACCAACACCAAGGCTCCAAGTAATCATTCCAGTAATCGGCGGAAGCAAATATCCACGAGCCCTCCCAGTTTTTTGTGAATCTTCCTTCATCACCAAATTCAGCCAACCGCAAACTGTTGAGCAAGCCTTTGAGCCAGGGGGCAGGCAGGGACTTTTCCTTTCGCTCATTCCACAGCATGCTTCCCAGTACCAGCTTCTTTTTGCCGCTGGCGCCAACAGACACGTCAGAGGGAAGCAGGTTTGCGCCGGGAAGTTCGGCAAACACAAGCGACCCGGGGTAGGACGCAGTCCAGCGGACACCCCTGCCTTCTTCCATGGCACCTTGGCACACAGGGCACTGGGCCGACTTTTCACAAGCAAAGACTTGACATTTTTTACACACAAAACCCTGGCAATCCTCAGCGTCAACAAGTTTTTGTTTTTGCAGCTTGTCAACAAGCTGGGCAAAAACCTGCCCCGCTTCACCCACAGCAGCCGGAGAAAGCCTGAGGTTCAAAACTGCTGAAGCCTCATTTGTTTTCTCTTCAGATAAAGATTCTTCTCCCCAGCAGGTCGCCTGGAAACCAGTTTGACCCACTCCTTCGCTCTGACGCAGAAGAGTGTCTGCAAGTACTGCCATATGGGGCAATTCTTCGCTTGTTTTACAAACAATGTTCATAAACAAATGTTGTTTCATTGTAGACCTCCTGACCGGCAGCTGATTGACCGTAATGGAATATATTGGTATAATTTCTATGAATCAAAAAGGAGGGGGCGGCTTTGAAGTCAACTGGCATTGTGCGCAAAGTTGATGAGTTGGGAAGGATTGTTTTGCCCATCGAGCTCCGCCGCACGCTGGATATCAAGGAAAGGGATGCCTTGGAAATTTATGTAGATGGCGAGAAAATAATCCTCAAGAAGTACTCTCCGGCCTGTATCTTTTGTGGTGAAGCAGAAGCGGTTACGTATTTTAAGGGGAAAAACATTTGCCCCAAATGTGCAGGTGAACTGGTACAGCCTTAACAGGACTTAGGTCCTGTTTTTTTTATTGGCAAGGGCGTAAATCTCCCTCCGGGACACTCCTGTCATTTGACTGAGCTCCCGGCACGCATCCCGGACAGAAAGCCCCGAGTGTACAAGGTTTTCCAACTGTTTTTCCAATTGTTCTTTGCTGGGACGCTCAGGCCTGGCTGGCTCCCATGGTCCCAGCACAAGGGTAAATTCACCCTTTGCCCGGGAATGCCAATCAGTTTGGCAAGACACTTCCTGCAAAGTTCCCCGCAAGTATTCCTCGTGCATCTTGGTTAGCTCCCGGCCCAGCAAAACCTGACGCAGGGGCATGGCCTCTGCCAGGGTTTTTATTGTTTTCTCTATACGGTACGGCGACTCGTAAAAAACAACCGGGTGAGAAATACTGGCCAGTTCATCAACCACTTTACTCAATCCTTTTCGCGGCAAAAACCCCAAAAACGTAAAGCCGGCCAGGGGGAATCCACTGGCCGCCAAAGCAGTAACAGCTGCATTAGGTCCGGGAAGGGACTGGACATCGATGCCTGCTTCCACAGCAGCAACCACCAGGGCCTGTCCGGGGTCAGATATGCCCGGGGTGCCTGAATCGCTAACCAGCGCAACCACTTTACCGGCCAACAGCATTTCGACAATTTCCTCTGACCTGGCTTCATTACTGTGCTGATGATAGCTGATTAGCGGCGTCTTAATCTGATAGTAATTCATTAGCTTGCTGCTTCTTCTGGTGTCCTCCGCCGCCACAACATCTGCCTCTTTAAGCACGCGGAGCACCCGCAATGTGATGTCTTCTAAATTCCCCAACGGCGTGGGGCAAATATAGAGAGTCGCTGCCATTAGCCTCACCCTCCTGTCAGGGGGACTTATTGTTTCTTGAGCAGGGATATGCAGAACAGGCAATCGCCTTCAGATCTCAGATTGCCGTACTGCAAGTGGCAGACATGAAATCCTTCATAGTAGAGCCTGGCCAAGGCATCTTGCCCTTCCTTGACGACAATTTCTTCACCTTTTCTGGCCGGCAGCTGCTCCCGCAGCCACTTGTTTTCCCGCCGCAGCCTCTCCAGCTCATTTTGGAGGGAAACACATTCTTTCGTCAAATGCTTGAGGGTTACATAAAACTCTTCCAGGCTGTCTTCCAGCTTCTTTATATGGTCATCCATGGGACTCACTCCTGTTGCAACTCCTCTGGGGAAAGCTCCACTATTGTTCCCGTTTGCTGAAGTTGCACCTTGATTTTTCGGTTCAGTATATTTACGTCTACCACCTTGGCCTTTCCCTGGCTTGTTGAAACAGTCTTGCCCTGCTCGGGAAGGCCTTTTCTGGCGCAGTGATAATGTTCAGACTCATAACGCAAACAACACATCAATCTCCCGCACACCCCGGATATTTTGGCGGGGTTCAGTGAAAGGTTTTGTTCTTTGGCCATCTTGATTGAGACCGGCTGAAAGTCATCCAAAAAAGTCGCGCAACACAAGGGGCGTCCGCAACTTCCCAGCCCGCCCAGCATCTTAGCCTCGTCCCGGACCCCTATTTGCCGCAACTCAATACGGGTGCGGAACACTCCTGCCAGGTCCTTGACCAGGTTGCGGAAATCAACCCGGCCGTCAGCGGTGAAATAAAAAATTATCTTTGAGTTGTCGAAGGTATATTCCACATCTACCAGTTTCATTTCCAGTTTGTGCTTGGCGATTTTTTCTTCACAGGTCTTGCGGGCCTGAAGCGCCTTTTGCTGGTTTTCCTTGACAGCAGCTGCATCTGCCTCGTTGCCCATGCGAACAACCTTTTTAAGCGGCTGCACCAGCTCCGACTCGGCAACCTCTTTTACAGGGATTGCCACCTGCCCGTATTCCACACCACGAACAGTTTCAACTATAACTGCATCCCCCACCGACAGATTCAGGCCCTTGGGGTCAAAATAGTAAACTTTGCCGGCCTCTTTGAAGCGAACACCTACTACGACATGTTTTCCCATTAATCCTTCCACATCCTTAGCATTAGACTGTCCAGAACCAGCCGGACGTTGCAATTGGCCAACATCCTCTCCCTGGCCCGGACACAGTGTTTCAGAATATCAAATGCCCGCTCACCGGGGCACAACATGCTGGCCGCTTCCAATTGACAAGCCAGGTCTCTGTTAACGGCAACGTAATCAGGAGTCAGGCTCATCAATTGCAAGTCCCTAAACCAAGCTGTCAAAAATTCCAAAACCTGTTCCACATCTTCGTTCCATTTTTCCGCTGCTTTAAGAGGGTCTGTTTCTCCCTTTAAAATCTCAACCACTGTCTCGGCCCACTGTTGCCGTGTGGGGAAAAAGTCTTCGCGCTCATTCATCTCCAACGCTTGCCCCAGCAACCCGCCGGAACAGGCCGCCAGTATCTCTGCCCGCCCCTTTTCGACACCATTGTCCAGCAAATGTTGGACTATTTTCGCTTCAGGCAAGGGAGAGAGCTGTACCAGCTGAGACCGGGAGAGAATTGTTGGCAGCACTGCCTCGGGGCTTTCCGCCGTTAAAAAGCAAACCACATGGTCTGGCGGATCTTCCAAGATGTTCAGCAGGCTGTTGGCCGCTTCAGTTGTCAAGCGATGACAGTTTTCCAGCACGGCTATTTTCTGCGGAGCGTCGCTGGGTGGGATCTGAATAAATGTCTTAAATTCCCGGGCCAGCTCCAGACGAACAAAGCCCTGGCTGGCAAAAACACGAAAATCCGGATGAATATCTTTTCCCAACAATCTGCAGTGTTGACATTTTCCACAGCTTTCAATGCAAAACATTTTGCCGGCAACAGCCCGGGCAAATGTTTTTTTCCCGCTTCCCGGCGGCCCGGCAAGCAGGTAGGCATGAGAAAGTTGCCCCCGGTCAATTGCCGCAGACAAAAGCCTTACTGCCCTTTGATTGCCGTAAAAATGCCGGAAAGTGTTGTCCATGGTTAGACTTGCTCGAAACGCTCTACGTCCAATACAAATATTGTTGCTCCACCCACCACGACTTCCACCGGATAGGGCACGTAGGATTCCACAGCGCCTCCTATGGGAGACATGGTGGTAACCATTTTCTCTCTGGACTGGCAAACGCTCTTTATCACTTCCACAACTTCATTGACCTGGTTTTTGTCCACACCAATCAGCATGGTTGTGTTCCCGGCTTTGAGGAAACCGCCGGTGCTTGCCAGCTTGGTGGCACGAAACCCCTTGTCAACCAGGGACTCCATCAGCTTGACACTATCCTTGTCCTGGATGACAGCAATAACCAGTTTCTTCAATTGTATCTCCCTCCCTTGATGTAAGCTTCTATTTTCTCCAAAATCTGGCTGTACAGTTTCTGTTCCGAATGTTGGCCGTTGAGCACCACAAGCCCATGTTCCCGGGCCAACTTCTGGTAACCATCTCTGACCCGTTGGTAGTAATCTGCATCCCGTCTTTCAATTCTGTCCAAATGTTGCTTGGAAGATTGTCGCTGCGACCATGTCTCCACCGGGATGTCCAAAAGAAAAGAAATGTGGGGAATCAGGCCGCCAACGGCTTTCATGTTTATGGTTCGCACCAATTCCACATCCAGCCCCAGCCCATAACCCTGGTAGGCAAGGCTGGAAAAAAGGTAGCGGTCACATACCACCACTTCACCCTTGGCCAGCGAGGGAGATATAACGTCCTGAACCAGCTGAGCCCTGGCAGTGGCATAAAGCATTGCCTCTCCCCAGGTGTTAAGCCGGGTCTCCGGGCTCAGCAACAGCTGCCTGATCTTGTCCCCCACTTCGGTGCCGCCGGGCTCGCGAACATGCCGGTGGGGGATATTTCTTTGCAAAAGGTATTGAATCAACAATTTTGCCTGGGTGGTCTTACCGCACCCGTCCAGCCCTTCAAAAGCTATAAACAGCCCCTGGCTTCCTATAGAACTTCTATCCAATCGGGAATCACTCCCCTGCTATGCAGCCAAACCAGGTAATCTGACAGTTCGCCGCTGATTTTTTGTCCCGGCACAACAACCATTGTGCCCGGGGGATATGGCGCTACTATTTGTCGGGCAATCCGTCCCCCTGCTTTGGCAATGGCAACCTTGGTGCCCTCTCTTTTCCAGACATCCCGGGGGGCATGCTCCACTTCCGGCAACGGGGGGACATGCAATGGTTTCCGCACCACAGGGGGAAGCTTGGCCAGGCCCGGCAACTGGCCGATTAGAAATCTCAGCGAGCTGCAGTCCCAGGCGTCTGACATTGTCAGCATAAACAACATGTTCCCATGAAAAACTGCTTCATGATAGATGCCCTTGCCTTGCAGGTATCTTTTTGCACCCAAGGGTTGGCGAAACACCACTTTTGTCCAATCAGTTCCCCGGGAGTCCCAGGGCCTGAGCCCCACCCGCGAGAGGCTGTTTCGCAGCAGGCGGCTCAATTTTGCCAGGCGGTTGAGCGACACCTCGCCCCAGGCTTCAACCTCCAAAGCCGCCTGTTCCAGTGAAGCAAGCAAAATATAGCTGGGACTGGTGGTGTGAAAAGTGTTGAGGTTGCGCTGAAACTCCTCTGCCAGATCCGGTGTCAGCACATGGGCCCAAGCTGCCTGAGTCATGGCGTTCAGCGTTTTATGGGGACTCTGGACAACAATGTCCGCCCCAGCATCTATGGCGCTTGGCGGCAACCCCACCTTTCTGCCAAACTTGAGGTGGGCCCCATGAGCCTCGTCAACAATCAGGGGCACTGCTGCTTTCCGACACAACCCAGCGATTGAGTCCATGTCCGGCACCAATCCCATGTAGCAGGGGTTTGTAAAAACGGCGGCCTTTATTCCTTGAGCCGCCAGTCCATCCTTAACTGCCTGCACTGTGGGAGGCAGCCAGGCCTGTCTGTCTTGGCAAAACTCCTGCTCTACAAAAACAGGCATTGCCCCTGAATGTACCAGCCCGGAAATGACTGCCTTGTGACAAGTGCGCTCTATTAGAACCTTTTCACCCGGTGCAAGGGCTGTGGCCATGGCAGCCATAATCCCAACGCTGCTGCCATTGACCAAAAAGAAACTTCTTGCGACCTGGTAAATCGCTGCAACCCGGGATTGGGATGCAGCCAGCGTTCCCGACGGCCTGTGAAGGTTATCCAGTCCCGGCAGCTCGGTAACATCCTTTTCGCCGGAAACAGGCCAATGCATGCGGCCTTTGTGCCCCGGCATGTGAAACCGGTGTTTGTCGGCCCTTACAACTTCTTCCAGCTTGCGCCTGAGAATTCCTTTATTCATCTTTCTCCTTTTTCCTTATTATACAAAAAAAAGCCGGGTTAAGGCAATTGAATACCCGGCCCATTGATTGTTTACGGCCTGCGCACATAATTTGGCGCATCTTCTACCATCTGCACATCATGGGGATGGCTTTCCCTGAGGCCTGACCCGGTTATTTGCACCATCTTGGCTTTTTTAAGCTGGGCGATGTTTGCTGCCCCGCAATAACCCATGCCTGAACGCAAGCCGCCCATGAGCTGGTACACAGTGTCGGCAACAGAACCCCGGTAGGGAACACGCCCTTCAATCCCTTCGGGAACCAACTTTGCCGCGTCGCTTTGGAAGTACCGGTCTTTGCTGCCGGCACGCATGGCCCCAATTGAGCCCATGCCGCGATAAACCTTGTAGCTCCTGCCCTGGAGGATTTCAAAGGAGCCGGGGCTTTCATCTGTTCCCGCCATCAGGCTGCCTACCATTACGCTGTCGGCTCCCGAGGCAATTGCCTTGACAACGTCGCCCGAATACTTTACTCCTCCATCGGCAATCAACGGCACGCCACTGTCCCGGGCTGCAGCCACACAGTTCATTATTGCCGTTACCTGGGGCACTCCCACGCCGGCGACAACCCGAGTGGTGCAAATCGAGCCGGGCCCGATTCCCACCTTGACTGCATCGGCGCCTGCCGAAATAAGGTCCCGGGTTGCCTGGGCGGTGGCCACATTGCCCGCAATGACCTGTTGGTCGGGATATCTTTTCTTCAAATTCTTTACCAGGTCCAAAACGCCCTGGGAATGGCCGTGGGCGGTGTCCACAACCAGGACATCCACCTTGGATGAACGCAGGGCCTCTACTCTTTCCTCGGTGTCGTCGGCGACACCTACGGCTGCGCCGACCAGCAACCGGCCTCCCGAGTCCCGGGCGGAGCTGGGATACATCCGGGCTTTTTCAATGTCTTTGATGGTAATAAGCCCACAGAGGTTGAAGTGCTCATCGACCAGGGGCAATTTTTCTATACGATGGCGGGCCAATATCTCCTTGGCCTGGTCAAGGGTCGTTCCCCGGGGGGCAGTAACCAGGTTCTTGCTGGTCATAACTTCTTTGATTGGGCGCTGGAAGTTTTCTTCAAACCGGAGATCGCGGTTTGTCAGTATGCCCACCAACCTTCCCTTGACCACTATGGGCACGCCGGATATCCGGTAACGTCTCATCAGCTCATCCGCTTCTCCCACCAGGTTGTCCGGACCCAGTGAAAAGGGGTTTGTAATAACGCCATGTTCCGAGCGCTTGACAGTATCCACTTCACTTGCCTGTTTTTCCGGAGACATGTTTTTATGAATTATGCCTATGCCGCCTTCCCGGGCCATGGCAATAGCAGTCCGGGCTTCAGTAACAGTGTCCATGCCGGCACTGAGCAAAGGGATGTTGAGCTTGATCTCCCGGGTAAGCATTGTGCGCAGGTCTGCATCCCGAGGCAGCACTTTGGACTTGGCCGGAACCAACAAAACATCATCAAATGTCAGGGCTACTTCCATTACTTTGCCTGCCAATCAAATCACCCGCCTTGTAGATATTTGATTAATTATACATAACAACCGGCCGGGTTTCAAATGCCCATTGCCCGGGGCAGCCTACATCTCTTCCGGCGCAGCAATTCCCAAAAGTCTCAAGCCCCTGGCCAGCACAACCCGGACTGCCATGGCCAGCAACAACCGGGCGTTGCGGAGCCCTGCTTCTGCCTGCAGCACCGGACAATTGTGGTAAAAGTGGTTAAAGTCCCGGGCCAAATCCAAGAGGTAGCGGGCCAGCACCGAGGGCTTGTTAAGTTCCAAAGAGCGGCTCACTGCCGCCGGGAAGCGGGACAGGCTGACCAGCAACCTTTCTTCTTCCGGAGAAGAATATATTTCCCCGGGCACGGTTTTCTCCCATGGCTGCTCTTTCCTCAATATGCTGCATATCCTGGCGTGGGCGTATTGAATATACGGCGCCGTATCTCCAGAAAAGTCCAGGACTTTTTCCCATTCAAATTCCACGTCTTTAATTCTGTCATTGGCCAGGTCTGCAAAAATCACTGCACCGATTCCTATCTGCCTGGCGACTTTTTCTTTTTGCTCCAGTCCCGGATTTTTCTGTTTGATGATGTCCAGGCTCAGGTCAATAGCTTTGTTGAGCACTTCTTCCAGCAACACAACTTTCCCCTGCCGGGTGGACATTTTCCCGTCTTCAAACCTGATCAACCCAAAGGGCACATGTTCACATTTTTCAGCCCATTCAAAACCCATCAGTTCCAACACGGCAAAAACCTGCTTAAAATGCAGCGATTGATCGGCGCCCACCACGTACAGCATCTTTTCAAACTGGTACTGGCCGTAACGATAGATGGCAGCAGCTATTTCCCGGGTGGCATACAGTGTGGCTCCATCCTGCTTTTTAAGCATGCAGGGCGGCATCTCTTCTCCTAAATCAACTACAAGCGCCCCCTGGCTTTCCTTGATCAAACCCTTGTTTTCCAGCACCTTAATTGCTTCATTTAGCTTGTCATTATAAAAGCTCTCACCATGGAAATGCTCAAACTCCACAGACAAGAGGCTGTAAATTCTTCTAAACTCTTCCAGACTCAAATCCCGGAACTGCTCCCACAGCAGCCGGGCGTCTTCATTTCCTTCCTCCAACCGCTTAAACCACAAGCGCCCCTCTTCTTCCAGGGCAGGTTCCTTCTCTGCTTCCCGATGGAACTTGACATAGATTTCAAGCAAATGACTGACCGGTTGTGCCCTGAGTTGTTCCCGGCTGCCCCACCTCTTGAATGCAGCGATTAACTTGCCAAACTGGGTGCCCCAGTCGCCCAGGTGGTTAATGCCAACAACTTCATAGCCCTGGCTCTTATAAATCCTGCCCAGAGCTCCGCCGATAACAGTGGAACGGAGGTGGCCAACGGAAAAGGGCTTGGCAATGTTTGGCGATGAAAAATCAATAACCACAACCTTGCCGTTGCCTGTATCGCTGTGTCCATACTCAACTTCTTCCCCCAGCACAGAGCTCAACACCTCTTGCGCCAACAGCGGACGGCTGATTGTGAAGTTTACATATGGCCCAACCGATGTAACTTTGCTGAACAGGTGGACACCGTCAAGTTTGGCAGCCAGGGTCTCAGCAATGGAATGGGGAGGCTGTTTCAGCCGGCGTGCCAGGGTAAAACAAGGGAAGGCAAAGTCTCCCATGCTGGCATCTGGTGGAAACTCCAGCAAAAGCTCCGCTTCTGCTGGATCGATTACGCCGGTTTCGGCAATGGCCCCGGCAATGGTTTTTCTATATTGCTCCATCATCAAGCCCCCTCATGCTGAAAGAATAAACTCTCCCCCTATGTTATCACACAACAGCCCCTTTGCTGCGAGAAATTTAACAGCAAAGCAGAGGCGGCAGCTGTCGCTGCCGCCCTTGTTTCAGTCTTTCTTGGTTTCATGCTTCTCAATCACAATAGCCGTATCGGGACAGACCGCTTCACAAATCTTGCAGGCGATGCACTTGTCCTGGTCCGATGTTTTTACCGCCGGGGTGCCATAGACTCCCAACTCCTCCGACCAGACAATGATATTTACCGGACACTTGTGTATGCATAGGCCACAACCCTTGCACAGGTCGGCAAACATGTGAAAGTTTCCCTTTTTCCCCTGCTGGGAGATGGGTTTCATTGTTTTTATCGCCACAGCGCTCACCTCCTAAACAACCCGCTCAACCAGGCTCATGCCCTTTTCCAGCGCCCGGAAGTTAAGGTCTTTCAGTTCAGGGTTTTCTTCGAATTTGCTGCCGAACTTATCTTGCACTGCCTGCTTTATTCTCTCCTCAGTCACAACACCGGTGGCTTTGATCACCGCGCCGAGAATCATGACATTGAAAACCCGGGGATGAAGTTCAACCTTTGCAATGTCATTGGCGGGGATGCCAATGATGTTGCCGGCATTTTGGGGCAGGTCAACTACTTCCACATCGGGGTCGTCAGTTTTTTCGGTGGCAATCAACGAGCTGTCATACACAAAGGTCGTTCTCTCATCAACATAGCGGGCAGTTCGTTCCACCGACCGGGGACTGAGGGCTATAACTATGTCCGCCTTGGGAAATTTGGGCGAGCCGATGGTTTTTTCGTCTACCTGTACGTAGG
>PWLI01000133.1 GCA_003559415.1 Clostridiales bacterium | reverse complement strand
TCCCGTCAGCTCCGCCACATGCCGACGTAGCTCAATTGGCAGAGCAGCTGACTTGTAATCAGCAGGCTATCGGTTCAAGTCCGATCGTCGGCTCCATTTTCCCGGAGAGGTTCCCGAGTTGGCCAAAGGGGGCAGACTGTAAATCTGCTGGCACCGCCTTCACTGGTTCAAATCCAGTCCTCTCCACCATCACTGGGGCGTCGCCAAGTTGGTAAGGCACGGGACTTTGACTCCCGCATGCGTAGGTTCGAGTCCTGCCGCCCCAGCCATTACGGGCCATTAGCTCAGTTGGCAGAGCACCTGACTTTTAATCAGGGTGTCCCAGGTTCGAATCCTGGATGGCTCACCATTGCAATCCAACCATGTTGACACCCACCAGTCGATATGGTATAAATTATTCCGTGCGAGAGTGGTGGAATTGGCAGACACGCTAGGTTCAGGACCTAGTGCGGGTGACCGTGTGGGGGTTCGAGTCCCCCCTCTCGCACCACTTTCAAACAAAGGCCACGGAAGCTTTCCCGTGGCTTTTTTGTTTCTCTTTGGGGATAAATGACCTCCTGTGATTAGCGAAGGAAAACAAAGTTCTTTGTCGAATCTTTCAATATATTATCACTCTCTGGAAACCATACTTTATGTGAAAGGAAGTGGAAAATGCATACTCTCAAACACTCGGGCCGTTTCATTATCAGTGTTCTCACTATAATAGCTGTTTTATTTTCGATTGCCGCCTGTGGCGGGGGAAACGATAATAATGGAGACATTTCAAATGGAAACGAAAATGGGAACGGCGAAGACCCTGTCGTTGAACACCCTGAGATTGGGGGAACTTTAATACGGGCTTTGTATGATGATCCGATTATGTTTAACCCCATCCTGTCAACTGACCACCCTTCTTCTGCCGTGGAAAGCCATATCTTTCAGGCCCTTGTCAAGTATGACGAAAACATGCAGATAGTCGGTGAACTCGCATACGATTGGGAGATTTCAGCGGATGGCTCTGAGTGGGTTTTTTACCTGGAAGAAGATGTCGTCTGGCATGACGGCACCCCCTTTACAGCAGAAGATGTTGAATTTACCATAGGCACTGTTGCCTTTGATGAAGACTACCCTGGTCCATACGCTTCCGTGTTTAATGTTTTAGCAGACATCATCATAGTTGACGACCATACAATCAAGTTCATACTGAACCAACCTGTATACAGGTTTCTCAACACTCTGGTGTTTGGAATAATACCAAAGCACATATTCTGTCCTGTTGCCTCGGAGGAGTATGATGTTGCCATCGCAGATATGCTTCAGCATCCCCGGAACTTAGACCCTATCGGTACAGGCCCCTACACCTTTGGAAACTGGATTGAGGGAGAATACATTGAGGTTGTCAGAAATACCCTGTATTGGAAGTCCCCCAAACCCTATATCGAAGTAGTGCTGTGGACATTTCCAAGTGACCCTTTGAGTGCCCTTGAAGCGGGGGAAATTGATTTGCTCTACGATATCCCTCTGAGCTCCTTGAATCGCATGGCACCATTGCACGCCACACATAACTTTTTCGAGTACCAGCGAATGATCTACGACTGCCTCATATTCAACTTTACCGATGAAGCGTTCAAAACCCAGGGAATCAACCCCTTCCAGAATCACGATGTGCGCATGGCAATAGCCCACGCCCTGAACCGCCCGGAAATGATTGTGGAAATTCTCGACGACCAAGGGGTTGTAATGAACTCCCACTACCCCGGCATCTCCTGGGCCCACTCGGAAGCCCAAACAGAATACGGATATTCACCGGAAACTGCCGCACAACTGCTGGATGACGCCGGCTGGTTGCTTGGCACTGATGGTTGGCGCTACCACCAAGAAACAGGCGCCAAGTTTCAATTTACACTCCTGACTCAGTCCGGCAACCCTCGCCGGGAGCAAATTGCACAACTCACCAAAAATTACCTGGAAGATGTTGGCATCCAGGTTGATGTTAAACTGTTGGAATGGGGTGATTTGCTTAATGACCACCTGTGGCCCGGCAACTTCCAGATGGTGGCCATGGGGTGGACCACTGGTGCTGATCCCGACGCCTTTTCCCTGTTTCACACAAACGGCTCTCTGAACTTCGGCAAGTATTCCAATACTGAACTTGACCAGCTGATACTCCAAGGAAGAGATGCCCTTGATTTCTCTGTAAGGCAGGCCACTTATAACGAGATTGATCAAAAAATCTCAGCCGACTTACCCGTCGTATTCCTTTTCTCACAACTAGATACAATTATTGTTGATCAGAAAGTAAAAGATATAACCATCGGTGCATGGGGACTTTACGATTTTGAAAGTTGGTACATTGACCAAGAATAACATGCGATAACCGGGCCGGGTGTAATCCCCGGACAAAAATACTCCCCCTACCTAGGGGGAGTATATCTTTATTGCTGGGACAGAAAGACGTCCCTGTGGGTCAGCGTTCCAGTGAGCGCAAAAACTCTATTGTTGCCTGTGCCACCAAGCGGTGTTGCTGCTGCTGACTTATATACGGCTCCCAATCCCCATCTTGGGGCCCATAGGCGCCGAAATTGGCGTGGTTGCCGCCATGGATGGGCACAAACCGGGCATCAGCCGGCAGGTTCTCCCGGGATTCCAGCACCTTTTCCACTGTGGCAAGCCCGTCCCGGGTGCCGTAAACCGACAGCACTGCCAAGTCCGCCGAAGAGATATCCCCTGCCGGGTAAGAGGCCCATAAAACAAGGCCGCTGACATCTGCC
>PWLI01000027.1 GCA_003559415.1 Clostridiales bacterium | reverse complement strand
CACTTCTTGTTACCTCTATGGCCGGTGCAATGGCTTCAGTGTCCGCACTTGCTACCGGTGCAGATATTACAGCCGTGTCAACAGTTTCCGCCACTACTACCGGGGCGATTCCTTCCGCCGTAGCTGTGGCAGTCGGTGTTTCAATGTTTGTGCTGGTAGCCGTCTTAACTTCCGGGGCCACCGCTTCCGCGGTTACCTCTGCCACCGGGATGATAACATCAGCACTAACCGTTGCCCGGACTGCGGGGGTAATCCCCCCTGCTGTTACTTCAGCCGTTGGCGCGTCTATACCAACATTCTTTTGTGCCGTGATAGTCGGCGCAACCGCCTCGGATTCGGCTTCGGCGGGGTTAACAGTGACATTCACCTCGCCGATAACCTGGGCGGTAATCGCCGGGATAACACCTGCCGTCTGTGCTTCAGCGGTCGGTGCTTCTACCGCTATGTTTTTTGTTGCCCTTATGCTCGGAGCCATTGCCGCCGCGTCTGCATCAGCAGTGGTTACGGTAATTCTTGCTGATTCTGTCGCCGCCACACTCGGAGCGACACCACCTGCTGTTACTGTAGCAACCGGACTTAATATATCAACCGTCTTAGTCGTGTTGATTACAGGAACGATGCCCTCTGCGTTCGCAGTGGCCGCCAGTGCATCGATATCAACAGTAATGGTCGTGCTTACTCCCGGTGTTGTGCCTGCCGCTGTAGCTGTCGCCGTCGGTGCGGTTATATTTACCGTCTCGGTTGTGCTTATTTCCGGTGCTATAGCTTCTGTATCTACAGTAGCAGTCGGAACACCAATCTTAATAGTAATAACTGCACTTACCGTTGGGATAATTGCCTCTGCGGTAGCTATCGCCGTGGGTGCTTCTACTGAAACATCCACCCTTACATCAGTGCTTACGCTCGGTGCAACCCCTTCAGCGGTTACTTCGGCTGTTGGTGCTGCAATACTTGCCGATTGAACTGTTACCACTTCGGGATTTATCCCTGTTGCGTCCGCATTGGCTACCGGAGATGTGATATTAACCGTCTTGGTTGCTGTGACCGCCAGGCTTATTGCATCCGCGTCGCTTGTTGCGGGTGGCGGAATAACCGTAGCATTGATAATGGTTCGCGTTGTAATTGACGGAGCAATAGCTTCTGATTCTGCCGTCGCCACTGGAGCCGTTATACTGACTACTTTACTTGCCGATACCTCCGGGGCGATACTTTCCGCTTCCATTGTTGCAACAGGTGCGGAAATATCAACATCAATCGCTGCCGCCGAACTGATGGTCGGGGTAATTGCTTCGGCTGTTACGGTTGCTGTAGGTGCAGAAATTGATGCGCTTATTACCGCTGCCACTTCTGCCCAAACCGAGTCGTAAACCACACCTTTATTTAAAACAATTCCAGTGGTTTTATTCGGTTGCCGTGGGTAAAGAGTTCCTTTCGACAATCTAAGCTGTGAATCTACGCCTGCCGTGCTTGTTATGATACTCGGTGCTATTGCTTCTGTATCGGCTTCGGCAGGTGGTGGTATAACCGTGGCATATACCTCGGTATATACACTTGGCGATAATCCTTCCGCCGTGGCTGTGGCAATGGGAGCATCAGCCGTCGCACTGACTGTTGTTTCCGCCGTTATCACGGGTGCGATTGTTTGGCATGTCGCTTCCGCGGCAATGGCTGTTACAATGACGTTGCTTACCGCTTGTGCTGTTATGGTCGGCACAGTTGCTTCGGCTGTAACTGTAGCTGTGGGTGCGGTTATGGCAGCATTGCTTGGTTCAGCAGCCACTTCTTCTTCATAAGTTACGCTGCCCGAAGCGGTAATATCCCTTTGTGTAGCCCCACTATGCCAAACTTCGATCTCATAATCCCCGGCATCAAGAGTTTCTGTGCCGCTATAATTAGAGGTCCCGCTGCCCACCTGGGTTTCGTGAACAATATTTTCTCCACCGCTTGGCCTGATGGCGAAGTTGGCTATCGAGTCCCCCCGCTGTGGGTGATTATCTGCTGTTAATTCACATTCCCAGTCAACAGAGGTAGCATCGTCTGATATGGTAAAATAATCTATATCGTTGCCCGTGCCCTCATGAAATACACTAACAGTTGTGGGCATCACCTCACCGCCTTAATCCGTCTGCTTCACCATTTAATCACCCCTTCTTTGGGGGTTTCTGCCCCGTTTTCTGTCGGGGGCTTTCCTGCCCCGGCACTTTAATTTCTGCCTTTGCCGGAGGTGCTTTTACATTCGCACTCTTACCCATCACTACACCCCCTAAGGCGATACTGTCACCGTTTTAAGTTTACTGTCTGTCCATGTGATTTTATATTCACCATCAACAGATGCCTCCGCACCACCAAAGTCTACACAGGATACCAGCTTATTATTAGTGGAACCATAAACCACAGCATAATTAGCTGATATTGTGCCGGAAGTTGAGAATACCGTCTCAGATGAACATATAACAGATGTCACCCGTGTTGCATAGGTCATCTGTGAACTTGCGATTGCCAGTGTTATACCACCCGCAGTATAATCACCCGTGCTGCTGATTTCGTTTGCGCTAACATCTGCCCAATTTTCGTGATCCTGGTTAAGCGTATGTGCCGAAGACATTAATGCAACCTTGAATGTGTGCGCACCAAGATCAACTGTGCCATCGTAGATATTTTTCACTATCGGGCCATACAGCTTATGTGTTACTGGCAATTATTTCCCCTTCTTTCCTTTGCCTTTCTTCGGTTTGTTGCGTTTCAATCTGTTG
>PWLI01000144.1 GCA_003559415.1 Clostridiales bacterium | reverse complement strand
CCCAATACCAGTCAGCCAGACTGACGGCAAAGATGGCGGCCAACAACATGGGCACAACAGCCAGGCCCACCAGAATTGTCAGCGGCAGACGATTGGCAGCAGCCACCAGCAAAACAAGCCCAGATATAATACCCACTGCCGCCAGCGATGTGGTTGTCAGCAGCAACGCCAACACCCAGATCAGCAACAAAAGTTTGGCCAAAGGGGAGGCTTGCTGCAACCAGCAGTGGTGGTTAACTGCCAGGTTGTCAATAGCGGCCAGGTGCATTGTTATTCCTCCTGCTCAAACCATTGCCCCCGCACCCTGCGGATAAATGCCATGGCCCCCAGAGACAGTGTCATTTCCATGGCCATCCAGGGCAACAGCAGAAAGGCAATTATACTGACAAAGCGGGTGAAAAACCCGGAAGATACTTCATGATTATGGTCATGATCGTGGTCATGGTCATTCCCGTGATTATGGTCGTGATCCAAAACCATGGCTTCCAGCGACTGCCCGGCAATCGCCCCAACAGCCAGCACCAAGAGGGTGGACACCACCAGCGCCACTGCCACTGCACCGGCACCGTTGACCAACAGGCGCCGGGCGCCGCCCATCAGAGCAAAGACAGCTCCCGCCACCAGCGCTTCGCTGCCCACCAACAGCGAGTTTACACCCAGAACCGTTAGCCCTCCGTGGCCCAGCACAATGGCGCTGAAAAAGTTGGCCACAAACACAGCCAAGAAACCCAAGCCCGGACCGGCAACAATTCCTGCCAGGGCGGAAAGATTAATATGAAGCGGCCCTATATGAACCTGCATGATAACCAACGCCAAGGCAGACAGCACAGCCACCATGGGCAGCATTCTCCGCCGCCGCTCCAGCTGACGGGAAAATAACACTACCAACAGCAACGTCGCTATCAGCGCTCCAATCCACAGCCAGGCGGGCAGCACCCCGTCGGGGATATGCAAATGACTCATTTCTTTCTCTCCTTTGCGGCACACGAGCGGCACAGGCCCACTGCCTCAAAGTGCAGTTCCCTGACTTTAAATCCGCTTCTTTTGGCCTCGTTTTCCACAATGCCCAGTGGGCACAGGGCTATCTTTTCACGCTTGCCACACTGCTCACACACCAGGTGATGGTGATGGTCGTCATCGGGCCCGCCGGGCTCAAACCACGTCCGCCCCAGGCCCAGGTTGACCCGGCGCACTAATCCGGCATCAACCAGCATGTCCAGAGTGCGGTAAACGGTAGGCATGCTGATTCCTCCGTCTTTTTCCCGGCAACGGGAAAGGATTTCCTCGGCACCCTGCAAGCAGCCGCCGGCAAAAACCTCTTTGACCACAATCATCCGCTGTTGTGTCTTGCGGTAACCCCGCTGACCCAACTGATCCCAGGCCTGTTGCCAGTCCATTCACTCACCTACTTGTAAATGATTTTCATTTACAAACAATATACCCCGTGCCGAAACTGGTGTCAAGCCGTGGGCAAAAATCTGTGTTATACTGCAATTAATATATACTATGAAGGGACAGGATAGCATGGAAAAACAATGGCCTTACCTGGAGAAGGTGTTGCTGGAACTGCTGGCCATACCCGGCCCCAGCGGTTTCACCCACGCTGCCAACAAAGTTCTCACCCAACAGCTGGACAAACTGGAAATACCCTGGAGGCGCACCGGCAAAGGTGCCGTAGTGGCCACGTTGCCGGGCAAGGATGACGCCAACCAGCGGACAATCAGCGCCCACATAGACACCCTGGGTGCCATGGTCAAGGAGATAAAGAGCAACGGCTGCCTTAAGCTTACCTCCATTGGGGGGTTGGGCTGGGCCAACGTCGAAGGAGAGAACTGCCTGGTCCACACCGGCAAAGGCGAAACAATAAGCGGCACCCTGTTGTTAAACAAGGCATCCGCCCACGTCCATGGCAAAGACACTGAAACAGAGCAGCGCAAAGATGACACCATGCAGCTGCGCCTGGACCACCGCGTTTCCAACCCGGAAGAGGTGCGCAAGCTGGGCATCGAGGTGGGGGACTTTGTGACCTTTGAACCCCGCACCCGAGTGGTCAACGGGTTCTTTAAATCCCGCCACTTGGACGACAAGGCCGGAGTGGCTATAATGCTGGCGGCAATCAAGGAGATAAAGGAAAGCAACATCCAGCTGCCAAAAACCACAAACTTCTTCTTCAGCCACTATGAAGAGGTGGGCCACGGCTCCGCCGCCGGCCTGCCGGAGCACACCCGTCAGTTCTTATGCATAGACATGGGCGCTCCCGGTGAAGGCCAGCAGTCCGATGAATTCAGCGTATCCATCTGTGCCAAGGACTCCTCGGGACCCTATTGCCACACCTTTACAAGGAAGCTCATAGGCCTGGCCCAGCAAAATGAAATACCCTACAAAGTGGACATCTATCCATACTACGGTTCCGACGCCACAGCTGCCCTGAGATCGGGATATGATTTCCAGGCGGCTCTTATCGGGCCCGGGGTGGACAGCTCCCACTCCTATGAACGCACCCACAAAGATAGCCTGCTGGCCACCCTTGACTTGACAATGGCCTGGCTGCAAACTGAATAAACATAAGGGGCTGGCTCATGGCCAGCCCCTTATTATGCCTTTGCTCGCTCCGCACATCTCAATGCCAAACTATGGCGCCAGTTGACTCATTGCCAAATTTATCGTTGTTTCTTCCGTCAGCTCAACATCACCTTGGTGGTAGTTCTCGTAGTCGTCATGTTCGAAATAGATGTCTGTCATGCCAGGGGCGACATAAATT
>PWLI01000047.1 GCA_003559415.1 Clostridiales bacterium | reverse complement strand
GACCATTGACAATCCGGACGAGCGCCGGTTCTATGAGATCGAGGCTGCCCAGAACAACTGGGGTGTCCGAGAACTTAAACGGCAGATCGCCAGTTCGCTATACGAACGACTGGCCATGAGCTGCGACAAGGACGAAATCCGGCGATTGGCCCGTGAAGGCCAGGTCGTGGAAAAAGCTGCCGACCTCATCAAAAACCCGTTGGTACTGGAATTCCTGGATTTGCCGGAGAAACCGGCATATACCGAGCACGAACTTGAAACCGCCATTATTGACAAAATCGAGAGTTTCCTTCTCGAACTTGGCAAAGGGTTCCTTTTCGAGGCCCGGCAGAAGCGGTTTACGTTCGACAATGACCATTTCTTTGTCGATCTGGTATTCTACAACCGTCTGTTGCGTTGCTACGTCATCATCGACCTCAAGCGCGACAAGCTCACACATCAGGATCTCGGGCAAATGCAGATGTACGTCAACTACTTCGACCGGCATGTGAAACTTGACGATGAGTTACCGACGGTGGGCATTGTTTTGTGCCATCGCAAGAACGATGCATTGGTGGAACTGACGCTGCCGGCGGACTCCAAAATCTTCGCGTCGAAGTACCAGCTTTATCTGCCCTCCAAAGAAGAACTGAAATACCAACTCGAATTGGCTAAGCAAACCCTCGAAAGCAAATGAACTCCCGAAACGTAGTTTCAGAGAAGATAATGAAATATCCAACCATCCATATCGATCATCTACTGAACGGCAAGGCCGTGGAATGGGAGCGATTGGAGTTCAAGGCCGGCTGGAATCCGCTGGATGTGCTTCATACCGTGTGTGCGTTTTGCCAACGCAGTGTATCATCGGGGCTATGACGTGCGCGAACCGGTCGAAGTGCGTATTTCAAAGGATGAACTGGTCGTGTTGAGCTATCCCGGCCCTGACCGGTCGGTACGGTTGGATGACCTGCGGGCAGGCCGTGCGCTTCCACGTCGCTATCGAAATCGGCGAATCGGCGAGTTTTTGAAAGAACTCGATATGACCGAAGGGCGATCCACCGGTATCCCGAAAATCTTGCATGCCATGCAAGCCAATGGGTCACCGCCGCCAGTATTCGACTTCGACGATGACCATTCGTACTTCATGTGTCGGCTACCCGTGCATCCGCAGGCGACTATGCCGGAAGCTTTGATTACAGAGACCGGGTTGGTTGATGGGTTGGTTGATGGGTTGGTTGAAAGCCAGAAGCAGATCGTAAAACTGGTGTTTCAAAATCCTCGAATAACCGTCAAGGAGATGGCTAGCGTGATCGGCATCAGTTCAACAGCCGTCGGTAAGAACATTGATACGCTCAAGGCCAAAGGTCTGTTGAAACGCGTTGGACCAGCGAAAAGTGGTCATTGGGAGGTTATGCAGCGATCGGCTTCAGAATGAAATCTCCTACCATCCCTATCGAAGGCGCGATCCTATCCGGCGATATCATCGACCGGATCGAAACCGGCGACATGCGCGGCCAAAAGCCCGCCGGCTTCGCTCTCGACGGCCCGGTCAAGTCTCGCCATTGCGGTCAAGCCGCTGCAAGCGCCTGCAAAACATACGGTTGCCCCTTGAAAATGACACGGAAGCGGCCGTTTTCCTGCATGAAATCGGGCCTGTAACAATTATCCGGTGGTGGCGGTATGTCGATCCGCTTGCCGGACGCAAGACCTTGGTCGTTTGGTTCGTTTGGGGACAGACACGATTGGCGCTTTTAACGCTTAATCGTCATCAAACAAACCGACGTTTTCACCGTCGAAACCCGGACGCAAGAACGTCACGCTATCCGGTAGATCGATTGTAATCCGCCGCCGCAGACGATCCAGCAGCGACAACATGGCCAGGATCAAATCTTCATGTTCGGGAAGAATCCGGCGCAATTTCATCCGTGCGGCAATGGATCGTTCAACCGAAATCAACGCAACCATGCCCGAGCCGTTGGCATCCGATTGACGGGATTGCGCCAGAATTCCGGCAACCTCGCCCTCGATATCCTCGAGCAACATGATGAAGCACGGAAAGGCCTATGGCGGCGCCAATCCCGAACTGATCGAAGGGGACATTTTCCGTATGGTTGTAAAGTACCCGGACACAGCGGCGTATGCGGACAGGAAAGCAACCGCACAAGTTACCGAACAAGTCGCCGCACATGATGGGGTACATGACGGGGTGCATGATCTGCAACTAACTGATGTCATGAAGAAAATCTTGAATCGCCTCAAGCAACCTGCTTCCACACCGGAACTTCTCGAAACGCTCGAATATCCGCGGCGCACCAGAAATTACAGTGCGTCCATGAAGTCCCTTTTGGATGCCGGACTGATTTCGATGACGCGCCCTCATGCACCCCGCAGCAAGAATCAGAAATACCGCCTGACGGCCAAAGGCCGTTCCATTCTGGCCCGACAGGCGGAAGAATCATGAACTGATGAAATATCCTACCATCCCTATCGAAGGCGCGATCCTATCCGGCGATATCATCGACCGGATCGAAACCGGCGACCTGCGCGGCCAAAAGCCCGCCGGCTTCGCTCTCGACGGCCCGGCCAAGTCTCGCCATTGCGGTCAAGCCGCTGCAAGCGCCTGCAAAACATGCGGTTGCGCCTTCTTAATCCGCCGCCGCAGACGATCCAGCAACGACAACATGGACAGGATCAAGTCTTCATGTTCGGGAAGAATCCGGCGCAATTTCATCCAGGCGGCAATGGATCGTTCAACCGAAATCAACGCAACCTTGCCCGAGCCGTTGGCAT
>PWLI01000158.1 GCA_003559415.1 Clostridiales bacterium | reverse complement strand
TTGAACCGGGGATGTACTTGCCATTTAATCACCTCCCGCAACATCCACTACCCCAAATTATATACCCGTAGAAACAGTAATACATCCTATATAAGCAATCTATATGGGCATAAGTGAAACTTATCACAGTAAAACTGGTGTTGCCTCTTGGGGCGCCAAGGCGTATAATTAATGGTAAGTGATTTTTTTCTTTTACTTCAAAGGAGGTACAGCATGTTTAAATTGGGTGGAGCAGAGTTGCTGCTGATTCTTGGATTGGCGTTGCTTATCTTCGGGCCCTCCAAGCTGCCCCAAATTGGCCGGTCCATCGGCAAGGGCATCCGGGAAATGAAACAGGCAACCAAAGACATCAGCAATTCTCTTGAAGAAGAGGAAGAAGCCTAAACCCCAATACAGGGAGGAGACTGGTCATGCCCAAGCTGGGAATCTGGGAAATACTGATTATCGTTGCCATCGTCGTGCTTATTTTTGGGCCAGGACGGATAGGCATGCTCCGCAACGCCATTGTCAAGACCTTCAAGGGTTTTCAGAAGTCTGTCCGGGGAGATGACGAGGAATAGCAAAGGAGGGTAAGCCGTGGGCAAAAAACAACAGCCGATGACGCTGGCCGACCACTTGAACGAACTGCGCCTGCGGCTGATTATAATCGCCGTTGCTGTGGTGGCAGCGGCCATTGTTTGTTTCTCCTTTGCCAACGAGCTGCTGGAACTGTTGGCCAAGGGCCAGACACTGATTTTTGTCCGCCCGTCAGAAGCATTTTTGGCTCAACTCCGCCTGTCGGTGATAACGGGCTTGCTGGCCGTGTCGCCGCTGATCTTCTACCAGGTGACGGCTTTTATCATGCCGGCGCTGACAAAAAAAGAAAAGCGGGTGCTCATCGCCGCTGTGGTCATGATGTTTCTGCTCTTTGCCGCTGGCATTCTCTTTGCCTGGTTTGTCGTGTTCCCCTTTGCCCTGGATTTCTTCGCCGGGTTTGCCACCGACCAATTGCAACCCTGGTACACCATCGGCGATTATATTTCTTTTGCTTCCGGGTTTGTGCTGGCCTTTGGCGTAGTGTTTCAACTGCCCCTGATGTTTTGGGTGCTGGGCGCCCTGGGCATAATATCCTCACAGCTGCTGCGGGCCAGCCGCAAGTACGCCCTGCTGGTAATCGCAGTGCTTTCGGCAGTGATCACCCCGCCGGACGTCGTTTCCCAGCTGCTGATGATTCTGCCGATGATGATTCTCTATGAGGTTGGCATCTTGCTGGTGCGGCTGACGGAACGACGGCGCAAGCGAAAGGAAAAGACAGCATAATAAAAAACAGAGCGGCCTTCGCCGCTCTGTTGCTTTTCTAAAGAATGAATTCTCTTATCACCGCTGCCACACCGTCATCTTCATTGCTCAGGGTAATGTGCTTTGCCACATCCTTGAGTCCCTGGTGGCCGTTGCCCATTGCCACCACCAAGCCGGCGTTGGCAATCATGTCGGTATCATTGAGGTTGTCGCCCACCGCCAGCACCTGTTCCATTTTCACATCCATATATTTGGCCAGCGTTTTCAGCGCCGCGCCTTTGGATGCGCCGGCCGCCATAATTTCCAGGTACATGCCGCCGTGGTGGCCGGGGTAGTGTTCGACGCTGAGGGCTTGCTGTTGACAGCGCCGGCTCATGTCTTCCAGCACATCTTCCTGGCCTACGGAAAACAGCTTGTGGGGATTTATTTCGCCGGCGCGGACCAATTGTTCCAGGTTGGGAAAGCTTTGCAGCCGGCTGCGCTTAAAGTCCCGCCAGGCATAGAAAAAGCTGGGCAGGGAGAAGCGTTTGGCCACCACGCTGACCCAGCGCTTAAGGGGCAACTTCTCACCGTAAAAGGCAATGCCGCCCCGGTGGTAGGCCTGGGTGATAAGCCCGGCCTGGGACATTTCCGCCAGCAAATCGGCGGCCAGGTCAGCGGGCAGTGTTTGTTCGTCAATCACTTCACCCGAGGGCTTGCGCACAATGCCGCCGTTGGCACAAATCAGCGGCAGGTCGATGTTCAGCCGCCGGGCATACTTGGCAGCTGAATAGAAGCTGCGTCCGGTGGCCAGGGTGACAAAAACACCCTGACGCTGGGCAGCGGTTATGGCCGCAACGGTGGCCCTTGACACCTGCATGCGGCTGTTTATCAATGTGCCGTCTATATCCAGCACCAACATTCTGTACATGGTTTTCGCCCCCTTGATTACAAGGTATTATACCGATTGCGGCGAAAAATAGCAAAAGAAAGCTTGCAGTTTATGATAAAATTGCAACGGAGGTGTTTTGGTGAAACTGCTGAAAAACTTGTTCGGATTTTTCTTCAGGGAAAAATTTTCTGCCCTTTCCCGGC
Organism: Clostridiales bacterium; assembly: GCA_003559415.1. Lineage (GTDB taxonomy): Bacteria > Bacillota > Proteinivoracia > UBA4975 > PWLI01 > PWLI01. The sequence continues at coordinate 457 of PWLI01000158.1, read as the reverse complement.
CACTGACCTATGGATACATGGGTGCCGGCCTGGGGCTGGTTGCCGGACTGTTTTGGCAGCCCCTTGCCCTTCTCTTCTATCCGGCTCTGGCCTTTGTGTGCTGGCAGTCGCTGGCCAACAACGCCTGCCGTTCCGGCATGTTCTTTTTCTGGCTGCCCTACATGGCGGTGGTGGGCTGGGCGGTGTGGCTGCCGATTTTCCCCTGGTTTACAGGATTGGTGTTGGCAATTCTTCTGGCCTTTTTGCTGGGCAACCTTTTTTACCTGCTGCTGACGAAAATTGCCGCCCCGGGCGGGCGCCTGTTTTTGCTGCCCACCGGCCTTTTTTTGTTTGAGTTTGCCACCCAGCGCTTTCCGCTGGTGCAACATATGGAGCTGCCGCTGTTGCTGGGCGTTATCCACAGCCACACTGTGGTGGTGCGGCTGGTGTTGTTGCTGGGCACATCGCTTTCGGTCTT
>PWLI01000034.1 GCA_003559415.1 Clostridiales bacterium | reverse complement strand
GACCCCCTGAGCACCCCGGTCAGTATGAACATGGAAAAATGCAGGGGGAATGCCCAGCTGATTATACGCAAATAGGATGCCGATTCAGGGATAACATCGGGCTCCGCCCCCATGGCCTGGGGCAAAAGATGGCCGAAGGCCTGGGTGAGCAGCGTAAAGAAAAGGGCCAGCAGTACACCGAGAAACAGTGACTGCCGCGCTGTGCGGTTGGCATCATCCAGCTGCCGGGCGCCCACATGACGGGCCACCAGGGCCGTAGACCCCACGCCCAGGGCGGCAAAGATGCCCATCAGCATCCACATGGGCGTGTTGCTCACACCCACGGCGGCAATGGCCACCGCGCCCAGGCTGCCCACCATGGCGGTGTCCACAAACTGCACCAGGGTGTTTAAAAACATCTCGGTGATGGCCGGCCAGGCCAGCATAATCACAGCCCGGCGGATTTCCGCCTTGGTCTCCAATCCCTCTACAGCCGGTATGACTTTTTGTTGGTCGCCCATGGGCGCCACTCCTTATGACAAGAATAAACCGCAGCCAGGCTGCGGAAGTTTAATATACAAGAGAGGACAGGTTTCTATTTCTCATATTCCTCTTTCATCAGGTCATAGATGGACTGGAGAGAGTTGACCAGGACTTTTTTGTCTTCCTCGGTTACATGGGCCAGTATCTTGTCCAGGTAGGCCCGGCGGCTTTCCATGACCCTGAGAATCATCTCCCGGCCTTTATCCAACATGCGGAGGCGGACAACCCGGCGGTCACTGCCATCCCGAAAACGTTCCACAAGCCCATTGCGTTCCATACGATCGATAAGGTCGGTTGCTGTGCTGCTGGCCAGGTACATTTTGTTGCCCAACTCACCAATTGTCATATCTCCATGTTGACGCAGCAGCAGCAGCGCCTCAAACTGGGGCGGGGTTATCTCAAACTCGCCCAGTATGTCCCGGCCCCGGCATTTGACCACAAAGCTTACTTTGCGCATAAGCTGTTCTATCTCTTCAACATAGGGACGATAGACCTGATTGTCCATGTCACACCTCCATAATTATTTCGCCTTACTAATCTAACAAGTACAATAATATCATTTTTTCCCTATTCGTCAAGGTTACGACACCGGTCGGTGTTTAAAATCCCTTCAAGGCCCGTTGGGCGTAACGGCCAACCATTCCCTTTCGTGAGCACAAATCTTCCAGCAACGACGCCAGTGACGCCTGGCCGGCAGCAGCAATGGCGGCATTTCGCATCAGCAAATTTCTGCCCCGCCAGGCGGCGGCAGTGTTGCCGTACTGTTGGCGAAACCCGCTTTCCGTCAAGCCCAATATATCTGCCAGGTCCGGCCAAATTATGGCTGTCTCGCCGCTGGTGATGGTGTGAGGGCAAACAAGCTGACAGAGGTCACAGCCATAGATGGTCTTGTGCTCAGCCATCAACCGGCACTGGGCATCGCTCAGGGAAGAACGGTCGCTGGCCCAAAAGGCCAGACATTTGTCAACCTCAAGGGAATTGGCAGAAGAAAATGCCCCCGAAGGGCAAGCGTCCAGGCAGAGGCGGCAATGGCCGCACTGGCTGTCCAACGGCTGGCCGGGGTCAACTTCAGCATCGGTGGCCAACAAACCCAGCCACACCAGCGAGCCATGGCCGGGAACAATGATGAAATTATTCTTTCCCTGCCAACCCACACCGGCCCGCAGGGCATAAAGCCGTTCACAGCCCGGCCCGTTGTCCACCTGGACAAACCAACGGCTGCCCGGCAGAGTGCGTTTAAATATCTCAGCCAGCTGCTTGAGTTTTTGTCCAACCTGGGAGTGGTAATCGGGGGCGGCGGCAAAGGGTGAAAAATACCCCTTGCCTGCCGGCGGTGACATGGCCCCAGCGTAGCGATGATGATAGGGCCAGGCAACAGCCAGCACAGCCCGGGCGCCCGTCAGCCAGTGGTTGGCGCCACAACGGTGCCGGGGACTGTGGCGGACAAAGGGCGTTTTTTTGTGTTCAAGCCGTTTTAGAAACACATCTTCCAACCGGGCCGGAGCGGCGCCCAGGGCACAAAAACCCAGGGACTCTGCCTGGCTGCGCAGTTGGCTGATCAGTGCTGTCATGAACTAGGCCACTTCAGAGGAAAGCTCTTTCAGGTGCTTGCCCAAGTCTTCCAACCCTTTTATCAGGGCAGCTATCTGGCTGGCAGAATCAGTTTGGTTGTCGGATACGTCCTGAATGGTGCCAATCCGCTGGGACAAGTCCTCCGAGCTGCGCTGGATCCCGTCCAGAATCCTTTCAATCTCCCGCACCGAGCGGGAGCTGTCATCAGCCAGGTTCTTAATCTCTTCGGCAACCACCAGGAAGCCCCGTCCAGCCTCGCCGACCCGGGATGCCTCTATGGCAGAGTTCAAACCGATAATTTTGCTGCGCTTGGCGATGCGGGTGATGGAGTCCAGGATGGTGCTGGTGCGCTCCAGGGAGTCAAGTACGCCCTGGGACACTGTATCCAATTCAGATCCTGTTTCACTCAAGCGGCGGCAATAGCCCTCCATTTGCTCCATTTGTTGGAGAATCTTTTCCACATCTTTGCCAATGCGCTGGGCAGCGGAAGAAATTACTCCTGAGGGATCGTCCACAACCACCGGTTTCTTGATCTCCGACAGCAGCAACTGGGCTGCCTGCCAGGAAACAACCGGGGCAGGCAACTCCTGATTTCCGGCCAAACTGTTGGCACAATCAACCAGCAGTTGGACTTCTTCTGCTTCCATGCCTTCCTCAACCGAAGCATAGGCGGGAACCGACAGTTGCTGGGCGTCCTCCGGTGCCACCACCCAGCGAATGTCCATGGGCAACTTGTCTTTCACCTG
>PWLI01000141.1 GCA_003559415.1 Clostridiales bacterium | reverse complement strand
TGGGTGAAGAGCAGCAGGTAGTCGGGCCCGCCGGCCTTGGCACAGGTTCCCGACATGTTGAACCCGCCAAAGGGCTGGACGCCCACCAGCGCTCCGGTGATTTTCCGGTTGAAGTAGAGGTTGCCCACATGGAACTTCTGCCGGGCCAGCTCCAGGTTCTCCCGGTTTTTGGAAAACACGCCGCCGGTCAGGCCGAACTCTGTGTTGTTGGCGATTTCCAGGCCATGCTCAAAGTCGTTGGCCTTGATAACAGCCAGCACCGGGCCGAAAATTTCCTCCTGGGAAATGGTGGCCATGGGGTCAATGTCGGCGATGACGGTGGGCTCGATGAACCAGCCCTTTTCCGGGCCGGCGTTGCCGCCTGCCAGCAGGCGCCCTTCCTTTTTGCCTGTCTCAATGTAGTTGAGGATGGACTTGTGGGCCTTGGCATCGCAAACCGGGCCCAGGTAATCCCCTGCCACCACATCGCCGGGCTTGATTTCCTTGACCATGGGCACCAACAGTTTCAGAAACTGGTCATATACATCCTTGTGCACCACAACCCGGGAACAGGCGGAACATTTCTGGCCCTGGAAACCGTAGGCCGAAGCCACAGTCACCCTGGCTGCATCTTCCAGGTCGCAGTCATTGTCGACAATTATGGTGTCCTTGCCGCCCATCTCGGCGTGAACCCGCTTGATCCACTTTTGGCCGGGATGGGTCTTGGCAGCCCGCTCCACTATGCGCAGGCCAATTTCCTTGGATCCTGTGAAGTTGATAAACCGGGTGCGGGGGTTGTCCACCAGAAAGTCGCCGATTTCGCCGCCGCCGCCAGGCACCAGGTTGACAACGCCCGGGGGCAGGTTGATTTCCCGCAACAATTCAACAAACTTGGCTGCCACCACCGGGGTGTTGCTGGCGGGTTTCAGCACAACTGTGTTGCCGGCAACAATCGCTCCTGTGGTCATGCCAATCAAAATCGCCACCGGGAAGTTCCACGGCGGTATAACGGCGCCCACTCCCAGGGGGATGTAACGGGACCAGCTCTCCTCACCGGGAAATTCCGTCAAATCCAGCTGTTTGTCCAGCTCCACCATCTGCCGGGCGTAATACTCCATAAAGTCGATTGCCTCTGCCACATCGGCATCGGCTTCCGCCCAACTCTTGCCAATCTCATACACCAGCCAGGCAGAGAACTCAAATTTGCGCCGGCGCATCAGGGCTGCCGCCTTGACCAGGTAGCGGGCCCGCTCCTCAGCCGGAACATCCTTCCATGTCTCGAAAGCCCTGGAGGCCTCTTCCATTGCCTGTTCCGCCAGCTTGGTGTCCGCCTTGGCCGAATAGCCGATGACCTGGGAGATTTCCGAGGGATTGACTGAAGTAATCTTTGCTTCGGTCATTATCTCTTCGTCCCCGATGTACAGCGGGTATTCCTGCCCCAGCTGAGTCTTGACCAGCGCCAGCGCCTCTTCCATCTTGCGTCTGTTCTCTTCCACCCCAAAATCAGTAAAGGGTTCGTTCACATACTTGGTAAACATGCGAGTCCTCCTTCTCTCTATAAGTGTTCATTGCTTTAATTACTTTATTCTTTACCCAAAAGCGGAAATCCTGCAAAAAAACTGCCCTATTCATCGGGCAGTCCCTTGGTTTTCTCCAGCCACTTGCGCAGGCGTTGCTCGTATCCGTTTGTGCCGGGGTGGTAGTAGCGCTGGCCAGCCAGCTTGTCCGGCAGGTATTGTTGGGGGGTATAGTTGCCGGGGAAGTCGTGGGGATAGACATATCCCTCACCATGGCCCAGCTTTTCCGCCCCGGGGTAATGCTTGTCCCGCAGGTGGTTGGGCACCAGTGCGCCCAGGGCCCGGCGGGCGGCTTGGGTGGCTTTGTCCAGCGCCACATAGGAAGCATTGCTCTTGGGCGCGCAGGCCAGGTGGGTTGTGGCCTGGGCCAGGGCAATTCTCGCCTCGGGAAGGCCCAGCACCTCCACCGAGCGAAAGGCCGCCTCGGCCACCAGAATTGCCAGGGGATCGGCGTTGCCCACATCTTCGCTGGCGGAAATGAACAGCCGGCGGGCAACAAACAGCGGATCTTCTCCGGCATCCAACATGCGGGCCAGCCAAAACAGGGCAGCATCGGGGTCAGACCCCCGAATGGATTTTATAAAAGCGGAAATTACGTCATAGTGGTTGTCGCCGTCTTTGTCATAGCGCACCGCTTTTTTTTGTACCGACTGTTCCGCCACCTGCTTGTCAATGATGATTGTGCCCGAGGAATCCGGCGGAGTTGTCAGCGCCGCCAGCTCCAGAGCGTTGAGGGCGGTGCGGGCATCGCCGTCGGCCATTTCAATGATGTGCTGGCGGCCCTCTGGGTCCAGGTTGATGTCCAGCTGCCCCAGACCCCGGTCTTCGTCTGCCAGGGCAGCGTCCAGCAGCTGGCTGATCTCTTTTTCCGCCAGGGGGAAGAGCTCAAAAATCCGGCATCGGGACAACAAAGCACCATTTACACCAAAATAGGGATTTTGGGTGGTGGCGCCGATGAGCAATATGGTGCCCGCCTCCACCGCCGGCAACAGGGCATCCTGCTGGCTGCGGTTGAAGCGGTGTATTTCATCTATGAACAAAATAGTTGTGTTGTTGTACATTTCCAGGCGGACCCGGGCCTGTTCCAACAATTCCCGAACCTGGCCCACCCCTGAGGTCACGGCGCTGATCTGCTCAAAATGAGACTTTGTCTGGTTGGCAATAACCGCCGCCAGCGTTGTCTTGCCCGTGCCCGGCGGCCCGTAAAAAATAAGCGACCCCAGGCGGTCGGCCTGGATGGCCCGGCGCAGCAAACTGCCGGGCCCGACGATGTGGCGTTGGCCGGCAAACTCCTCCAGGTTGCGGGGGCGCATGCGGGCGGCCAGGGGCATGCTGTCCCGTTGGTCCCGGCCGGCATGGCCATAGGTAAAGAGGTCCTTATCCTTGCTCATGCTGGTCACCACAGGGCATTTCCAGATTTTCCTGCTGCTCAGCCAGCCTGACCAGACGGGGGGAAAATCTGTCTTGGCTGCGCCACCGGGGTTCCTGGTGGCGAATGGCCACAAAGGCAAGGGCAAAAAGCGCCACGCCCAGCCCTAATCCCCACAGCTCGGGGCGCCCGGCCAAGTCAAAGTGGCCGGCCGCTGCATACCCCACTGCCAGGCCCGCCAACAGCATGGCGGTGGGCAGAAGGTAGACAACAATCCCGGCCTGTATGACGCTGCTGCTGGGCATGCGCAGCACCACCCGCTGTCCCGGGCGGGCGTTGATGCTGTTTATTACCGAAAATTCCATGGTTTTGCTGTTTCCCATGTGACACACTCCGCACTTTTTGCAGGCCTCATGGCGTTCCAGCTCCAGTTTGGCCTTTCCGTCCTGCACAGAGATTACTTTAGCGGTCTGATCCATCCAACCCGCCACCTCCCTTGAGGAAGCTGTTCATGGTGGCCAGCAACTGATCCATCATCTCCCGCTGTTCAGCGCTGTCCTTGGCTTGATCCAGACAGGTGCGGGAATAGCGCTGAAAAATCAGTGTGCCCACTTTGTTCACCGCCGAGCGGACAGCGGCAACCTGCACCAGGATGTCGCTGCAGCACTGGTCCTTTTCCAGCATCCGTTCAATTCCCTTTACCTGGCCCTGAATGCGCCGCAGACGGTTGATAATTCTGGTTCGCTCATCCAGCTGCTGTTCCTTGGTCGGTTGGTCCAGCATATCCATTTCTTCCATGAGACATACCTCCCCCCGGTAATATAAAAATACTATCACATCACGGGAAATACCGTCAAATAGGCCGTTTACTGTTTCAGCAATTGGTTAAGAATGTGGGAAGCCAGCAACAATCCCGCCACAGCAGGCACGGGAGCAAAGCTTCCCGGCAATTGCCGGCGGGATGCCTGGGTCAGCTTTTCCAGCGGCACCAGGGGCTTTTCCGGCGACCAGACAACGGGCACGCCCTCTCTTATGTTCCGCTTATGCAGTTCTTTGCGCAACACCCGGGCCAGGGGGCAGTTGTAAGTCTCGGAAATGTCGCTGACCCGCACCTGGCCGGCATCCAGTTTGTTGCCGGCGCCCATGCTGGAAGCAACGGCAACTCCTGCTTCCAGGCAGCCGGTGATGATGGCCAGCTTGGCAGTCACCGTGTCCACTGCATCCACCACCCAGTCCATGCCCTGGACAATATGTAATTTGGTGTGATCGAAAAATTCCACCATCGCCTCCACCCGGCACTGGGGGTTGATGTCTGCAACCCGCTCTGCCATCACCTGGGCCTTGGGACGGCCGACGGTGGACATAAGGGCCGGCAACTGGCGGTTAATGTTGGACTGCTCCACCGCATCAAAATCAACCAGCCTGAGATGGCCCACGCCGGACCGGGCCAGGGCTTCCACGGTATAGGAACCAACGCCGCCCAGGCCAACTACCGCCACCGACGATCGGGCTATGCGTTCCATCCCCTGCTGGCCCACCAGCAGTTCTGTCCTGCAAAACCGTTCCATTGGCACCGCCTCCGTACATGACAACACCCCGCCGTGCCGTCGGGCCACATTTTTTGAACCTGCCTCAGCAGGTGGGTGCCCGCCCACAGGTTTTGAATGTCCCCTGAAAGCAATGGGGCCTATCCTCTGCCTGCGGAGCAAAAGCTCCCGTTTGTTTAGTGTTGGCTCAAAAAATGCAGCAACTCTTTTCGAACACAGCAGGGTTCGCCTGTCTTTAGTTTAGCATAATCCCAAAGCTGTTTGCAACAAACGGTCACACAAGCAACAGCCGGCGCATAACATGTAGCAAGAAAGGAGGCCAAACATGGAAAGCCCTTTCTCTGCCGTTATCGCCCTGGCGGTGTTGACTGAAGTGTCGGTGGACGCAGTCAAGACTCTTTTCCCGGCGGTGCGCAACTGGCGCAGCCACGCCGCATCGGTGATGCTGGGCATATCCCTGGCTGTGCTTACCCGCACCGGCATGCTGTCTGCCCTGGGCATAGACATTGCCTGGTGTTGGCTGGACTACACCCTGACCGGCCTGGCCATATCCCGGGGATCCAACTTCATCCACGACTTCCTGTCCCGGTTTTAGTCCTTCTTCAGCCGCTGTAGGTGCAACTCCTCCAGCTGGGCCTGGTCCACTTCCGCCGGCGCCTGAACCATCAAGTCAGCGGCGCTGGTGGATTTGGGGAAGGCAATGACCTGGCGAATGGACTCCTCGCCGGCCAGCTGAGCCACTAAGCGATCAAACCCAAAGGCGATGCCGCCATGGGGAGGGGCCCCGGAGTCCAGGGCAGTCAGCAAAAACCCGAAGCGCTCCCGGTCTTCCTCTTCACTGAATCCAACGGCCTTGAGCACTTGAAGCTGCACGGCGCTGGAATGGTTGCGAATGCTGCCGCCGGCTATTTCCACGCCGTTTACCACCAGGTCATAGGCCTGGGCCTGGACTGATTCGGGGTCGGTGGCCAGTTTGTCCACATCTTCAGCAACCGGCGCGGTAAAGGGATGGTGGGCGGCAATAAAGCGCTGCTCCTCCTGGTCATAGTCCAGCAGCGGGAAATTCACCACCCAGCAAGGGACAAACCCCTGGCCGGCAAGGTCCAGCTGCCGGGCCAAATGCAGCCTCAGCGCCCCCAGGGCGGGAAGGACTACGCCGTAGCAATCTTTATCCGCCACAAACAACAGCACATCGCCGGGGGTGGCGGAAAATGCCCTTACTATCTCATCCAGTTGGTTTTCTGTGAAAAACCGGGAAATCGGTGAACGCACACCGCCATCCTCTATGGCCATCCAGGCCAGGCCGCCTGCTCCGTAGGGGGCCACCACCTCTGCAAGGTTGTCCAGCTCTTTGCGGCTGAAACCCGCCGCAACCTTTATGCCCCGCACCGAGCCGCCGGCAGAAATTGCGCCGGCAAAAACTTTAAAATCACTACCTGCCACAATTGGCGAAATGTCCACCAGCTCCATGCCAAAGCGCAAATCCGGCTTGTCGGTGCCGTATTTTTCCATGGCCTGTTGCCACTGCAAGCGGGGGAAGGGGGTGGCCATGTCCTGGCCGCTGATGTCCCGGTAAACCTGGGCGGTCAGCGTCTCCATCATGGACATTATCTCGTCGCGGCTCAAAAATGACGCCTCGATGTCCACCTGGGTGAACTCCGGCTGGCGGTCGGCCCGCAGGTCCTCGTCCCGGAAACAGCGGGCGATTTGGTAGTAGCGTTCCAGGCCCGACACCATCAACAGCTGTTTAAACAACTGGGGCGATTGGGGCAGGGCATAGAACTTGCCGGGGTTGATGCGGCTGGGCACCAGGTAGTCCCGGGCCCCCTCGGGCGTGCTCCGGGTCAGTATGGGTGTCTCCACCTCGACAAAGTCCTCCCGGGCCAGAAAGTCCCGGAAAACTGCCGCCACCTGGCTGCGCAACACCAGGTTGCGCTGCATGACAGGCCGCCGGAGATCCAAGTAGCGGTGGCGCAGGCGCAGGTTCTCATCGACCTTCACATCGTCTGTGATATAAAAGGGCGGCAGGGTGGCGCTGTTCAGCACTTCAAGCCCGCTGCCTTCAATTTCCACTTCACCGGTGGGCAGGTTGGGGTTGGGATTCTCCCGGGCGGAAACCTGGCCGGAAACCCGCACCACGTACTCTTTGCGCACCTGGTCGGCAGACTTATAGGCCGGGCTGTCCGGCTTGAACACCGCCTGGATTATGCCCCAGCGATCCCGGACATCCAGGAAAATCAGGCCGCCCAAATCCCGGCGGTTGGCCACCCAGCCACAGATTGCCACCTTTTCGCCGATGTGCTCGGTGCCAATCTGTCCACATCTATGTGTCCGTTCCATTTGCCTTCACCCCTTCCAGGTTCAATACATGCTCAACAAGCCCGTCAAGGGCAACTTCCTCTTGCTGGCCGGTGACCAGGTCCCGGATTGCCCCTTTGCCCTTTGCCAACTCATCGGGGCCCAGCACCAAGGCCCAACGGCAGTTGGACCGGTCGGCCTGGCGGAACTGGGCTTTTATGCTCCGCCCCAACAGGTCAAAATCTATGGAAACTCCCCTGTCTCTCAGCTTATAGGCCCACAAGGCAGCCTGATTCTCCACTGATTCCATTGTCACCAACCAAAATCCCCGACGAATGGCGGGATCTTCCTTGCCGGACATCAGCAGCTCCAGGCGATCAATGCCCAGGGCAAAGCCCACCGCCGGTGTTGAAGGGCCGCCCAACAGTTCAACCAAACCGTCATAGCGGCCGCCACCGCCCAATGCATCCTGGGCCCCCAGCTTGTCGGTTTTGTACTCAAAGGTGGTGCGGTTGTAATAGTCCAGTCCCCGCACCAGCCGGGGGTTGCGCTCAAAGGGCACGTCCAAAGCTTCCAGGCCGCCGAGAACGGCATCAAAATGTTGAGCGCACTCAGTACAGATGTACTGGTCGATAAGGGGCATGTCCTCCATTTGCTGCTGGCAGGATGGGTTTTTGCAATCCAACACCCGCAGAGGGTTTCGGCCCAAGCGATTGTTGCAGTCGTCACACAGCGGCCTGCTGTTAAAATATTGCTTCAGCGACTGCTTATAGTTCGCCCGGTCATCGGCACAACCAATGTTGTTCACCACCAGGCTGGTGGGTATGTCCAAACGGGCAAAGAAATCCCAGCCCAGCTTGATTACCTCCACATCGGCCCAGGGAGACAGGGTGCCCAGCATCTCCACGCCGTACTGCCAGAACTGGCGATAGCGCCCTGCCTGGGGCCGCTCATAGCGGAACATGGGCCCCCAGTAATAGTATCTGGCAGGCATTGCCTCATTGTAGAGTTTGTGCTCAACAAAGGCCCGGACAATGGGGGCCGTGCCTTCCGGACGCAGCGTCAGGCTGCGTTTCCCCCTGTCCTGGAAGCTGTACATTTCCTTTTCCACTATATCGGTGCTCTCGCCCACGCCCCGCTGAAAAAGCTCGCTGTACTCAAATATCGGGGTGTGAATCTCGCCGTACCCGTACATGTCACTAAGCACCACTGCTGTGTCCTGGATGCGGCGGAACAACGCTGCCTGTTGGGGCAAAATATCTCTGGTTCCCCGGGGCAATCGGTAATCCATAGCAATACCTCCCATATACAAAAATACCGTCCCTGATTCAGGGACGGGAATATCCCGCGGTGCCACCCTGGTTGCCCGAAGGCCTCTCCAGTGGCGATAACGGCGCCTGCCGTCTGCCTGTTCAGGCAGAAACTCGGGGATGTCTTTCCACCGCCTTGCCCGGAGGGCTCTCAGTCAGGGCTCCTCCTTCCTGTGGGGGCAGACCCGGCGTACTCTTTCCCGTCATCGTCTTTCAGTGCAAAATTGTTATGCTGTATTCTATCAAAGCAAAGGGAGGGTTGTCAACAAAACCGGCGGCTCAACCAGGCCAGTTTGCGCTCAACAAGTTGCTGGTTTCGTTGCAGGTAAACACCGGGATCCCGGGGGTTGTTCAGTGTTGCGATGCCGTCGTCGCCAACCAGCTTGCTCACCGCCCCGGCGCCTACACCGATTACCGGCTCTGATTCCAAAATGCTGGCAATATTATAGTAGCAGTAGGTGCCCGGCAAGCCAAAACCGACATTTTCCTGATTGGCGGCAATGTCTGTCTGGCGATAGAGATAGTAGGGCCGATAACCTGCTTCCCTGAGGGTCTTGTAGCCGCTGTTGGCAATGGCGGCCGCCTGGTGGGAATCCAGATATTGACTGCTGATCTGCGCCCCCCGTTTCACTGCCAGCGAGTGAATGGTAATGTTCTGCACTCCCCGTTCAGCCAAATCATTAAGCGCCCGGCAAAAGCCCTGAAGGTGCTGGCCGGGCAGGCCCACCACAAAGTCACTGTTAATTACCGGGATGCCGGAAGCCTGGGCCAGTTCCAGTGCCGCATCAAAGTCAGCAACGGTGTGGGTGCGCCCAATGGCCGCCAAGGTTGCGTCATCGGGGAATTGGCAATTGATGCTGATACGGTTGACGCCCAGTTCCGACAGCACTGCCAGCTTGTCGCGGTTTACAGTGTCCGGCCGACCGGCTTCCACCGTAAATTCGCAATCGGCCTGGGCAGCAGGCTGCAAAAGCTGCTCCAGCTCTGAACCTTCCAGCACCGTCGGTGTGCCGCCGCCCACATAGATGCTGTTGACCGACACTTGGTGCTGCCGGCAAAACTTCAGCACCTGGTCCAGTTCCCCTGCCGCCGTTGCCAAGTACTGTTTCAGCAGGTGTTCCCAGGCGGCCCGGGGATAGGCGGCAAAGGAGCAATAATGGCAGCGGCTGGGACAAAAGGGAACAGAAACATATATGCTCAGGCCCTTTCCAGCCAGCAACGGCAGGCCGTTGGCCACCGTTTCCAGCACAAGCTCAGCCTTTTGCCTGTCCACCAGGTAATGCTGTTCCAGTTCTGTCATCGCCGGGCCGGGGCCGGTTGCTGCCAGAAGAGTTGCTGCCAGCTTGCCCGGCCTCACACCGGTAAGTATGCCCCAGGGGCTCAACGGTTGCCCGTTGCAATCGCTGATAGCCCTAAACAACGCCCTGGAAAAGCTGTCCTGGCTGGCATCAGCAGTTTCTTCCCATATCTTTGTGCCTCTCCGGACAACTATTGTCAGTTCGCCGGGGCCTGTTTCGGTTACATTTACCGTCAAATCACCGGGCCCACCGTCACTGACCTGGGCGCCGGGAAACAGTTTGACAATACTCAAGCCCCGATTATACCAGTAATCAGGGGCCTGAAAATGAATTATCGTCCTTTGTTTAATGGGCCACACCGCCAATCAGGGGTTATACCTGAAGCCAGGGGTTTTGCTGACGTTCCTGTCCCATGGTTGTCTCCGGGCCATGGCCCGGCAACACCCGGGTGTCTGCCGGCAGGGGAAAAAGTTGCTGGCGCAGTGATTCCTTCAACTGCTGGTGGCTGCCGCCGGGCAGGTCAGTGCGGCCCACCGAGCCGGCAAAGAGAGTGTCTCCGGAAAAGAGCACACCGTGGCCATTGAGACAGATGCTGCCCGGTGAATGGCCGGGGGTGGCCAGCACTTGCAGCTTTACCTGGCCGAAGGTCAGCTCGTCTCCATCCTCCAACAGCCTTCCCGCGGCAGGACTGGTCACAGTCATGCCCTGGCGGGCGGAACAGTTTAAGTCAGGGCTTTTAAGCATTGCCTCATCGGCCCGGGAGATATACACAGGACAGTCTTGCGCTTCTGACACATCCCGGTTGCCGCCGATGTGGTCCAAATGGCCATGGGTGTTCACCACAACCTTGATGTCCAGGCCCAGCCTGGCGATTTCTCCGTTGATTGTATCCGGCTCAAACCCCGGGTCAATGACAATTCCCTGGGAGGTTTCCGGACACCATACCAAGTAACAATTGGTGTCGTAGCTGCCCACTGTTAACGTCTTTACTTCCACTTAACTCACCCTCAAAATGTTTTTTTGCTGTCCAGCAACAATGTAACCGGACCGTCGTTTTCCAACCGGACTTTCATCATCGCTCCAAAGATGCCCCTGGCCACTGTAATGCCCCGGGCCTCCAGCTCATCACAATAAAATGAGTACAGTTCATCGCCCATGGCCGGCGGGGCGGCGCTGGAAAAGGACGGGCGCCGTCCCTTGCGGCAGTCGCCGTAAAGCGTAAACTGGCTGACCACCAGGGCCTGGCCGCCAATATCCAGGAGTGAACGGTTCATATTGCCCTGGTTGTCGGGAAATATCCGCAGTTGGGCGGTTTTTTCCGCCAACCATTCTCCGTCTTCTTGGCTGTCATCCCTGCCTACACCCAGCAACACGACCACGCCCGGGCCGATGCTGCCCACTGTCTTGCCATCAACCTTTACTGCGGCGTTGCTTACCCTTTGAATTACTGCCCGCATTTTCGCTGCCACCTCCGCTGGATCGGCGCTTTACTTCCATTATTGAACTGACCTGACGAAGGCGGTCGGTAATGGAGTTCAAATGCTCAACTCCCTGGACTTCCACCGTCAGATTGACTTGAGCCGAGCCATCACCGATTCCGCTGCCCTTGATGGCCAGGATGTTGGCCCGGGCCTCACCCAACACAGTCATGATTTCCTGCAACAGGCCCTTGCGATCCCAGGCTTTTATCACCAGCTCCACAGGATAGGCCTGGCCCTCCCGGTCTTCCCATTGCACTGTCAACAGTCGCTCGTCTTCCGCTCCCCGGACGTTGGGGCAGTCGCTGCGATGAATTGAAACACCTCTGCCCCTGGTCACATAACCGACAATATCATCCCCTGGCAGGGGCTTGCAACACCGGGAAAAACGGACCAGAAGATTGTCTACACCTTTGACCCGAACGCCGTCGGTAGAGGCTT
>PWLI01000083.1 GCA_003559415.1 Clostridiales bacterium | reverse complement strand
GCCCTGATTCCTGTGTCCTTCAAAAGAAGGCCAAGCATTGCTTGAGACGCAAAAATACAACGATCTGGAGGGCGAGACTCCGTCGAGCCGCATGAGGACGCGTCGAAACAAAGTCGAACAAGAACGGCCATGACGTCAGTCCGCGGTTTTTGGGGGCGACTTGCAGTGTTGACTTCATGATCACACAATGATAGATTATATTGTGCAGCACGGAAACATGCTGTGTAGTTTGACGTATCATGAAATCCTTAAAACCAAAGGGGGATACTTATGTTCAAGACACTGGATAAACTGATGATGGCCGGGATGGGAGCAATGTCCATGTCCAGGGAAAAGGCCGAGAAAATTTTTGACGAGGCAGTCCAGAAGGGAAAGGCCGATAAGGCCGAGAAGCGCAGTTTTGTCAAGGAAATGCTTGACAACGCCGAAAAAGCGCGCGCCGACCTGGAAAAGCTGGTTTCCAATCAAATCAACAAGACGCTGAGCGAGATGCCGCTGGCGACAAAAGAAGATATCCAGCGTCTCGAACAAAAAATTGACCAGCTCTTGGCGCGGTAAAGGCGCCATGTCCGGTTTTTTTTCCGGCATTCGCCGTAAATTGACACACCTGAAGCGCTATCGTCATATCATGGCCGTCCTGATGAAGTACGGCTTTGAGGAAGTTGCGGGCATCCTTGCCCTACGCGAGAGGATAGGGCTGGGAACCAAAGGGATAACGTCCACCAAGAGGGAGACGCTGACCCGCACCACACCCGCCCAACGCTTGCGAATGGCGATGGAGGAACTGGGGCCCACGTTCATCAAACTGGGGCAGTTACTTTCTACGCGCCCGGACCTCGTCCCGCTTGAGTATATTCAAGAACTGGAGCACTTGCAGGACAAGGTTGCGCCCGAGAAAATCGACGTGATTCGTCAGCAGATTCAGCAGCAACTGGGATCGTCGCCGGAGGAGTTGTTTGCCGAATTCGATCCGAATCCGATCGCCGCTGCCAGCATTGCCCAAGTGCATCGCGCCCGCACCAAGGACGGACGCGATGTTGTCTTGAAGATTCGCCGCCCCCATATCGCCAAAACCATGCAGACCGAGCTGGAGATCCTCGAAGATCTGGCCGGTTTGATAAAAAAACGTCGTCTGCTGCCCGAAACCATCGATCCGGTGCGTATGGTGCGTGAGTTCAGTCAGGCGGTGGCCAAAGAGTCCGATCTGGCCAACGAACGGCGCAATCAGACGCGTTTCATACGCAACTTTTCCAACGATCCGACGGTGCATGTGCCCGAATTAATCGAGGAATTCTGCGCCGAAGGGCTATTGACGATGGAATACATCGAGGGCATTAAGCCCAGCCAGATCGAAAAGCTCAAACAGGCCGGCATGGACACCACAGAGATTGCCCGACGCGGGGCGGATTTTGTACTCAAACAGGTTTTTGAGCATGGTTTTTTTCATACCGATCCGCATCCGGGCAATTTTCTGGTAATCGACGACAACGTGCTTGCGCCGCTGGATTTCGGGCAGGTCGGTCGACTGGCCCAGCAGGATCGGATGCTGCTTCAGTTTCTGGTATTGGCCATCGTGGATGTCGATGCGACCAAAATCGTCCAGGCTCTTGAACGGTTCGAAGTAGTGGACGATGAGACAGGCACGGCCGAGCTGACACGCGATCTGGAAGATCTGCTCAGCGCTTATGCGGATCTGCCCCTCAAGGATATTCCCTTCGGCGAGGCCGTCTCGCGTGTCTTTGATATCATTCGAGACTACCATATTGATCCGCCGCGTGACTTTACGCTGATGCTCAAAAGCTTGATGACCATCGAATCATTCGCGACAAAACTGGACCACGATTTCCAAATTATCGAGCCGCTACGGCCCTACGCCCACAAGTTTACGACTGAGGAGTTCAGTCCGCGTCGCCTCTATCGCCAGATGCGTACCACCGCCCGTAGCGCGACGGACCTGGCGGCCAGCTTTCCCGAGGATGCCGCGGCGATTATCAGCAAGTTTCGTCGCGGGCGGTTCAAGGTACATATCCACCACGAACACCTTGAGGAGTTTGGGCAGACGCTGGATAACAGCTCCAACCGGATTTCGTCTTCGGTCATTATCGCCGCGCTACTGGTCGCATCCAGTCTGCTGGTTGCCCAGGAAGGGACAGTATTGGGCCTGCTCACGCTGGAGGCAATGGGCATCATCGGCTATTTAACCGCCGCGGTCATTGGCATCGGTCTGGTGTTTTCAATCATTCGAAGCCGGCGCTACTGAGGCTCAATCTTGGTAACAATTCAGGCGCCATCTCAAAGTCACGGATGGATCTGGCGTCCATTCGTGGTTCGTTTCTCATGAACGCCAACCGCCCTGTCAACGCAATCTAGAATCTTGAGACACGACACCTCGACGAGGGTTTCGGTTTCCTCTAGTCAGTCTGATTCCGTGGTAGCCGAGACAATCGCGGTTCCGGATTCGTCGTATTCAACATGAAGCAATATTGGTCGACAGCACACGCTGCAGTCCTCCACCAGATCGCCCGTGTCACATTCAATATCGACATGAACTTCCGTTGTTTCGGCACAGTATGGACAGCGAATCTGGGCCAGCTCAAGATTGTTCATTTGTGGATCTCATGTAATCTCTTGGCAAACATAGTATTACACCTGAGTGGTCGAATCCGAGCCCTGACACCTATGGCCGTGGAACCACGAAACGACACGAAATAACACGAAAAATCGGATAAGAGAACCACGAATGAACACGAATACGGAATGAGGAGAAAATGAAAAGGACTTACCACCGCGCCTGTACCGATCTTCATTTTATTCGTGTGAATTGGTGTCCATTCGTGGTTC
>PWLI01000101.1 GCA_003559415.1 Clostridiales bacterium | reverse complement strand
TGTTGCGATTCAACATACCCCGTTTGTACTACCCCGGGGCCCTCTCGGCTGCCACCGGGATTAAGTTCCGCCTGGGAGATTTTTTGCGACTGGGCGAACGGGGCTATACCCTGGAGCGCATGTTCAACATCCGGGAAGGGGCGGCTGCTCCGCTGGACAAGCTGAGCAGGCGACTGCTCAAAGCTGGCAGTGAAGGCACTGCCGGCGTGCCGCTGGACAGGATGATACCCCGCTACTATCGCCTGCGGGGTTGGGATGAGCAGGGCCAGCCCCACCATAGATTGTTGGACAAGTTGGACATAGATTCGACATCTTATCAACAGAAGGGGGAAAGGGTATGAAGATGATTGAAGGAACCATTGTTGCCAGGGATGGATTGGAGCTTCAGTGGACAGGCTGGCTGCCGGACCAGGCCCGGGCGACGCTGATGATTATCCACGGTTTCGGCGAGCATGTCGGGCGCTACAAAAATGTGGTTTCCCAGGTTGTGCCTCAGGGGATAGCCGTTGCAGGCTGCGACCTGCGCGGCCATGGCCGCAGCCAGGGGCAGCGGGGTTATGTGGAACGTTTTCAGCAGTTTGTGGAAGACAAAGCAGATTTTTATCAACAGGTTGCCGCTGACATTGCTGACGGCAAGCCGCTGTTTGTGCTGGGCCACTCCATGGGCAGCATTATCGCCATGCACTATGCTTTGGCCGGCAATGACATGGATGGTCTGATTCTTTCAGGAACCGGCGCCGGCTCTCCCCTGGACAAACCAGTAAAAAATGCCCTGGGGCGGATCATGTCGGCCCTTGCCCCTAAGAAAGATATGGATTTCCCATTGCCGGCGGAGTTCATCAGCAGAGATAAAGATGTGGTGGCAGATTACAACAATGACCCGCTGGTTCACAACCGGGTGAGCTTCCGGCTGGCTGCCGAATTGGGCAGAGCCCACAAACAGGCGGTGTCCGGGCTGGACAAAATCACTTGCCCTACCCTGGTTCAGTGCGGTGGAGATGACAGCTCATTTATCGGCCAGCAACAACTGTATCAAAGCCTGGCCAGTCAGGACAAGAAACTTTATGTCTATCCCGGCCTGCGCCATGAAGTCTACAATGAACTGCCCATGGACCGGGAGCAGGTGTTGGATGATTTGGCGGAATGGCTGGAACAACTTATATAAAAAGCCCCGACGACGGGGCTTCTTCATTAGGCGCTGGCTGGAACAGGTTCGGGTTGCGTGGATTCAATTTGCTTCTTACCGTTTCCGGACAGGAAGTGGTCCAGCCCCGGTACTCGGGCAAACATCATGCCGCCCAAACCATTGGCGAGGCTGCAGGCGGTTAAAATTATCGGCAGCCGGACAACTTCCCCAAGTATGCCGGCTATACCCTGGGACAGGGGCTGTAAGCCCTGGGACATGGCTCCCATGATGCCGAACACCTTGCCCAGATGCTGCTTGTCGGTGGTTCTTTGCACCAGGGCGCCAAAATAGATATTCAGAGATGCATTGAATAGGCCCAATACGGCAAAGAGGCTGACATGCAACGGCCAAATCTGTACTGGCAAGAAGGGCAGGGACAGCAATAGGGTGGCCTGGATTACTATGCTCCATTTTATCAGCCAAAGATTACGCTTGATTATGTTAGTCAGAGAAATAATCAGGGTGGCAGCCAGGGCGCCAGCCATTTGGGCGCTGAGGATAAAGCCATAAACGTCGCTGCCCGCCCCCATGTATTCATTGACGAACTTGGGTAGTAGTATAAAGTAAGGAGTAAAGAAAAAATTTAGCATCATTGCCACTTGCATAATTTTAAACAGCACCTTGTTGGAACGGACGTAGCCGAAGCCTTCTTTTATATCTGCAAGAAATGTCCGTGTGCCAACAACTGCCCCTTCCCGGACAACCCGGGGTATGGATATGAAGGTTTCAGAGAAAGCAGAAACAAGAAAGGATATGCCATTAATCAACAGAAGGGCTGGCACCCCTGCCAGGGCAACCAGAATCCCACCGACGGCATAGCCCAGTATATTAACCAGGTTAATGGACATCTGGTTAAGGGAGTTGGCCCGCTCCAGATCTTTGTCGGGAACAAGCAGGGGTATGGAAGAACCGATGGCTGGGTAGAAGAACTGGCTGCACACTGCTGCAGTGCCCGCGGCGACAAAGAGGAGGGGCAAAGAAAGTTGCTGGTTAAAGGCCAGCCAGGACAGAAGGCAGTAGATAAGGCCCCGGATGACGTCGGCTCCCACGATAATCCATTTGCGATTGACTCGGTCGGCAAAAGCGCCGGCAAAGGGGCTGATGGCTGTTCCCATCAGTGTCTGGACCATTGCCAGCGTGCCCAAGGCCATGGCGGAACCGGTGGTTGTCTGAACCCACCACAGCACTGCAATCATGCCGGCGCCGTTGCCCATTTGGGAAACTGACTGGCCCAACCATAGCAGTGTAAAATCTTTGTTGAAAAGCCGAGTCTTCAAGACGCCACTCCTTAATAAAATTAATTTTTTTATGGATAATAATTAGTCTATGGGTTGAATATAGCATGTTGAGCTGCGCTTGGAACGCAATAATCAATATATTTAACATAAATGTCATATTTGTTGTGTCGAGGGTTTGGATTTGTGATTGTAGGGGGGTGCGGTCCATGTGTGGACAAAAGCATGTGCCCCAGTTATGCTATAAGAAGAGCCGGGGGGTGTTAAAGTGGACGTGGGCAAGTGGGAGCAGCAGGCGGAAGAGCACATCAGGCAGCTATGCCGCCAGCACTGCGAGATGCTGGAACAAAAGATGGGAAGGGTAATCACTTTTGATTACCGCTATGAACATACCCGGGTGGTGGCGGCGGTGGCAGGAGAGCTGGCTGTTGT
>PWLI01000013.1 GCA_003559415.1 Clostridiales bacterium | reverse complement strand
GTTGAAGGCCCGGCGGTAGATGTGGAACCCGTCGTATTCCTTCTCGGGATCCCACTCCCAGTTGAGCACGATTTTGCTGATGTCGCTGTCCCAGGTTGTCGTGAAGTCGTATTCAGGACCGAAGTAGTAGCAGTACTCATCCGGGGGACGGAGATGGTAATCTTGGGGAAGTCGTCCCTCACGTCCACTCCAGCGGTCATCTGTGGGCTCTACATAGGCACGGGCGACAAACAGTTTTGTCTCGATATACTCCTCAGGAGTGTACTCTGTGGCACGCAGGCCGGTGATGGTGGATATATCAATCATTACATGCATGTCACAGGTCTCGGTGGGGACATTGTCCCGCTTGAACCAGTCAGTGACCAGCGATCCCTCGGGGCAATGTTCGCCCGGCAGCAGCCCGGATTTGCTGCATACTGTTTCCCGGGTCAGGGTTGCCGGTGGCCCGGGGAAGGGTTTGTCGTTGTTCCCGATAACCCCACGGGCTATGTCGCCAAACATATAGTTCAACAGCGTATAGTTGCGGCCAGCTGTAAGTCCGGGGATGAACACGCGCTCGCCGTCAATGGTGACCTGGTGTGTGTCATTTCCCATCCAAACACTGAACACATAGTCTACATTATAGCCAACGGTCCAGCGGTCGTGGGCATTGTCTGTCGTCCCGGTCTTGGCGGCCACGTTCATGTTGCTCAGGCCTGTGGGCCGTGCGGTGCCCCGGCGGACTACATCTATCATTATGTCGGTCAGCATAAAGGCAGTTTCTTCCGACATCACGACTTCTTGCTTTGGTGTTGCGGTAAAGATTTCTTCACCGTCTCTGTCAATGATTTTAGTGATGAAAATGGGGGTTACCTTGACGCCCCTGTTGCCAAAGGCGGAGAATGCCTCAGCCATTTCCAGCACATTGGTCCCATAGTCTGACCCACCCATGCCGCTGGAAAGCATGTGGTGGCTTTGCGGTGTAAATTTGATGCCCAGCTTTTCAGCGAACTCCACCGCAGCCCGGGAGGAGACTTCTCGACGCACCATTTCATATGTTTTAAGGGCGGGGATGTTGTCAGACAGAACCAAAGCTTCTCTGACTGTTACCAGCCCCCTGAAGGTGCGGGCAAAATTCTCCGGTGCGTAGTAGCCAGACGGACGGCTGGAGTCGGGCCAGGCAGTGGGAACGTCATCAATGACGCTGGCCGGGCTGAGCAAATCATATTCAAATGCCGGTCCGTATGTTATCACCGGCTTGATGGCAGAACCCGGCTGGTTTGCAGCTTGGAAGGCCCGGTTGATGCGGTTGGTGGAATCATACTCCCGGCCACCGACAAGGCCATATACGTACCCGGTTTTAATATCCATTACCACTGCTGCCCCCTGGGGATAGCGCCGGCCAGCCCGGGAATGGCTTTCCGGATAGATAAAGGAAGCCGAGGTGTAATAGTCGTCATTCATCATCACGCCTTCCACAACTTCCTGGATTTCAGGGTCCAGGGTGGTGTAGATGTGCAACCCGTCCCGCCTCAGGGCCTGCTCAGCCTCTGCCCGGGTGTAGCCAAGCTCTCTGAGCACATCAATGGCGTAGGTGTGAATGATGGCATCCATGAAGTGGGGATATGGCCAGCGAGCCACCTCCCGGGGTGCCAGTTCCACTTCCTCTTCCATGGCTTCCTGGGCTTCCGCCTGGGTTATAAATCCGGCATTGGCCATGCGGCGCAGCACATCATTGCGTCTTTCAATGGCATTTTCCGGATCTTCACGGCGTGGGGCAAAACGGGCCGGATGGTTTGGTATGCCTGCCAGCAGCGCAGCCTCAGCTATTGTCAGCTCGCCCACCGATTTGTTGAAATAGGTTTGGGCCGCAGCTTCTATGCCATAGGCGCTGTTGCCGTAATAGGTCGCATTGTTGATATAAAACTCAAGTATCTCGTCCTTTGTATACTGACGTTCAACCTGCATGGCAATGAAAAACTCTTGGATTTTTCTTTCCCATGTCTTGGCCGGGGAAAGGAAGATTTGCTTAACCACCTGTTGGGTGATTGTGCTGGCGCCTTCCACCCGCTCCGGGTAGGCAATGTTGACGTAAAATGACCGGGCAAGGGCCCGCAGGTCAAAGCCGTGGTGATCATAAAAACGGGTGTCTTCTGCAGCCAGGAAAGCATTGATTACATGCTCAGGCACCTCATCAATGGACACGGGAATTCGCCTTTGCTCATCATGGAGTTCCATGATCAAGTCTCCGTTGATGTCATAGATATAAGAAGGAAGGAGTGGACGGTCCAGGCGCTCGGGGTCAAAATCAGGTATGTCCCTCAATATGCCCGCCATTAAACCTGCGCCTACCCCTGCTGTGGCAATGCTGCCGCTGAGCAACAGCACCAGCGCCACCTTGGTCATAACCCAGGAGAATGAAGCGAACACCTTCAGGGATGGACTGATAATAATCCAAAACTTTTTCAAATATCTTTTCACCAAACGCAATTTTGCTTTCATTTGTGGCAAGCCTCCTTTGGCTTCTATGGGTCAGCATAAATTATAACACACAGCAATGTCCATGTTAATATTATTGTTCCTGGGCTAACTATTTTGTTACAGAAAGAAATCCGGCTTGGTGCCGGATTTTCTTGCCATGGTCGGGATGACAGGATTTGAACCTGCGGCCTCTGCGTCCCGAACGCAGCGCTCTACCAAACTGAGCCACATCCCGCAATGCCATTGTAAGTAATAGCCCTTTCTTTGTCAACCAAAAAACATTGACAGCACCAATTGGGACACGTATCCGGGTGTTTTGAGAAACCGTATGTTTTCGTGACTTTTCCTTAAAAATTTTTCAAAAAAGTGCTGTTTAGGGCTTGACGGGTTAGGGGGTGCATGCTAAT
>PWLI01000061.1 GCA_003559415.1 Clostridiales bacterium | reverse complement strand
CTCCACTTGTTTCAGTACACTGGCAAAGCGGGAGGCAAATGTTGCTCTGCCGCCCTTGACAATGTGGCAAAGAGCGGCTATGCCCTGCCAGCTGCCATAGTCCAGCAGGCGCTGGCCGGGCTGAACCATGTCCAACACAGCGGGCCACAGGGCAGGGATGCCGCCACTGCTGTGCACAGTTATGCCTGCCACTTCTTCCACACGGCCGCCCCGGCCGTCGGCCAGCTTCAGCCTATCCATCTTTGACCGACTCCCGGTAATAATCGCACATCGCCTTAAGGGGGCACTGCCCACACAGCGGTTTTCGGGCCATGCACAAGTTCCGTCCATGAAAAATCAGCAAATGATGGGAGTGAGCCCAGCGGTGCCGGGGAAAGATCTTCATCAGTTGCTGTTCCGTCTTCTCCGGGTTGATGCCGTCGGCCAATCCCAGGCGTTTGGACACCCGGAAAACATGGGTGTCCACGGCAATTGCCGGCTGGCCAAAGGCGGTGCTCAGCACCACGCTGGCAGTCTTTCTCCCCACCCCCGGCAGCGCCTCCAGCTCTTCCCGGGTGCGGGGCACCTGGCCACCATGTTGCTGTTGCAGCATCCGGCAGGCTGCCATAATGTTGGCCGCCTTGTTGTTGTGCAAACCGCAACCATGAATCAATTGCCGCAACCTGTCTTCGCCCAGCTCAATGATGGCAGCGGCGGTGGCCGCCTGGGCAAACAGCCGCTTGGTGATTATGTTAACTCTGGCGTCGGTGCACTGGGCGGAAAGTATGGTGGCAACCAGCAATTCAAAGGGATTTCTGTGCTCTAGGGCGCAGGCCGCATCGGGGTAGAGCTCGGCAAGCATGTCAAGGATTTTTTCAGCACGCCGGGTCATTGTCCGGCTCCTTGTACATATATACCCAATCTATGCCGTGAATGTCGTTGGCAATTACCGACTCAACCCGGTAGCCCACGCCGGCGTAAAAACGCTGGCTGGCGCTGTTTTTATAGGTCTTAAGCGCCAATTTGTGGCAACGGGAACACTTGCGCTCAAAGGCCGCCATCAGCTTGCTGCCCACACCCCGCTGGCGATGTTCCCGGGCCACCAACAGCTGGCTCAAGTAACCGACGCCGCCCAGCGTCCAGCCCAGCGCCACCCCGACAATTTCGCCCTTCTCCTCGGCCCACAGCGTAAAGTGCTCTTTCTGCCAGCGCTGCTGGTCAGTCCAACCAAACTGTTGCTGGTTGGCGCTGGGCCAGTGGCGGTCAAGAAACTGCTGACAGCCCTGGTGTTCCAAGCCCTGACAACTATGTATTTCCACGACCCTTCCCCCTCAAACCAAGTTTAAGCCCAACTCCCGGGCCACCGCCAGCGCCGCGCCCACTTCCTCACTGCTGACCCGTCGGCCCAGGGTGGCATGCCCATGGGCATGGTAACAGGGATAGTACTGCCCCATGACGTTCACACCTGCCCCGGGGCAGTGTTCCGCCAGCCAGGCCAGCGTATCCCCACTGCCCGCCAAATCTCCCGGCAACACCAGGTGGCGCACCAGCAACCCCTTCACCGCCTGCCCCCGGCTGACCTCCAGCTGCCCCACCTGGGCATACATCTCCGCCACCGCCCGCCGGTTGATGTCCGGGTAGTTCCCGGCGCCTGTCAGTTGCTGGGCCGTGGGGCCGTGGGCAAACTTCATGTCCGGCATGTATATGTCCACTATCCCGGCCAGCAGCTTAAGCGCTGCCGGCGAATCGTACCCGCCGCTGTTGTATACCAGGGGCAGTTCCAGCCCCTGGCCAGCCGCCAACTCCACCGCCTGCAAAATCTGGGGCAGAAAATGGGTGGGCGACACAAAGTTTATGTTGGCACAGCCCTGCCGCTGCAACAAAACCATCACCTCTGCCAGTTGGGCCGGCGTCACCCGGCGCCCCCTGCCCTGGCTGATGTCGTGGTTTTGGCAAAACAGGCAACTCATGGTGCACCGGGCAAAAAACAACGTGCCCGAGCCGCCCCGGCCCACCAGCACACGTTCTTCCCCGTAGTGGGCTCCATAACTGGCCAGCTCCATATCCACCCCGGCGCCACACTTGCCGACGGTGGAAAAACGGTTAACCTGGCAGCCATGGCCGCACAGGGAACAGCAGCTCAGCATGCCCAACGCCTGCTGAACCCGCCGGGACAAAACTCCCTTGTGACGCGCCTGGACATACCCGGCTGCCATGCCAACCACCTCCTGTACAGTATACCTGTAACCACACCCAGATAAAAGACGGAACAAAACAGGCCCCGGTTGTCCGGGGCCTGTTTTTCAGGAAAAATATTCCGTATACTCCTTTTCTTTAAACCCGACCAACAGATTTTTGCCGTCCCACAGTATGGGTCGACGGAGCATGTTGGGCTTGTCCAACAGCTCTGTCAGCACCGCCTCTTCATTGCTGAAATCGAACTTTGACCTGCTGCGGGGGCCTACCAGCTGTTCAACCCCGCCGAGAATTTTTGCAAATCTCTTTAAATCTTCCCTGCTGGGCGGTTCCTTCATCATGTGCCGTTGTTCAATTTCCGCCTTGTTGGCCACGAGCCAGTCCCTGGCTCTGCGGGCAGTGCTTCACGACGGATAGAACCAAAATACCGGTGCCATTTTCATTCCTCCTTATTGTTTTCACTCTCACCCAGGAATTTCATCCTGGCGCCGCAAAACTCACATTCCCGGGGGTCTGCCTTGTCGCTGTCGCCGATACAGGGGTTGACATGGATCAGCACATTCTCAATTTGGGACAGTTTGTCCATCACCCGGCCCTTGGCCTGTTTGGCAATGTCATGGCCCTGTTGGACGGTAACCTGGGGGTTGACACACAGCTTCATGTCCACCAGTATGGCAGCGCCATGGTAGCGGGCCTTGACT
>PWLI01000138.1 GCA_003559415.1 Clostridiales bacterium | reverse complement strand
TCCACTGCTGGCCCCCAGGCGGTTGGCCCCGGCGTCAAGCATGGCCTTGGCAGTGGCAAAATCCCGGATCCCCCCGGAAGCTTTGACGCCAAATTCCCGCCCAACAGTGTTTCGCATCAGTGCAATAGTCTCCACGGTGGCGCCGCCGCCGGAAAACCCGGTGGACGTTTTCACAAAATCAGCTCCCGCTTGCTTACAGATTGTACAGGCATCGGCAATCTGTTGTGGGCTGAGAAAGACCGTCTCCAGAATCACCTTGACCAGAGCGCGGTCTGCTACCGCATCCACAACCGCAGCAATGTCCCTGGTCACCACCCCTTTGTTGCCCGCCAACAACTCGCCGATATTTATCACCATATCCACTTCGGAGGCCCCGTCCTCAACGGCAAGTTTTGCCTCATATGCCTTGGTCTCAGCCTTGTTGGCGCCCAGGGGAAAACCAATGACGGTACATACCCCTGTGCTGGAATCCTTCAGCAAACGGGCACATAGTTGAACATGCCAGGGGTTGACACAGACCGTTGCAAACCCATACTCCAAAGCTTCACCACAGAGTTTTTCCATGTCATCGGCAACAACATTGGGCTTGAGCAAGGTATGGTCAATATAGCGGGCTATGTTCATGGGCACACTCCCTTCTTGTATTGCCTGACACTTGCATATAAAATATAACACATAATCGCCCTTGTTATAATTATTGTCGCTGGATTCCCGGGGAAAAATATAGTAATATTGACCTAGACATTGAACTGGCATATTTGTTTGGAGGAATGGACATGAATCAGAAACATCTTGAAATTATCAAAACTACGGCCCTGATTGTTTTCAAAGTTATCTGGCTGCCCTGTCTGCTTTTGATTGCTCTGGCGGTGGGGCTTTATGTGGGATATGGCTTTGTCAGCGACACACCCTCAGAAATCTTCCAGGTTGAGCTGTGGCGCAATTTCTTCCAACAACTCTTTGGCAATTGATGGGATGGCCGTCATGCGACTGGAATACCTGCTGAGCCATCTGACCCAGGTCCTCTTCTGCCCGACCATAACTGAAGAGATTGAGGTAACCGGAATAGAGTACGATTCCCGGCAAGTTAAGCCGGGTAATGTTTTTTGTGCCATCCCAGGGGAACACTTCGACGGCCACGATTTTATACAGCAGGCCATAGACAGGGGCTGTTGCGCAGTGGTGTCGGAAAAGCCGCTGGACGCTGCCGTGCCCCTGATTCATGTGGAAGACTCCCGCCTGGCCATGGCAGAGCTCAGCAACCCCTTTTATGATTTCCCGGCTGAACGCATGCAGGTAATCGGCGTCACCGCCTCCAACGGCAAAACCACCACCAGCTTTATGATCGACAACATCCTCTCAGCCCACTTGAACCGAACAGGCCTGATTGGCACTGTGGTTGTCAAGGACGGTCCCAATGTTGTGGATGCCGGGCTGACCACCCCCCATTCCCGGGACCTTTTCCAAATACTCCATAACATGGCAAACAACGGTTGTTCCCACGTGACCATGGAGGTATCTTCCGCCGGCCTGGAACTGCACCGGGTTGAGGGCATCGATTTCAACATCGGCACCTTCAACAATCTTTCCCGGGAACACATAGACTTTCATGGGACTTTTGAGAACTACTGGCGCCATAAATCTTCGTTTATAAAAAGACTTTCCGATCAAGCCACAGCGGTGCTCAACGCCGACGATGAAATGGTGGCATCGCTGCAACAACAAACTGCTGCTTCATCCATCACGTACAGCCTCAAAGGCAATCCCGCATCGGTAACCATCCGTGATCTGGACCTGTCCACCGGAAGGGGCCGCTTTGTCCTGGATATCAGGGACCCGCTGCCAGCCCAATCCATACCCATTGAATTAAAGGTCCTGGGCCTCCACAACGTCTACAATGCCACTGTAGCCGTCATAGTCGGCCTGCTGTGTCAAGTGCCGGTCCCGGTAATACAACGCGCCCTGGGCCGTTTTGGCGGCGTTGAGCGGCGTTTTGAGCTGATCTACGACGGGCCTTACAAAATCATTGATGACCACTTTGCCAATGCCGGCAACATCGACATAACGCTGGAAACGCTGAAAATGATGGATTACCGCCAGCTGGTGCTGCTGGTGGCCATCCGCGGAAACCGGGGGCCGACGGTGAACCGGGAAAATGCTGAAACAATCATCAAGTGGCTGGACAAACTGGACCTCAAGGAACTCATCGTCACCGAAAGCCTGGGCTGTGTGGGCGAAAATGATGCAGTAAGCCCTGACGAAAAGAAAGCCTTCCTCTCGGTCCTGGACCAGGAAGGTGTAAAATACAAGCTGGTGCAGCCATTGGAAGATGCCATCGACATGTCACTGAAAAACATCGGCAGCGGCGATGTAATGCTGCTGGCCGGCTGCCAGGGCATGGACTGCGCCGCCCACATCATCTTGCCTAAAATAGCCGAGGAATTGCCCGAAAATCAGCAAAAACAGGTGCTGGAACTGCTCACAAACCGGGTAGCCGGCTCTTCTTGACTAAGAAACACCCCTACTGTATAATATTAAGCGTCGTGCCGGGGCGTAGCGCAGTTTGGTAGCGCATCTGGTTTGGGACCAGAGGGTCGCAGGTTCAAATCCTGTCGCCCCGACCATCTTTCTGCATGGCCCCTTGGTCAAGTGGTTAAGACACCGGCCTTTCAAGCCGGTATCAGGGGTTCGAATCCCCTAGGGGTCACCATTGGAGCTGTGGTGTAGAGGCCTAACATGCCTGCCTGTCACGCAGGAGATCGCGGGTTCGAATCCCGTCAGCTCCGCCACATGCCGACGTAGCTCAATTGGCAGAGCAGCTGACTTGTAATCAGCAGGCTATCGGTTCAAGTCCGATCGTCGGCTCCATTTTCCCGGAGAGG
>PWLI01000137.1 GCA_003559415.1 Clostridiales bacterium | reverse complement strand
TGGGGGGCAATTTTCAGGCGCTGGAAATCTCTTTCCAGCCCTGTCAAATCGGTGTTGTACCCCCAAAGCTTTCCTTTTTGAACCACAATGGTGTTCACCGCCCCCAAGCTGGCGGCCTCGGGGTCAACCTGGTCCAGGAGCGGCAACACTTTCTGCTTGAAGGGTGCTGTAACATTCGCGCCCCGGGAGCCACGGATTCGCTCCATGGCTTGCGCCAGGTTGGCCGGGTTTGTGTCCAGCAGCTTGTATTGCCAGTGCAAATTTGCGGCGGCAAAAGCTGCCCGGTGGATTGCCGGAGACAGGGATTGCCCTATGCCACTGCCCAAAAGATAAACTGTCCCTGCCATGGGGCACCTCCAAAACCTCGTCCGAAACTATGGATCATCAGGGCTGTCGGTCAAGCCCTGAAGCTTCAGGCGGCGCAACACCAACAGCTCGAACTTGCGTGTAATCTTGGTGCCGAAAAAGTCCTTTTTGCTGACAGGAACCACCAGGATGGTAAACAGCCCCATCCGATTGCCTCCCAGCACATCGGTAAAGACCTGGTCACCCACCACGGCAGCCTGCCGGGCGTCGACGCCCAGAGCATCAAGGGCCTTGCGGAATGCCTTGCGGCGGGGTTTGATGGCCTTGGGGAAAGCGGGCACTTCCAGGGCGGTGGCGAACTTGCCCACCCGTTCCGGGGCGTTGTTGGACACAATCGCCACCGAAAACCCATGTTGCTCCAGGCTGGCAAACCAGTCCCGGAGCTGATCGCAGGGGTAGTCCTGGTCATAGGCCACCAAGGTGTTGTCCAGGTCGGTGATTATCGCCGTTATGCCCTTCTTTTTCAGCTTGTTGAAATCAATTTGATAAATGCTTTTCACATACACATCAGGGGTGAGTTTTTTGCACATAAAGCACCTCCGGCAGGCAAGTGTTGGTTCATATGTTGTCTATATCTGCAACAAACTGCGCAGCGTTTCCACAGCTTTCTTTTCCAGGCGAGAAACATAGGAACGGGATATGCCCATTTTTCTGCTCACCTGTTGCTGGGTCAGGGGCGGATGGTTTCTTAGCCCAAAGCGATGGATCAGCACCAGGCGCTGGCGGCGGGGCAAGGTGTTCAGCACCCCCAGCACATGGCCGGCCAACACCGCTTGTTCCGCCCGGGTGGCGGTACAGTCCTCGTCAGGCACCAGGCCCAACAGATGTTGTTCCATGTCCATTATGCTCCCTCCCTGGGTACTATATGCAGGGAGGCAGGGATTATGCACCGATTACTCTGGCTGTTCCAACATGTGCCTTATTTTTGAAACAAGAATGTCTATAGCGACGGTGTTTTGACCGCCTTCAGGAATTATAACATCGGCGTGGCGCTTGGTGGGATCGACAAACTGCATATGCATGGGGCGGACCACTGTCAAGTACTGCTCCACAACCGACTCCAAAGTCCGTCCCCGCTCCCGGATGTCTCGCAGTATGCGGCGAATTATCCTCACGTCGGGGTCTGTGTCCACATAGAGTTTTATATTCAGCAGCTGGCGGATTCTCTTGTCCTCCAGGATGAGAATCCCTTCCAGGATGATCACCGGCCGGCTGGCCACCTCTTCCGTTTCCGGCAGGCGGGTGTGGTTCACAAAGCTGTAAACCGGCTTGTCGATGGTCTTTCCTGCCAGAAGCTGTTGCAGGTGTTCAATAAGCAATGGGGTGTCAAAGGCGAAGGGGTGGTCGTAATTGGTTTCCAGGCGTTCTTCAAAGCTCAGGTGGCTTTGATCCTTGTAGTAGCTGTCGTGCTCCAACACAGCCACGCTGTCCGACGGCAACCCCTGGACAATGGCCCGGGTGACTGAAGTCTTGCCTGAACCGGTGCCGCCGGCAATGCCAATTAACAGCGGTGGTTTTGTCATGTTTTCCGCCTCCTGACCACGGTAAACTCCGGCACAGGTTCCGGCCAGTCCAGCCACAATTGTTGCTGGGCGTGGGGGGCCTCCTGCACCGGTGTCCCCTCATTGTCTGTAATTTTATTCGCCTCAAGGGGCCGGGGCAGACTGCCGGGCACTACCAGTTCCAGTCTTTCGCCTGCAGCGAACTTGCCGCGCTGCTCCAGCAACAGGCGCCCCTTGTCCCAGCCCCTGACCACGGCGACAAAGTCTGCAAAGCGGCGGTACTGGGAGTCATCGGTGTGCTGACCTTCGGGCCCGGGGTCGCCGAAGTAGAATCCGGTGGACCAGGGGCGGTGGCTGGCAGCGGCCAGCTCCTCCAGCCAAACCTCTTCCACTGCAAAGTTCTCCGGGTCGCGCCACCACTTGTCTATGTGCACCCGATAGGCATTGACCACCGTTGCCAGGTAGTGAACGCTCTTCATCCGGCCTTCGATTTTAAACCCGGTCACTCCGGCAGCTGCCAGCTTGCCGATATGGGGCAGCATGCACAAATCCCGGGCATTAAATATGTAAGTCCCCCGGCTGTCCTCTTCCACCGGCATGTATTCGCCGGGGCGCTGTTGTTCAACGAGATGGTATTGCCAGCGGCAGGGTTGGGCGCAGTCGCCCCGGTTGGCGCTGCGGCCCACCAGGTGGGAGCTGATCAGGCAACGGCCTGACCAAGCCATGCACATGGCACCGTGGACAAAGGCCTCCAGCTCCACCGGACAGTGTTGGTGGATTTCTTCTATTTCCGCCAGCGAGCATTCCCGGGCCACCACCACCCGCCGGGCCCCTGCCTCATGCCAAAAGGCGGCAGACTCCCTGTTGGAACAGTTGGCCTGGGTGCTGACATGGACTTCCAGCTGAGGGCAACAGCGCCGGACAGCCCGCAACACACCGGCATCCGCCACAATCACCCCGTCAACCCCGGCAGCGGCCAACCAGCTGGCGTACTGGGCCATGGGCTCCAGGTCGTGGTTGCGGGCAAATATATTCAGCGTCACATAGACACGAACCCCGTGGCTGTGGGCATGGTAAAGACCTTCCAACAGCTGGGATTCGTCAAAGTTGCCTGCTGCCGCCCGCAGGCCGAAGTTTTGGCCGCCCAGGTAGACAGCATCGGCGCCATAGGCAATAGCAGTGCGCAGTTTTTCCAAGTCGCCGGCGGGAGCCAGCAATTCCGGTTTCATCGCCATGTCAGTTCCCCCTCCGCTAGTTGCCCGATTCGTTCCGTTGATGTTGGGAGAAGGTGAAGTTGAAGTTGTGCTCTCCACTGCCGTCACCCTTGGCCCGGAAGTAAAGATACGGTTTCTCCCTGTCCGGGTAAAGGGCCGCTTCCAAAGCTCCCCTGCCAGGGGCGGCGATGGGGCCCGGCGGCAAACCGGGATTGCGGTAGGTGTTGTATGGCGAGTCTATTTCCAGTTCAATCAGCGTCGGTTGCCGGGAAAAGGTGCCCAGCACATAGTTGACGGTGGCGCAGGATTCCAGCACCCGGCGGGGCCAGAGATCCCTGTCCAGGCGGTTGTAAAACACGCCGGCAATTTTGGCCTGTTCATGGGCCACCACAGCTTCCTTTTCCACAATGGAAGCCATGGTCACTATTTCATGAACGGTCATGCCCATCTCTTCTGCCCGGTCACGCCACTCCTGGGTGAACACCCGGTCAAATTGGCGGAGCATGAGCCTGATTATCTCTTTTTCCATATCCTCAACATCAGCAAAAACTTCATAGGTGTTGGGGAATAGATACCCTTCCAGGGGGTAATCCAGGCCCGGGGGTATTTCGTCAATGAACCAATAGTCCCACAGGTCCAGGTCGTTGGCCAATTGGATAAATCGCTGGGCGTCCACCAGGCCCCTGTCCTCCAGGCGCGTGGCAATGTCGGTCAAAAACAGCCCTTCGGGAACGGTGAAACGCACCGTTTCGAACACCGCATCGCCCTTGAGCAACTTTTCAATAACCTCTTCCATGCTCATCACCGGGCTGAGGACATAGTTGCCCGCCTGTATCTTCCCGTCCAAGTCATTGAAGCGCAGGTGAAAGCGGAAGACCAGGGCGCTGTTGATAATCCCTGCCTCTTCCAAAATTTCTCCTATGCGGGAGCTGCTGGCGCCCCGGGGGATGGTGATGATGTAGTCATCTCCCTCTGCAGCAACGGGAGCCTTCATGTCTTCCCAATAGGACAGGCCCAACCAGGCTGCCGTGCCGCCGGCCAGGGCCAGCACCAGCACAAACACCAGCGCCCAGGTCAAAACCAGACGCAGTTTTTGCATCCCCGTGCGGGGAGTTTTTTGCTTCATTTTATCCACCTCATGAGTGAAGCTTGTTCCAGGCCGTCTCCAGGGCATCCAGCTCCTGCTGTTCCACCACGTATACAAACACTTCTTCTTCCTCATCCCCGTCCCGGACTGTTTCTACGCGGAAGGGGACCAACTGTTCCAAGTCGTCTTCCGGTTGCAACAGCACATAGGAGCGCCCCTGAACCTGCAAACGCTTATACTCAATAAATTGAACCACCTTTTGTTCTTCTTCATTATACAGATGTACCAGCCTTTTGTCTTTACTCACGAAACTCTCTCCTTTGCATAAAAGACTGCAATATCATCACTGCCGCCATGGTGTCCACCTTGCGCCGCCGCTTGCTGCGCCGGACATCGGCATCAATCATCAGTCGCTGGGCCGCAGCAGTCGTCAGGCGTTCGTCTTCCAGCGCCACCGGCAAACCGGTGGCCTCAGCCGCCTGGGCGGCAAAGTCCATGGCCGCCTGGGCAGCAGGGCCATGGGTGCTGTTCATGTTCAGCGGCAAGCCCACAACCAACTGGCCCACTTGGTAGTCCCGGCACAACTCAACCAACCTGTCAAACACTGAGCTGTCATGCTCCAGGACATTGAGGCCCTGGGCGGTAATGCCCAACGGATCGGAAACCGCCACGCCAATTCTTTTTTCACCCACATCCAGGGCCATTATTCTCAACAGGGTTTCCCCCTTAAATTATTTTCAGGCACATGTGCTGGCAACTGCGGCTGCAGTAACCACAGAGAATACATTTTTCGCTGTCCACTTCCACCCTTGGTCCCACAACACCCAGGGCCTGCTGGGGACAGGCGGGCAAACAATTTCCGCACCCCTGGCACCAGGTTGCCACCTGCAGCCTGCGGGGCCTGGCAACAACCGCATCTGCCAGCTGCCGGGTCACATCCCGGCCTGCGGCCACCGCGCTGTTGTAATCAACTTCCGCCCGGGTGGCCATGCCCACAACCACGCTGTCCATCCAGGGGCGGCTGAATCCGTGCTCCAGCGCCTGGCGGGGCTGCCGGTACAGCGTTCCCCCGCCCAGCACCTTCATGCCGTAAATCCCAATCCCCTGTTTGTGTGCCGCCTCCAGTTCCCGGGCCATGTCGGCAGCGCTGCCATCCACAATCCCGATGCCCTGTTGGTTGTATATCGGGTGAATCACTTCCACCTGGGGCAGACGGGCAGCAGCCTGCACACAGGCCACGCTGTGGGTGGAAACGCCCACCGCGCCAACCAGGCCGCGGCCACGGGCATCAACAAGCCACTCCAGGGCCTCCATGTGGCCGGGCAGGGTGTGGGCGCTTTGTTCGTGGAGCAACATGATGTCTATTGAGTCCACACCCAGCTGGCGACAGGCATCCTGAAAGCTCCTTTGAGCCTGGGCAGCAGTCCAGGCGTAGGTTTTTGTAGCTATCACCGGCCTGGCGGGCAGGCGTTCCAGCGCCCTGCGCAGCACCGGGTAATTTTCATAGAGCTCTGCCGTGTCCCAGAACCTGATGCCCTTGTGCCATGCGTAACATAACAATTCAGCCCCCGACTCCGACGAGACGGAGTTTTGAAGGGGGCTGATGGACAAGGTTCCAAAACCCAGGCGGGTTACATTCAGTCCCGCCAGGGTGGTGCTGGCAATTGCCACCTACTTCACGCCCTGCAGGTAGTACCCAACCAGTTCTTCAAGAATGTCGTCCCGCTCCAACTTGCGTATCAGGTTGCGGGCATTGTTGTGGCTGGTGATGTAAGCAGGGTCAGCAGAAATCAAGTACCCCACAATTTGGTTTATTGGATTGTAGCCCTTTTCTTCCAACGCCTTGCAGACCTCCAGCAGAACCTCCCGGGTTTCATTGCCATCATCTGCAGGAATCGGGAACTTCATGGTGTCTTGGGTGTTGTCTTTCATAGCATTACCGACCCCCCTTGTAATCATCTTAACTACTTATTCCGGCAATTGCAAGTTAAATTCCCTTGTTTGTTAGTTGTAACAATTACTGTTAAGCCGCTACAGCTGCTCCCGAACCAGCTCGGGCACCTGTTTGAGCATTTCATCAACCTTTTCCGGGTTGCGCCCCCCGGCCTGGGCCATGTCGGGACGGCCGCCACCGCCGCCGCCAACCAGCTTGGCGGCGCTGCCCACCAGTTTGCCGGCGTTGACCCGCTTGCCGGCCAAGTCCTTGCTGACCACCGCCACCAGGTTTACCTTGTCGCCTGCCACGGCTGCCACCAGCACAACACCCTGGCCCAGCCGGGAAAGCAGCATCTCAGCCTGATTGCGCAGCGCTGCCATGTCCACGGTATCCACCTGACGGGCCAGCACAGCAATCCCTTCCACATCGACAACTTGAGAATCCATATTGCCTGTTTCCACAGACAGCAACTTGGCCTGCAGACGCTCCACCTGTTGCTTGGCCTCCCGCAGCTGGGAATTCATTTCACCGATTCGCTGGGGAAGAGCTTCCCGGCTGACTTTGGCAGCAGCAGCTGCCTCATCCAACAGTTGGTCGGCCTCATCCAAAAGATGCAACACGCCATCGCCGGTAACTGCCTCAATCCGCCGCAGCCCGGACCCGATGCCGGTTTCCGACAATATCTTGAATCCCCTGACCCGGGCGGTGCTCTCTACGTGGGTGCCGCCACAGAGCTCCATGCTGTAGTCGCCAACCTTGACCACCCGGACATCTTGGGCATATTTTTCGCCAAACAGCGCCTCCGCCCCCTGGGACTTGGCCTCATCCAGGGCCATATTCTCGCTGCCTACCGGCAAGTCGGCAGCCACCAGGCTGTTTACCTTTTGTTCAATCTGCCGCAGTTGGTCCGGAGAAACGGGGGTGCTGTGGGTGAAGTCAAAGCGCAGGCGCTTGTCCTCCACCAGCGACCCGGCCTGGCGCACATGGTTGCCCAGCACCTCTTTCAGCGCCTTGTGCAGCAGGTGGGTGGCGGTGTGGTTGGCCTCGATGGCCCGGCGCCGGGAAGAGACTTCCGCCCGGGCCTTGGCTCCCACCGCAACCTCACCTTGGCTGACGGTGACATGGTGGATATGAATGCCGTCATAATCAGTAACATCTTCAACATTCAGCACAAAGCCTTCGCCGGAAATGGTGCCTTTATCTCCCACCTGGCCGCCGCCTTCGGCATAGAAGGGGGAGCGGTCCAGCACAACAAACAACTGTTGTCCGGTTTCAGCCCGCTGTTGTTTCGCCCCATGGGCAATGATGGCCAGTATTGCAACTTCGTCAGCCCATCTTTCATGCCCGCTGAAAACTGTGGAGGGAAGTTGGCCAAGCAGCGCTTTCAGTTTGTCGGCCGCCATGCCGTCGGTCTGTCCCCGGGCAGCCCGGCCCCGTTGGCGCTGTTGCTCCAGGGCTTGCTCAAACCCCTGATGGTCCACTTCAACACCCCGCTCGGCGGCAATCTCTTCCGTCAGCTCCAGGGGGAACCCACAGCTGTCATAGAGGCGGAAGGCTTCCGACCCGGGCAGCTTGTCCCCCTGGGAGAGATTTTTCAGGTATTTGTTCAACTGGTCCATGCCCTGTTCAACGGTGGCAAAGAACCTGTCTTCCTCCGCCTTGACGGTGGCGGAGATCAGTTGCTTGTTTTCCTCCAGCTCGGGGTAAAACCCGGCGAACATTTCCACCAAAGTGTCCACGCCGGTGTGCAGGAAACTCTCCTTGCTGCCACAGAGCATGCCGTGGCGCACCGCCCGGCGCAACAATCGGCGGACGACATAGCCCCGGCCTTCATTGCCGGGCAATATTCCATCAGCCAGCATAAAGCCCACCGACCGCAGGTGATCGGCGATGATGCGCAGCGATGCGGTGTATTTTTTGTCGTTATAGTCTGCCCCGGTCAAGCGGGAAAAATGCTCAATCAGGGGAAACACCAGGTCGGTGTCATAGTTGCTCACCACGTCTTGCATAACTGCGGCCATGCGTTCCAGGCCCATGCCAGTGTCGATGCAGGGCGCCGGCAGGGGATTGTAGTTGCCCTGCTGGTCTTTGTCAAACTGGATAAACACCAGGTTCCAAATCTCCAGGTAGCGGTCACAGTCACACCCGGGCTGGCAGTCTTCCTTGCCGCAGCCATGCTCGGCACCCATGTCATAGTAGATTTCCGAACAGGGCCCGCAGGGGCCGACACCTATTTCCCAGAAGTTGTCCTTTTTGCCCAGGCGGACGATGCGTCCTTCCGGCAGGCCAATGTGCTCATGCCAGATGTCCCATGCCTCCTGATCCTCTTCAAACACCGATGCCCACAGACGCTGGGCGTCCAGATCCAGATGCTCCAGCAAAAATTCCCAGGCAAAGGCAATGGCCTCTTTTTTGAAATAATCGCCAAAGGAAAAGTTGCCCAGCATTTCAAAAAAAGTATGGTGACGGGCAGTCCTGCCCACCTCTTCAATGTCTCCGGTGCGCACACACTTCTGACAGCTGGCCATGCGTTTGTTGCCGGGGGTTGCCGCCCCGGTGAAGTATGACTTGAGCGGCGCCATGCCTGCCCCAATCAGCAAAAGGCTGGGATCATTGTTGGGCACCAGGCTGTGACTGGGCACAACGGTGTGCCCTTTGTCGGCAAAAAACTGCAGAAACCTGCGACGGATTTCTTCTCCCTTCATGCCACTCACCTTCCTTGGAATAAAATAAACCCATCCTGACAAGGACGGGTTCACCGCGGTACCACCTTGTTTACCGGCTGGGCCGGTCAACTCGTATGGCCGGTAACGGGGCCACCCGTGGGACTCATCGTCCCCGTCTCAGGAGCGGCTGCCATGTTTGGCGGCAAAGCCTTGCACCAACCGGCTTTTCTCTGGGGCCTGCAAACACAGCTGACTCCCTCAGCGACTGTTTATCCAATTATAGCCCCGGGGTATGAAGCTGTCAAGCTTCTGACTGCTCCCGGGCCAGCCAGAGATTGTGGACCAGGATGCGGATAACTGCCGCAGTGGGCACTGCCAATATCATTCCCATGATGCCGAAGAACTGGCCGCCGGCAATCAGGGCCAAAATCACCAGCGCCGGATGCAGCCCCACGCTCTTGCCGAGAATCTGGGGGGAGATGAAGTGGCTTTCCACCTGCTGGATGGCAGTCATGACCAGCGCCGCTTTCAGGGCCAGCAGCGGCGAGGTCAGCAGGGCGACGATTATCACCGGCACCGCCCCGATAAAGGGGCCGAAGTAGGGGATAATATTGGTTATGCCGGCAATGATGCCCAAAATCAGGGCGAAATCCACTCCCAGCAGCAACAGCCCGATATAGGTTGAAAGGCCGATGATGGAGCAGACCAGCAGCTGGCCGCGAATATAGCTGCCCAGGCTGCTGTCAATTTCAGTGTAAATTTTGCGCACCTTGGGCTTGTTTTTGTCCGGAACCAGGCTGAAAAATCCCCGGCGGATGGCGATAAAATCCTTGATGAAGTAAAAGGTGAGGATCAGCACCAGGAAGATGTTGAAAACGCCCCGGGCCAGGTTGGTGGTCATGCCGGGAATGCGGGTCAGGCTGTCCAGCAACCACTTCTCCAGATTTTTAAGTCCGGCATCCAACGCCTCCTGGACAGACTCGGGCAGCTCCAGGCGCCCGAAGGCCTCGTTAACCCGGGCCAACAAGTCCTTGGCCGTTTCAATATACTTGGGGATTTGGTCAATAAGCTGTTTTACCTCTTCAATGACCACCGGAATGATCAGCACCAACAGCAACGTGACCAGCCCGAAAAACAAGACATAGATTATCAGCACCGAAACCAGGGGTGGTATCTTGTACCGCTGCAGCCATTGGGCCACGGGATTCAGTATGTAAGCAATGCCCAGCGCCACTATAAAGGGAGACAGCACCGCCAGGAAGGATTGGCGAAAAATCACCAACAGCGCCACAGCAGCAATAATGGCCAGGGCAATCAGGGCCCAGCGCAGGTAGGTCATGGCAAGCTTTTTTTGTTTCATCTCACTTCACCCCGGTTTTCATATTACCACAGCAACGGGTGAAAATCATCGGCAAACAGAAAATCCCTGGCCAAAAAGAGGATTTTGCCTGCAAAGAAAGTATTGTTTAGTAAGCAAATTGGAACGGAGGAACGATATGGTAAAAGTCGCATGTGTCCAACAAAAAGTCAAGATTCACCCCGATGAAGACAGTTTTGGCGCTGATGTTTATAAATTCGCCGCCGAGGCAAAGGAACAGGGCTGTCGCCTCATCGCCTATCCCGAAGGTTGCGGAGCCATGCTGGTCACACAATTCATGGCAAAACCCCTGGTCAAGGCCCTGACCGCCGCCTATAGCGAAGACGTGCCCAAAAGCAGGCTTGGCCAGGCCGGCAAAAGGTTTCTCGCCGCCGGCATGGACAAAATCAGCGGCATGCAGGACATCGCCAAAACCTTTCAAAAAGAAGTGGAAAAGAACGGTTCCAAGCTGCTGGAATCATACCAAAGGGTATTTGCCGGCGCCGCAAAGGAGCACAACCTCTATGTCGTTGCCGGCAGCAATTATGTGCCCGACCCGGACACCGGGAAAATCGTCAACGCATCCTATGTTTACGCACCCGATGGCAGCTGCCTGGGCCGTCAGAATAAAATTCATCTCTACATCGAGGACACCCATCTTTGCCTGCCCGGCGACGATATCCAGCTCTTTGACACCGAATTTGGAACCATCGGTGTGGTCATCTGCTACGAGGGGATGTTTCCGGAAGTGTCCCGGGTAATGGCCCTCAAGGGCGCAAAGGCCCTGATAAACGTCTCCGCCTGCCCCGGCGACCTGATCTGGCACAAAATCCGGGCCGGCGCCTGGGCCCGTTGCCAGGACAATCAGACCTACGGCATGCACAGCTGCCTGGTGGGGAAAAACGATGTAAGCAAAAAATACACCGACCCCTACACCGGCCCCTCTTCCATCATCGCACCCCTGGATCTGACCGCCGATTATTCCGGGATTATGGCCGCAACCGCCACCCCCGACCAGGAAGAAATGATTGTCGCCCAATGGGACATGGCCGCCCTGGAAGAAATGCGTCGCACCAGTGATACAAAGATATATTCTGAAATGCGCCCCGACGTCTATCGGCGCTATCTTGACTGGGGCAGCGAATAGTATTATTCATAAAAATAAGCCCGGTTTTCCGGGCTTATTTTCTTAGTATCTTTCCACAACAATTTTCAGTTGGGTGAAGAGCAGCAGGTAGTCGGGCCCGCCGGCCTTGGCACAGGTTCCCGACATGTTGAACCCGCCAAAGGGCTGGACGCCCACCAGCGCTCCGGTGATTTTCCGGTTGAAGTAGAGGT
>PWLI01000111.1 GCA_003559415.1 Clostridiales bacterium | reverse complement strand
CGCCTGCTGTTGGAACAGGTTATGTGGCACTTGTATGTGGAAATCACAGATGTTGATGTATTAACGCTGCCGGGGAAGACCCCTCAGTGAGGGAGAGATAAGGATGAGAGTTGACAAAGAAAAGCTGGTATCCGCAGCACTGGCGGCCCGGAAAAACGCCTATGCACCCTACTCTGGCTATGGCGTCGGCGCCGCTGTATTGACTGCATCGGGAGAAATTTTTACCGGTGTCAATGTGGAAAACGCTTCCTTTGGCATGACAATTTGCGCAGAACGCGCTGCAATAATCAGTGCTGTTTCCCAGGGCCATGTGAAGTTTGCCGCCCTGGCTGTGGCGGTGGGAGGAGATGACCCTGCGGCCCCCTGTGGGGCATGCCGCCAGGTTATGGAGGAATTTTTTGATCAGGAAACAAAAATTTTCCTGGTCAACAGCCGGGGAGAGGGCAAGGAACGCACAGTGGAGCAACTGTTGCCAGAAGCCTTTTCCAAGGCCAACATGTAAGGGGTGGGAACAATTAGAAGCGGATTTGTAGCAGTGCTGGGCCCGCCCAACGCGGGAAAGTCTACGTTGATTAATTTTCTGATGAACACAAAAATGCTGGCCACATCCAATAAGCCCCAAACAACTCGGATGCATACCCGCAGCATCCTTACCGGCCCCGACTACCAGGTGGTGTTGGTGGATACGCCGGGGTTGCACGAACCGAAAAACAAACTGGGCGAGTTTATGATGAAGGAAGCTTGGCGCCAGGCAGTGGACGCCGATGCCTTGCTCTACTTGGTGGATGCAACCCGGCCTCAGTTCCCTGAGCCGGGGCAGCTGCCCGGCGACAGGCCATTGGTGATGGCAGTTACCAAGACCGACCTGGTTGATGAGTCAAAAGTGGAAAAACTGTTGGAAAGCTGCCGACAGATTCCGGGATGTCTGGCGGCCATCGCGATTTCTGCAGTTACCGGGTATAATGTTGACACTCTCCTGGCAGAGCTTATCCCCTTGCTGCCCCCGGGCCCACCCCTTTACCCTGAAGACCAACTGATGGACTGTGATATGCGGTTTCTGGCCGGAGAAATGATCAGGGAACAGGCCCTTGGCCTGCTGGAGGACGAGGTGCCCCACGGTGTGGCGGTGGAGATTGAGCGTTTTGATGAGCAGCCGGATGCGGTGACCATAGAAGCCACTCTGGTGGTGGAAAAAGATTCCCATAAGGGAATAGCCATTGGCAAGGGCGGACAGATGCTTAAATCCATCGGCATGGCTGCCCGCAAGCAATTGGAGGAGTTGCTGGAAACCCGTGTTCACCTTAAACTCTGGGTCAAGGTGAAGAAAAATTGGCGGCGGGATGCCAACCAGCTGCGTTGGATGGGGTATAAATGAGCCGGGAAGAAAAAGTTTTGGCGCTGGTTGTTGACGGGTTTGCCCTGGGCGAGTCGGACCAGGTGGTCAATGCCTTTACCAGCAACGGAGATTTGGTGAGGTTTGTGGCCAAGGGTGCCCGTAAAACCAAGAGCCGCAATTCAGCAGCTGTCCAGCCCTTTGTGTTGGGCAGGTATATTATTTCCACAGCTTATTCACTGCCGATTTTACGTCAGGCAGATATCGTAAAGTCCTATTCCCGCATCCGAACCGACTTGGTTCGCTGCACTGCCGCCCTTTCGGCCATGGAACTGATTAAGTTGACGGTGGCAGAGGCGGGGGGAGAACATGCTGCCTTTGACCTGACCAGAAGTTACCTGGAGATGTTGGACAACCATCCTGCCGACAGCCTGGTTTTCGATGCCTTTCGGTTGCAGTTCCTGTCGCTGTTGGGCTACGGGCTGGTGTGGAGCCAGTGTGTGTTGTGCGGCGCTGAGACGGCCCAGGGACGCCTCAACTGGCTGGAAGGCGGCATATGTTGTGCCAAGTGCAGCGATGAGCGGGGGTTGCCGGTGGCGGCGGATACGCTGGGCATCATCCGGCGCTTGACTTCGACTCCACTGCCCGCCATTGGCCGGATTTCTGTTACCAGGGAACAACGGCGCTGTTGTTCGGCGCTGGTGGATCAGATAGTGGTCTGGCATACCGACGGCAAAACCAAGACCCAGGCCTTTCGCAACCTGATAAACGATTTTCAGCAGTGACGGAGGTGTTACGGTGTTTGAACCAGTAGTTTCTTTATTGGGCCGGTGGGGTTTTTTGTATATCGACCTGGCGCTGGCGGCCATCCTTTTTTGGCTCAGTTACCGCAAGCAGAGGAAATTCCTGGCTGCCTTTGGTGTGGCGCTGGTGTTGCAGGGATTGACCCAGTTGCTCCAGGAGCTGGGGCATACCACGGCCGGCCAGGTGTTTTTGGTGCTGTTCTGGGCGGCAATTATTATGGCGGTGCTGGTCTTCATCCGTGAGTTTAAAGATTTCTCCGCCTACATGAAGCGACGGCAAAAAGAGGTGGAAGAGGCGGAAGGAGAAGATGAAGATGATTGAACGGGGTCTGGTACAAGTTTATACCGGGGATGGAAAGGGCAAAACCACTGCCGCCATCGGCCAGATTATCCGGGCGCTGGGCCACGGAAACAAGGCGGCGCTGATTCAGTATATGAAGGGCAGCAACTATTACGGAGAACTGGACACGTTGTGTCGTCTCAAACCCGGGGTTGAAGTGTTTCAGTATGGCCGGGTATGCAGCCACAACTCGCTGATCAAGCAGGGAGAAAGCAACTGCTTGGCCTGTGGAAATTGTTTTGTGCCCAAGGATGGAGCGACGGAATTTGACCGGCAATACACAGCCCTGGCGTTAAACCGCAGCAAGTTGGCGCTGGCAGGGGATTACAACCTGGTGGTGCTGGATGAAATACTCAACGCTGTGGATTTTGGTTTGCTCAGCGAGCAGGATGTGTTGGACCTGTTGAAAATGCGGCCGAATCATATG